>NZ_JAWOUY010000038.1:0-20108 GCF_033339635.1 Vibrio sp. 2092 | reverse complement strand
ACTTTGTTCACCGAACCTCTACTCATAATTTCTACCTTTTTCCTTTAAATTCATAGGATTAACCATTATCTTTAATCACCGTTACTATACGAATGAGTAAAGGTTCTTAACTTTCGTTAATCGTACCAAATATTGGTGTGATTTTGGAGTCCCTAATGCGCCTTTCTAAACGAGAAACTCTATCCTGTGCTAAAGCCAATCTATCTTGACCAGAGTACTTTTTTTCATAATTTTTGACGATGTCAGAAATCTCTGGAATGTCCACGTCAATTCTCATCATTAGTAGTGATGCTACAAGATATAAGTCAGCCTCCAGTGTCTTGACTCGGTTCTCATTAGAAGCTTCATTAACATTATTTTTACTTTGCATCATAAGGGCAAACTGAGCTAAAACAGAGTCATATTCCGCTTTAAGTTCTGAATAGTCTGAACGCTTTTTTTCGAGCTTTTCTAAAGTGGAGAGCGTTTTTCGTTGAGCCTTTTGGGGACTTTTGTTAGCGTCCTTAATTAAGCTATCAAGTTCCTTCATAAATTCTTGATGGATAAAACCACCCGTTTTGGCACTTTTACCAAAAAGAGTAGTCTCACCTACACTCTCACCATTAGGGTAGGTCGCATTTTTGATGACTTCACTTTGGGTGATGTTACCTGCCTTACCATCTTCAATTAAAGCACTAACTGAGTTCCTCAATGCTTGATAAAACATCTGCTTTTTGGCTTCTCTACGACTCACCGCTACCCCCAGTGTCATGTGAAACTTAATGAAGTTATATGTTCATTTCAAAGTTTCATACAATCATTTTCCAATTATGATGAGCGAAGGGGTTGCTACGTGCAACCCCATAAACAAAGTTAGTCAGATTCAAAGTTTCTATTTGAACATTTAACCCTGACTTACTATTTGAGTTCGGGAAGACTCACCTTAAATTCTCTAAACCCAATTTGATAAGCAGCGCTAATAGCGGCATCGGTTGTCTTAAAGATCCTAGCATCAGTCCCTCTTTGCGCAGTCAAAAAAGTATCCAATGATGATTTTTTTCCATGGCAAATCAGAATGTAACCTTCATTGCTGAACAATGGGCGGGTAATGCTGCATCCCTTGAATGCTCCCGCCTCAAATTGTAACCTAATCTCATGTAGCTTCATACTTCATATCCGAAAATCGACCAATCAAAATTGAATTTTGATTTATAGTGCCACTTGTGTCATTTTCAATTTTTATTGAATGGTTATAAGTTGTAGTGCCTTCCTTAGATATACTACATCTAAGCAGTAACAGACCGCTTGATTAGATCGTAAATCACATCATCAGCAAACTGAGTTTTAAACTCCACCTTCACATCTTTACTGATCTGGTTAAATAACTCTTTAGCGTGCTCAATCTTACGTTCTTCTTCCTTTCTTAGAGTTTCTTTCCCTTCAACATTTTTTGTTTCTATGATGAAGTTCAGATAATCTCCCTCGCTGGTTTTAACCACATAAGCGAAGTCAGGAGAGTAGGTATAACCACCCGCTACAGGGATTTTTATTGAGTTTTTAGGGATCTTAGTAAAAACCGATACAGACTCAATTTCACCATCGGTAATGTTGAGTTTTTCCAACTCAGAATCATAAAACACATCTTCAAATAGGTAGCTGTCCAGCGGTAGTACGGAATGATCCGCGTGAACACCGAGATCACTTGCCGCAACATCTTTCAAAGCTTGGCCTGTTTCATCTGTAAATTTAGTTGGGTGTACGCTGCTGGAAATAATGTTATATCCAAGCCCAAACTTACTAAATGAGTTGTGTAACAAGAACTTACTAAATCCTGATTTGATCTTTCTAATGGTCTGAATATTCAAATAGTCAGTAATATTAATCGTACCTTGCACTGCAACAAATGCTTTGTGTAGTGTTGATGGTTTAATAAACGCGGTTTGTGATAGCCGAGTAACAAACTCTTTGTACGTCATAGTACAGAATTTAGTGAAGTCATCATCATCACCAAATACCGTTTTTGACATTGCCGTATCATTACTCATATACACTTTTTCGATACGTGTTTGGACCCCAGTTTTCTTAAACTTATCAGACTCTTCAAGCAGATATTTGGTGAACAAATTTAGAAATTCATCTTCACTGGCGATTTTGTACTCTAACACCGCTTTCTGGTTGATCATTTCCCACAGTTGTTTTAGCTCATCAAACTTACCAACTCGCATTTTCGAGCGACTTTTACCTTCTGTTGCAACTTTGATTTTTCCACTCTTAACTCCGCTAGGGAAAGCGTGAGGATACAGATCTTTTAGCTGTTTATAGGCATTTGCGCCAAGTAAGTTTTTACTTTTGTCAATAATCCCTTTTCCAAGCAAGTCCATCATCAAATCTAATGCTTCGAGGCCAGGGTATTTCGATAAGATTTTATCTTCTAGCTCTTGGGTTAACTTGGATGGAACTGTCTCTTTGAAAGACGTTTGATTCACTTCTTGCACTAAGGATGCAACAAAATCTTTCTCAGTAAAGTCAACAAAGTAGTTTAGTCTGAACTCACCATTCACACGAGCCATATACTCATTGACTGGCAAACGTAATCCGCGTCCAACTTCTTGAAGTTTTGATGTTGTACTACCACTGGATCGCAACTTACAAAGCGTAAAAATGTTCGGATTATCCCAACCTTCTCGAAGGGTCCACTTAGAGAAAATGAAGCGTCTAGGGTTATCTAAAGATAAAAGCAGCTCTTTATCGTGCAAAATCTCATTGATTTCTTGCTCGATTTTTTCATCTTTATCACTGTTATCCTTTGAGAAATAACCACCGTGAACACTACTTATGTCCTCAATCGTTTTCTCTAGATACTGCTTATAGAATTCATCTTTTTCAGTTTTTAGAAGTGTTCTAGCCTCGGCTAAAGTCCACTCTTCAAACTTGGTTTTCAAGCTTCCTGAGATGTTATTTCCATCACGGTAGCCCTCGATATCATCGATGAAGAACAAGGTCAACGGCTTGATTCGAGGGCGTTGTGTGAGCATTTCTCGCTCAACTTTGAAATGCTCTTTAATCGCCCTACGCATCATGTTGTCTTCAAGCGTATCAGAGTATGAATATGGGTTGATTGATTCATTGACTTTAAGTTCAACACCATTGCTGAGAACGACCATTTTTGTGTTCATCGACTCAATGTATAGGTCGTGAATTTCAGGATGCGTTTTCGCTAAAGATTCACCTTTACCCTCTTTGATGATGGTTTTTGAACCATTTTCATTAAGCTCAAAAGTTGCTTCCGTGGTCGTAGATTTTTTCAGCGTCAAGCTAGCAACATCATCGCCTACCATTTCTTCAATGAAAGTATTGATACCTTTAACGAGATCATCATTGAATGCGTCAACTGCCGTTAGGCGATAGACAAGATTTTCATACTCTTCATTGAATGTAGCACCGTAGCGGATAATGCTTTGAGCATTGAACTTTTCAATGTTATTCCAAGTTGTTTTTGCTTTAGGAAACTTATGAGGTTCATCAATTATAATAAATGGCTTTACTGCGCTAATCGCTTCAATTGGTGTGTTGTACCTATTGCCTAGCAACCCACGGTCATACACCTCGGTCAAAGATGGTGAATTCACCATTCCTGAGTTAATCACCATGACGTGAATGTATTTTTTGTGGTAGTTGTTTGCTTCTACAAAATCGTGAATCGCTTGCGGCATAAACGATTTGGCATTTTTCTTAGATGATTTTTTACTTTCAACAACATACGTTTTAAGTTCACGCTCTGTCTCTCTAAAGTGTTCTTTAAGTGCATCACTTTTAAGAAAGTTCACCGTACCCGCTTTGATAGAAAGAGTTGGTACAATGATGATAAATTTATTGATGCCAAAGACTTTGTTCAGCTCGAACATCGTTTTGGTATAGGTGTAAGTCTTACCTGTCCCCGTTTCCATCGACACGTCAATAACATTACTATTCTCATTGTAATATTTTTTGCTGTGTTCAATACCATTAAACTCGTGAATGGCTTTGATGTTTGTACGTCGCTGCTGTTTAGTAATAACCAACTCAGGATTAGCTAATAGACGCAC
The DNA here is from genome assembly GCF_033339635.1 of Vibrio sp. 2092. Taxonomy (NCBI): domain Bacteria; kingdom Pseudomonadati; phylum Pseudomonadota; class Gammaproteobacteria; order Vibrionales; family Vibrionaceae; genus Vibrio; species Vibrio sp. 2092. The sequence continues at coordinate 16,044 of NZ_JAWOUY010000038.1, read as the reverse complement.
ACTCTGATCATCATCTAGTTGTGGTTCTGCGCCAATAAACATATTAAGAACTGCATCGACACCAGCTTTTTGGTGTGGCAAATTCTTTTCAAAAGTAAATCCTTTGCTCATCAGTTACGTACCACCACATCAATCTCGATAGATTTCTTATTTGCATAGCTCTTCAGAGCTTCGTTCAACTCCATCTGCTTAACGCTGTCAAAGTTGTTTGCGTAATAAATAATCTTGTTCGGATCAAAATCTCTGTCATCCGTATCATCAAGCTTATGAAGTAAAGCCTTGAGTGCCTTGCTACTAAAATCTGGGGCAATCATATACAAGCGTCTATCACACAGGTGTGCTCTGTATCCATCAAGATCAATATCGTAAATCGGTGTCGTTAATTCACTACCATCATACAATACCCAAGTGGTTAGTAAGGTTTGATACTGCTCCTCAGTCAGTAAAACATCATCAAACATCGTAAGATTGGATAAGGCTAATTCTTTGTCATCTTCTTCAACACGGAAATCTTCAACTGTTTCAAATATTTTAAAACCGAGATCACTCTGATACTTAGGGTTTTCTAGCTCAATCATTTCAGATGCTTTAGTTATTCGTTTTTTTGTTATTTCAAAGATAGTTTTGTAACCCGCTTTATAAGCATTAGATTTCACTTCAGTATTTTCAGGTATCTGCACAGATATGAATCTATTGCTTTTCCCATCTGTACTATTAACTTTGAATACGGCCTCCGCTGTAGAGCCTGAGCCAGCAAAAAAATCAACAACAAGGTCGGCTTCATCAGTAAAAATTCGAATCAGTTTTGCTATCACATCGACATCTTTCGGGAAGTCAAAAACATTTTCTCCCAACAGTTTCTTTAATTGTTTAGAAGCAGCTCTTCTATCCTTGTAGAAGTATGTCGATGGCGACCAAGTTTCGGTATTATGTAAGTATCTTTTGTACTGAATCCTTTTATCTTTAGAGTCTGGGTACAACAATAGATTACGTCTGTCCAAATCAGCCATCGCCGACTCATTATATCGCCACCCATTTGCAGGACACTTGTAACCTTTCCAATCAAAAATAAGATTTTTACGGTAGCTGGGGCTACTCATATCCCCACCGTAATACGCTCCATCTTTGTCCACAAATCTATAATGGGCGTGTTCTTTCGCTGGATTGTCTGAAGGCAAGGATTTGTACCATTTAGCAAGTTCACGAGAAGCTTCTGAATAGTCTTCACCGTGTGTTTTAAGCAGCTCCGCTACTTTTTGATAGATCGAATCCAAACCCTCTTTTCTTTCTTCCCAAACGACCTCATTTAACTTTAAGTACTCATCATTTTTTACATAGACAAGGATATAGTCGTGACTTACCGATAATCTTTTTGAGTCATTTTTCTTGCCGCCTTGCCAAATAAAACTACTAATGAAGTTGGCTTCACCAAAAATTTCATCGCATAAGATTTTGAGCTGCGAATGTTCGTGATCATCAATTGATATCAAGATCACGCCATCTTGACGCAACAACTCTCTGGCAACATAAAGTCGAGGATACATAAAAGTAAGCCAAGCACTATGGCTGCTAGATCCTTGATCTGCAAAACTCAAAATACGTTCAGCTTCATCAATATCAAGGCCAGCCAACTCTGCAAGCTGCTCTTTGGTAAATTTACGGTCATCATTATAGACGAAACCATCTGATCCAGTGTTGTATGGTGGGTCAATGTAGATCATCTTGATCTTCTCGCTATACGCATTAACCAAATGCTTTAGCACTTCGAGATTGTCACCTTTGATCAGCAAGTTTTTACTATCTTTATGCCTGTCTTGGGAGTTGTGTTCTACATCTGCGTAAATCAGGGTTTTAGGTGGTAAGTTCGCCAGCAAACGAGAATATGATTTACCTAGCCAGTTCAACGAATAACTTTCTTTTGACAGTTCAATTTCACCGTCATTCACCACTTCAAGCATTCGCTCTTGAATAAAGTTACCATCACGATCAAAGCAATTTGGGAAATGTTTCTTGAGAATCGCAAGCTGTTTGCTATTAGCTGTCTCACTGTTTGAATATACTGTCTCTTCTTTAATGTTCATCTTTGTTCCAAATTCAATGACTTGTGATTAATCGTTGTCTGATTTAGCTGTAATTTTAATAGATGCTTCTGTAAGCCCAATACGCAATAACTCAGCGATAGCACCGTCTAAGCTCTTGAAGATACGAGCCTCATAAGGTTGTCTTGAACTACTCAGCACAAGTGGATCACCATTCCAGTCCATACCGTTAAAGACTACCGCGTACTCACCTTTACAGCCCACAACTTGCGCCTGATCTAGTATGCCGCTCTTAACTCTTTCTTTCGCCATAGCGCTAAGAATACAGTTTCCACTGTTTAAACCTGAAATCATCCTGACTTACTCAATAATCGTTTTTGCCACAATATCAAATATTGCAGCAAAATTGTAGTTTCGACGTGTATTTATGAGAGTTGAGTTTTGCTTGCGGAAGAAACAAATGGAGCAACGTTATCAGCTCGTAAAACACAAACAGTATTTTACGAACTACCAAGATAACCTATGGGGCGACAATGCCGCCCTTATCGTGAACATACGAATTTTGTAGGAGATAATTTCCAATCAGCGGGGTAAAACGGATAAAAAATATTGAAAAAGAATCAGTTATTACGATAGGGAATCCCTAGCTTGATTGACAGATGTCGAGCAAAACCGATTCGACTCGTTGCACCACCTGTATTAACCACATACATGCCATTTTCACTCAGGCCAACGCAGCCACAGCCGTCCCAATGCTTTGCTCTTCGTGAATAGTCCATACTTCCGAGTTTCTTTGCTGCTTGATATATATGATTCGTTCGTTCAACTGAAGGAATAGTTTCATAAGTCCGCCATAAATTGTTGAATACTAAACCCAAACCTTGAATCAGAGTCGCAACTAATTGAAAACCAGTTCTATCCTGCGAAAAAGAATCACCTTGAAAATCAACCCATGTTTCAAAAAACAGTATTAGATCACTTTTGATTGGTTCGAGATGCTTTTGGGACAAAATTGCACCATCGGGCATTTCACGTACACCTCTGACCTTACCTTGCATTCGCTCGCCCCCTAAAGCGCCTAGAATGAAACGAGTGATCGTATTCAACGTCAGAATGAACTCACTCTTCAGGGTTACGGTACTTGCTTCAGAACTCATCCCCCCATGTGACAAAACAATTGGTAATGAACCAATTTCACGAGCAAAGTCAACGACAGCATCTGTTCTGGCGAGCTTCATGAGCTTATTCGTACTCATAGGAGCCGCCTGACCATTGACATCAGCGAATACTTGAGCAAAGTCTGCTTTCGATAGTGCTCTATCTTTACGAAAAATAAAAACAACTTGAACACTCAAACTTTGCAGCAAAACAGATAGCTCAACTCTCCGCTGCAATCTGGCATCCGATTCTTTTACTTTTTTTAGTAATGACTGGTCATAACCACCTAAGATAGTTGCGCACGTAGAGAGCCGATTTACTCCATCTACTACAAAATTCCTATCTGGCTGCATCGTAAGTACATCGTTAATACGTGGGTCTTCACTAATCTCTATTTGCACTTCAGACATACATCCAATTAACACTGGGGGAATAACACCACTAATATCTGTAGATTCAGTTAAGTGTCTATAGCAGTAGTCCTCAAATCCCTGTCTTCTACTCGGGCTAGCAACCCTCTGAATTTCTTTGTAAATAGTTTTGAGGTGCGATGGAATCAAGTCAAATGAACAAGTTCGTAAAAGATCTGCCACCGTCATAACCGTAGACATCGTGTATACACCGTTAAATGATGAATGCGTAGCACAACCGTAAACCTGTTTTGTCGTAAGACCATAACGCACAGTCTCTTCATTACTATCAACCATATTCAGCTCCTAGTTAATTTCAGGGCGCTCATTCTTGATCGGGGCGACGCCCCAATCAAGAAGTTTCTACTTTTTTTCTTTATCATTTGCAAAAATCAATGTGTTAAGAATAAAAATGAATGAAGCAAGCAGATGAAATAGTGCTGAGTGGTCTCGCAAGCAGCAATGTACTTGGGGGAATATCTTTAGTTCAAAGCTTTACAACAGCCAAAACTCTGCTCGCCAACCTTCCAAAAGAACAGTTGTTACTAGAGCACTTTGAAGATAGTTATGAACGTTCGGTTAACAGGGATCGACTACAGACACTTACAACGCAATATAAGAAAAGTGTGGAAGATAATGCCCCCTTATGTATTCCTTCAGTTTCTATGTTCATTTTGGGGGAAGTTCAATGCGAATATCTCGACAAAAACTTAGCTACACTCCAATTCAGCTCAAGTAAGACCACTATCATTGATGGTTTTCTTACCATTAGTGCATTGAGCCAACTGTTGGGCTTGACAGATCCCATCACAAATAAAAAAAGGAAAAATTCCGACACGTTGACTGCTGCACAGAAGCAGGTGCTGGCATCGATTGATATACAAGTTAACTTGTATTTTCAGCGTAATGGAAAGAATCCTGAACAGACTGCTGCTAAACTATTTTTTGGTGTTAATACTACAGAGAACAAACTTTACTCTCAGTATATTGCTACACATGAACAAGAATCACCACTCATTATTGGTGTAGAAAAACTATCTGAAGCTTTAGAGTTAAATGAACTTGGCGGGGTCTCTGAATTTAACAAAATTACTAAATCAGATAGTTTTGTCACGACAAAAAATACTCTAATCCAAATGATTCTAGCCAGTTTAGGTGGAAAAAATATCAGGATAGAGAAACGACTTCCAACACATCTCGCAAATAAATCCGCGATAACTAGCAGCTTAGTTGATAAAGCTTTAGAAGCTCTCATACCTTTAATGCGCGGTTGGCTTTCATATATAGCTCCTCAGTTAAAGCAAGGTAGCAACGGATTTCATCGTTCCATGCAAACCTGGCAAGCATTGGGTGTTGTTACATACTACCTGACGAAAAATACGACTCTGACGACACAACAGCTCTACGCTGCTGGTGAAAAGCTAGGTCAGCTTGATTACGGCAAAAGTGCGTCACACTGGGAAAACTGTGCTGCTTTCAAAAGAGATGCTACTGGGCAGTACTGGATCAATGCCACAGGAGGTGGGCGTACATTTCGAGACAATATAGCAGACTACTTTATAGAAGTGTTGAAGATCTAATTATGACTTAGCTGGATTAGTCAGGACGTGATCTGCCAGTTCTCTAACAGCGATGTGGCTTTGTTGCGTAATAGTGAATTCACGACGAATCGGAGCCAAAATTCAGAACAAAATTCTTCGGTAATTCCAGCTATCTACCAAGCGATAAGGCATTAATGGGCATGTTACCGCTTGAGGAATCACAGATGAAGTTGATTATTCTTTTACGCAACAAAGCCCAGCTATGTAATCAGATCTGACAGATTACTCTAGCTCACTTTTGCCCCAAAACAATTCAGATCAAAAGTTCTCGCTCACTTAGTTCACAGTACTTTCCCCTATCAAAAGTTATCCGAAGGAGTTTGGGTAGCAGCATTTTTCTGAAATTATAAGGCATCATGCAATCTAACCTCCGTTAACTTTCATTAACCTATTGATTACACGTTGATGGGGTATTAAAAAGGTTGCATCATAGGAATATGAAAGACGGCTAAAAGCCGCATAGAAAGCGTTATGTGCTTTCTCTAAAACCCATCAGATTCACTAAAACTTTTTTCTAGCTGGCCGCATCGGTTGTTTTGAATTGGCACCCTTTAAAATGCCGTTTTGATGCCTTATTTTGGCTAAAACGGGGTGTTTTAAGTGTCTGTTTTTATTGGTTTTGTTTTTCTTGAGAACTTTCAGGTAAATGGTAGTCTTCAAATCAAATATTTTTTGGAGCTACAGCATGGAAAAATCAAAGCAATTATATAATCAAGTAAACTTCTCACATCAGAATTTGCAAGAACATATCTTTAGCAATTGTACTTTTATACATTGTAATTTTAAGCGGTCAAACCTTCGAGATTCACAGTTCATTAACTGTACTTTCATAGAGCAGGGGGCACTGGAAGGGTGCGATTTTTCTTATGCTGATCTCCGAGATGCTTCATTTAAAGATTGTCAGCTTTCAATGTCCCATTTTAAGGGGGCAAATTGCTTTGGTATTGAACTGAGAGATTGTGATCTTAAAGGGGCAAATTTTAGCCAAGTTAGTTTTGTAAATCAGGTTTCGAATAAAATGTACTTTTGCTCTGCATACATAACAGGTTGTAACTTATCCTATGCCAATTTTGAGCAGCAACTTATTGAAAAGTGTGATCTGTTCGAAAATAGATGGATTGGTGCAAATCTTCGAGGCGCTTCATTTAAAGAATCAGATTTAAGTCGTGGCGTTTTTTCGGCAGACTGCTGGGAACAGTTTAGAGTACAAGGCTGTGATTTAAGTCATTCAGAACTTAATGGTTTAGATCCTCGAAAGATTGATCTTACAGGTGTAAAAATATGCTCGTGGCAACAGGAGCAGTTACTGGAGCAATTAGGGGTAATAATTGTTCCTGACTAAGCGCAAGATTCGGCTACGCACATAACAAAGCATTTAAGACGGATTCCCAACGCTCGGCATTTTTGATTTATTGTGAATTTAGTGTTTACGGTACAATGCTTTAAGTCCAGTAGTCTGCGTTGCTCACCACTTAATGCGGCGTTATGTGTCAGGGAGGTAAAATGGAACAATCTGAGCACTATATCAACAGGGTTACTATGGCATTTGATGATTTATTGTATTGCTACGATTTCCTAGAAAAGCAATTATCTTATGAAGCTGGCGAAGAGCCAATTATTCAGTTGGCTCTAACATCATCTTTCATAATTGCTTATGGTAGAGTGTTTGGTTCTTCCAATACAAAAGACCAAGAATACAAAGAAGTGGTAAGCACAAAGTTTGGGGTTTTGTTAAATCGCTGGAAGCGCAAATTATCAAGTGAATTACTCGAGTTTCATAATAGTTTAATAAGTAAACGCAACATAGCCATCGCTCATTCCGATGCAGTGTCTAGGGATTACAAAGTTAGCACTAAAAACCAAGTCAGTTTCGGCTACAACCCTTACACAGCTTTTAGTGAAAAAGAGTCTGAAATAGCGTTTGAACTTACAAAATCATTGTTAACGGTAGTGTCTTGTGAGCATTCTAAGTGTAAAAGTCAACTCGACAAAGCAAACACATAACAAAGCGTTTAAGGCAGATTCGCAACGCATGGCATTTTCGGTTTGCCTTGAATTTAGTGTTTACGGCACAATGGTTTAGGTTAGGTGGTGGCGTCGCTCACTACTTAACGCGGCGTTAGCTTAAAACATTAAAAATCAGTTGTTTGTGGTTTTTCTTTCTTCCTTCGGCCATTCGCTCTGGTTCCACGGCAAATCCACATTGTTTGTCAACATGAGTTTCGAACAGTTGCCTCAATTGAGTTTTGGGACTGCGCGAGGTTCGCCAGTTTGGTGCAAAGTCGCTTTGGAGGTTTTGTTTTAGCTTTGAATTTTCCGAAAGTGATTTATCAAAATTTTCGGGTTTTCAAATCGCATGAAAGGCCACAAAGTTTGAGCCAATTCGGGTTTCAAAGCTTAAGTGGTTTGTTGATTTTCCAAATCGGTTTAATCTCAGGCTTGGTAAATCTAAGGTGCTGAAATTTAAGCTAACAAACTGCTTAAGCGGGATTCGCAATGCGTGGCATTTTCAGCATGCGGTGAGTTTTGTGATTAAGGCGGTGTGCAGTGGCTCTTGCAGTGCATTGCTCACCCCTTAGCAGGGCGTTAGCCCTCAGGAGGAAAAATGAAAATATCCATTATGGCAGCTGTTTCCGAGAATGGAGTAATTGGCTCTGGATTGGATATACCTTGGCATGTATATGGTGAGCAGCTCCTGTTCAAAGCTATGACTTACAATCATTGGCTTTTAGTCGGTCGTAAAACTTTCGACTCAATGGGTAAACTTCCGAATAGAAAATATGCTGTGGTTACTCGTACTGAAATGGTCTCGAATGATCCTGATGTTGTTTATTTCACAAGCGTTGAATCGGCTTTAGCTTACTTAGACAACACGACAACACATGTCTTTGTTTCTGGTGGTGGTGAAATTTACAAAGCATTAATCGAACAAGCAGATGTTATCCATCTTTCAGTGATTCATAAGCACATCTCTGGCGACGTGTTTTTCCCTTCAGTTCCACAGAGTTTCAAGCAAACATTTGAGCAAAGTTTCAGTTCAAATATTGATTACACGTACCAAATTTGGACAAAGGGCTAACAAATTGTTCAAGAGGGATTCGCAACGCGTGGCATTTTTACTATGCGTTAGTTTTAGTGTTTAAGGTGGTATGCGGCGGCATCGGTATTGCGTTACTCACCCCTTAACAAGGCGTTATGTTTTATGAGGATTTCATGGGGTTAAGTGATTTTCAGAAGAAAGTGTTTGAAATGTCATCTCGTACGAAGGGACATTCGGGTTTTGCAGCTAAATCTAGCATTCGTTATGTCGAACGGGCTTTTGAACTAGCGAGAACAATGCCTGAAGTGGCAGCGTTTTTAGCTATCACTGCTGAAGAGGAGGCTGCAACAGCTTTATTTATTGCTATTAAAAGTAAAGGATATCTTCGTTCTAATGAACTAAGGATGCATGATCATAAGCATAAGGGTGGCCTTTACCCATTTTTAACTCTCCTAGGCGTTGCATTGAAAGTAAGTGAAATTCCATATCAGCTAGTTGTAGAAAGCTGTAATGGTCGAGATATACTTAAGACTCAGTTACAGATCGGCGACTTTAGTTTCCAACCAGAGCCACCACTTAGCCAGGTTAATGTGGACGCTTCAGGCAATGCTAAAGATTACCTGCACGAAGTGCGTGCGGTTGCATCTGAGCGAGGAATTACGTCAATATTTCAATACATTAAAGATACTGCTAACAAAAGGAATTTATTGTTATATGCATCCGCGACTAATTTGCCTAGTGTCGAAAATATTCAGTCAGAGCTTCAGAGACATATCGGCGCAACGATACTGATCCACATAATCTATCTTTTGATTGCTCAGCATGGTAAGCAGAATTTGGTTGAAGAGTGTCTGGATGTATACTTGAAGGTTCAGCATAATCTTGAAAATAAAACATAACAAAGCGTTAAAGAGGGATTCGTGCCGCGTGGCATTTTTGGTATGCGGTGATTTTGGTGGTGAAAGTGGTCTGCGGAAAGCTGGTTTAGGCGGCACTCACCCCTTAACGCGGCGTTAGCTGCACTTGCCAGAATTGGCGCTTATGTATAGGATTATTAGTGACTTGTGGTTACTCGAAAGGTAATCGCCCATTACGCAGGTGAAACTGCAACATCAAGTGAAATTGAGGTTAATATGCATACATCTTACTCTACACTATTTACAACGATCTACGACGAAACTGCTCCTATCGGAAACCTTGGTCGCGGAACTCACTATTCAATATTACGCTCTACAGAAAGTTGTAACTCATTATTAGACGATCTTAATCACTTCCAAATTCATGATTTCGCTGTTATTTGGGATGAAGATCATGACACAAGAATTATCAATATAATTGAGAAGTTATATCTTTCTAAGTTGTTATCTCCCGTTGTGTTTATCGGGGAACGTAAAGGTGGTGTAACTGCCATCGTTGAAAAAGAATTTTATTATTCTAGTGGTTCGTGCGCTTATTTTCGTTCTAGGTTAATCGATATAGCAAAGGATTCCAATGATCCTTGGTGCGTAGAAGTTGGTTACTATGATCGTGAAACTGATTCAGTCTGTGTATCTAGTGAAGTCATTATCAATGCTCCAAGAAAGCAAGTATCCACATACCTTAACAATATCGATAATCTTTGGAAATTGGGGCTTAAGGAACACACTGTGACTTGCAGCTAACAAACGCTTCAAGAGGGACAGCCAACGCGTGGCATTTTTACTATGCGTTGGTTTTGGTTGATTACGGTGTTATGCGGTAAGTTAGTAGTGGCGTTGGCTGCCCCTTAAGCGGGCGTTATGCTTCAGTTTGTAAATCGGAGTACGAATGGAGAATTTATTTGTAGGTTTAGTTGGTGTTTTATTAGGCCATTACATGACTATCAGGCTTGCGACTAAGAAAGCTAATTTGCAGGAAAGAGCTTTCTACTTTGAGCTTGAAATATTACTAGATAAATACAAAGTTGACTTGTCGCATAAATACGATGATTTTATTAATCCTGTCAAAGATAAATATATAGTAGGAGTGCCTGTTATTGATATGTCTTTGATTAATGCTCTTATGGTCGAGTTAGCAGGCACTGAAAAGGTCCTAAACCAAGAGATTAGAAAGCTGATTATTCATACAAGCAAGTTTTCAGAGGACTTGCTTGTTAGTGCAAAAGAGAGAGAAAGTTATAACAAAGTAAACTCGCAGAACACGGAGGAATTCTCAAGGTTAACAAAAAAAATGTTAATCGAAGAGGTTCAATTAGTCTTTTATCTATATAAGCTAATCAGAGATAAAGACCAATTTATCTTTGGTGAATACAAATTACTAGAAATGGCGAAAGTTGCGTGTAATGTGGCTGATATTGGTTTTGATATGAAAATTTGGCAAAAAATCATGCCAAGTAGCACTGATGGCTAAGAAGCATAACAAGTGTTTAAGGTTTCAAGATACTTTATCTAATCTCAGATAAGCGCGTTAGAGTCATTAATCTAACGCGTTTATGTCCAAAAGCGATTTTGGTGGCATAAGGGACAGTCTGTACGACTAGGTCACGCTTCACCACCATAGGCGTCAGATTGCATATAAGTCAGTACAACTTAGCAATTTAATTGTATAGCCAGAGAGTTTTTGATATCAGCGATAAAACGCTTCGACTTCTCTACTAACATGGGCTTTGTACTATTTTCAATAACTTGCTGGTGAAGATCTATCCTTCTTTGCCAGTAGGCTTCACGACGATCATCAATCCCTAGGTTTGGGCATCCAGCGCAACGAGACTCCTCCCTTCGGGCTTCATCAATTTCACCATTGGAGTTGAGGCACTTTGAATGACACTTTGTCTCTTTAGTGAAAACACAATACCCATCAGCATGAACAACTATCGTAATTTCACCTGAATTTATAAGATCATCAATGAAGTGAGCAATTTCCGTTGGATTGAGTATTTTAGATTTTACTTGGATGATGCGGCTATATCGCTCCAAGGTTTTAGATGCTCCTCCTGAAACTTTAATCTTTTGGGAGAATGCCCTATTCAGAATATCAAACGCTATTTGTTGATGAGCGTCAGGCATGAATTCCCAGATATCTTCATCATCCGTATATCTCTTGGTGAATATTTCATTGTTATGTTTCAGCATCTTAGAAAGTTCATGTAGATCCCCAACTTCATAGCGCCAGCTCCAGATCATAGCGTAAGCACGACGAAACATATGAGGTCTAAGTGCCGTGTTGAAACCGCACGATTTTCCAAAATACTCTAAAAGGGTATACATAGGATGGCTAGATAAATAGTAGTGCTTCTGGTTGTTACCAGCAGCACAGTGTGACATGGGCAACTTTAAAAGGACTTTCGAAGTACCAGCAACACTCCTTGTGTATTTTGTAATTTCCATGATTACACAGAAAGCATCTTTCACTTCTTGAATAACAGCAACTTCCGTTTTTTTACCTGCAATAGATCCTGAAGTTTTTGTCTCCATCCCAACCAAAATGTCTAACTCAGACTCTAGTAAATCGATAACATCAGATTCATCCCTTAAAGCTGCTTCGTGCTGCCTCTCGGCGGTCAGCAAAAAACACACAACCAGTGCGGCCCCGTATAACTCACGAATCCTTTTAATCAAGACTCCTGAACTCTCCCCTGTTCGTCTTTTGAATTTATCAGCGACACCTCTATCTAATTCTTCTCCAGTCCCTCTAATTCCCATGTAGATATCTAAGAGGTACAAGTCTTTTTTTGAAGTAGAAACTCTCTTAATCGCCTCATTTAATAGGTAAAAAGTTTCCCTAGGCACTAACGTTTTAGTGTGTCCATCTGCCTTTCCGTTAGTTTTGGCCCATTGTGTTTTGTTCGTTGAGGAGAACGGATCAAACTTTAATGACTGCTTGATTGCACCTCGGAGTAAGTACAAATCGTGGAGAGGGATTACAGCGGATTCCAAAGTGGAGGAGCTAAGCTCACGCTCTATCAGAGCCTGTTTGTAAGCATTGATATCATCAAGAGAGATATCTTCTACAAGACTACAATTTCGCTTGATATAGAGGAAGCGAGCTAGGCTTCTTAAATTTCGTGCATATACCGCTAGCGATCCTGTTTTAAGTTTGCACCTATCTTCCCTGTTCATTTTTGCAACACAGACATCTTTACATACGTCAACCCAGTAACTCCAACCACTCATGTTTTCTAGGTCATCATAAAACCATTGAATGGTGTACTTAGATGGCTCTTCGGATTCAATGTGGGGCTTTAGCCTCCAAGTGTTTTCAGAATATCCACTCAAAAGCCAGTCAAATGAACCACCCTCACTGTGGTTAATACCATCCAATTGATTTGCAAAAACATTATCCCGATGACTTTCAGAGAGCAACTCTCTTTCGGATTCATCCAAAACAACTTTTTCAAATACGTTAACTGCCATTCTGCCCTCTATGATAACGGTGGTAATGTAATACCTGCCGCTTTCTCAGCAGCAATTTTTAACTCAGCTTTGGAAACAAGAGACAACATACTTCTGTATTTGGCTAATCTAGGGAGCCAATAGATACTCCATCGTTTAGGGTTGTTGAACTTCAATTCTTCTTCATAGTCAGATATTTGTTTTTCCCAAGCTACCCACTCAGAGATAATTTCAACATCGTGAAACCAAAAACGTTGAGCATCGCAGTTTAGCCACTCATCAACTCCATCTGACGACACATCCCACAAATCATTTTCTGATTTTGATTTGTCTGACTTCAATTTTGATTCTTGAGAAGTAGCATTGTCAACCAGATACTGCATGAAATTCTTTTGCTTAGTTTTTAAGATTGTCTGCGTGTAAACCCTTTCTGTATACAGATCTGTTGTTGATGAGAAACTATGGTTTAGAATCCTCTGAATCATAGCTGAAGATTCGCCAGATAATTTTAAAATCAGCGCGTTGGTTGGTCGAAAGTTTTCCCCAGTTGCATTACTTAGTTCTTTAAGGATAGGGTGCTTTACAGATGTGTCGCTAATGAAACCTCGAACTAGATCGGTCACGGTTGAAACGTGCGGTGCTGTTAAGGTTGCAGTTTCTTCTGCCTTTGTTACTGATGCAGTGGCCGTATACTGAACAAAAAGTGGCGGTTTTTCCATTCTAAGAACTTCACGGCCAAACTCACCTGCATCGAGTAAGAAGTTCTTTACTCTTTCTACATACCTAACACAGGCAGCAATAATTTCATCATCAGCATTGAAAGACTTATCAAGTGGCTTCCCTCTGAATTTATCTAGAATAACCCTGACCATTCCCTTTTCTTCAGCGGGAACAAACGAACCTAAATGTGCATATTGGGCAACCGTATCAACATTAGGACTTAAATCGATATACGAAAGTAAACCTACGATAAACGGCAACACAGACCTAGTAGTGGGGAAGAGCGAAGCTCGTACTCGTGAAGGAACCCAACCTCTATTTTTCAGATAATCTGTTACGGCAGTTGGCCATTGAGTAGAGTCGGGAAGTATTCGCCCTCGCTGAACATATAAAATGGCAATTGCATGCTCAATAGTCCTCAAGTCGAAACGAGGGTTTTGGTAGCTAAAGTCCTCAAGGTCACGATACTCAATCAATTGCTTTTCAGAAAGACCCTTGGCGAATGCAAGTAGTTCTGCATCCTCTATTTCAACGGGTTCCCCCTTAAACAATCGTTTAACCCTAGAGCTAACCTTATCCCAACCTATTGACCTAAAATAACTTTCTAATTTTGGCGGCCAATATTTGGTAGCTGGAATGGTCGTACCAAATTTAGCATATAAGGTTGCAATTGCCTCTTGAGCAGTCCGTTCTCTGAAAAAAGTAGAATCATTAATTCCATCAACACTTTGATAAAAAGCGACATGCTCTGGAGTAAGTTTGTCGATAATCGACTGAACAAAATCCCAGTCACCTTCTAGCTTAGAAATTGCGGATAGAGACTCTCTATGTATAGTATCTATACACTCCAGAGCAAAAGAGTATGCCCGAGCATCCCGCAAATCAATCTCAAAAGCTTCTGCGACCTTTTTGATATCTTCTCCATCAAAATTACTGTCATCCTCTACGTAGTGTCTTGCAAGCTCAGGAAATGACTTTTTGGAGTTTTTAGCAATCTTAGATGAGTCGAAACCTACGGGAACTTTCATCTCATCAGGTAGAACATTACTTTCTTTAAGATACTCAATGAATTTTTTAATGGTCGAATATTTCTGATACTTAGTCGTATAGAGAATAGAAGAATTAGCACTAAGTTCATGAATATATGCATCCAGACTTGCAGTGTTGACTACTCCCGAAAATCTGCGAGTAAACCTTAAATAACTTAATACCTCGTTTGATTCACCTCTTGCCGTAGTAGCTCGTTTACCTCGCACAAAGAGATTTAAGCTACGGATTATCCTCTCGCCATCATGCAAATCCATGAGATCTAAGCATGGAATCGTGCTTGTATCCTTACCTAGGTATACTTCAAAACGACCAGATGGTGATATCGGCGTTACTGTTGCTTTCTTTTTGGGATCAACCTTACGACGTTGCAGTTTTCTTTTCGCCATCAGATATCCTCATGGAACCTTGAAACTGTGTATGTTTCAAGCATATCTTCATGTTGGTGCCTAGTAGACTGTTTAGCTATCCTTTCTGGGTTTTTCACGCCTTTATTATCCAAGCCCTGGAGCAAGTCTGTCGCATGGCGGTGTCTAAGACCATGCGTCCACACAACTTGGTCTTCAGCTAAGTCACCAACCTCAACAGCCTTCAAAAATGCTTTTCGTATTTTGTTAGAAAAGGTTCGGGAGTGTACTTTTATTCCCGTCGTTTGAGATGGGAATAAAATGCCAGAATCAACAAATGGGATACGCTGTTCTTTTGCTTTACTCTTAACTTGAGAAAGAACACGCTCTCTGTCAATCTCCACGAAATCCCATGTCTTTTTAATCAAAAGCGCACTCACAGGTACCCTTTTAGGCTTACTCCCTTTTGAAATAACAATGTTTATAAATACATTTTGCTCATTAATATAGGCATCTTCAGCCGACTTCTTGGATGGTAATTGGCTGATAGTCAGCGAACAAACTTCATGCGCCCGAAGACCAATCCCAACACACCAATCAATCATTAATTCATCACGTACACGGAGTTCAGCACTTTTGACTTGTAGGTTAGCTTTAACTGCATCAATCCAGTCCATTCTAGGTGCTGTGCGCCTTGGAGATTTTTCCTTTGAGAGTTTTTTGGCAAGAGGGAGTATTGTTTGATCGCCTTTTTTTGAACTAGAAGTATTCAACTTAATACGGTTATCTTCACCAATACCAATAAGGTTGGTGGTATAGCCTGAGGTTTGCGTCCATTTCAAGTAACCAACCACAGTGCTTAAAAGGCTGCCAACATAGTTTTTCTTATTATCAGACTCAGATTCATATCGACTGATTAATTCGGCAGAATATGCCTCTATCCAATTATCATCAATTTCATCCCACTCTCGATATTCGGGATCTTCACAAGTAAGCCCATCGTTTTCAACTTCAAGCTGAGATAGAAAATCCGCTATATGTTGCGCATATGTGAATAATGTTGTTGCTTGGACTGAAGTTCTTTTATGGAGGAAGTACTCTAATGAGAGGATATGAACCTTGAGATTATTTGTGATGATGAGAGGGAATTTATCTAATTTCGAACCATTAATTTCTAGCTTGGTCGTGCAGCGGATATGTGCCATTGACCTCTCCCTCTCTATCCAATGACCTATTATTGAGAGATTAAGTCTAGGCTATAGTAATCTATTTGTATATAGTATTTTCGTATAGTAGATTAGTGATGATTAAA
>NZ_JAWOUY010000037.1:0-22545 GCF_033339635.1 Vibrio sp. 2092 | reverse complement strand
CGTTCAAATACGCCAGCATCCCGCCACTCCTGAAATCGGCGATGAGCAGAGCTTGACGAGCATATACCGGTGGCATTTAGCGCATTCCACTGGCAACCCGTCCTGAGTACGAAGAAAATGGCGTTCATTGCAGCGCGATTATCAACCCGCTTGCGGTGCGTACCCAGCGGGTGTTGAGTTCTATGTTCCGGGATGAGAGGAGCCATTTTCTCCCAGAGTTCATCACTGATTTGCCACTTATTACCTGCCATACGTTGCCCTCATAAATTATCATTATGTATTATCTGACAATTCCTTTTGGGATAGGTTCTAAGCCTACCATTTGAAATAACGAATTTAACATTCAACGTTGAGTTTTTATCTATCAATTGTAGGTTTTGATATACAATATCTCCTGATAATATTTGGCTGGCTTTATATTTAACTCCTTTCAAACCAATCTTTTCTACCACCTCAAAGTAATCATCTCTATTTATATATTTGGAAACGCTCTTATATGTTCCATTAAAATATGAAATAAGCAATTCCCTGTTAACTCCTACCTCGTTTACATTACCAATTACCACCTTTTTCTCAAACATGTTTATTGCATCAAGATAGAACACCGATCCTATGCCTAAGATGCTTGTAAAGATAATACAGAGAAATGATTTCCTGAATATTTTATTTGTGTTCTCGATAGTGCTATCATGCTCGACCCAATAATCATGAACGATGCCAGCAATTTTATTGCTTAAATTGTTCTCTTTCTTTTCTATCACGGTAGTTTATAACTCTGAAGTAGCATTAGCCGTTTAAATAACATTGAGTATACGCATGGATATTGTCATCATTGAAGATCAGCCTATCATAGCAGAAGCGATTTGCCGAGACTTTCAAAAAACGTCTAACGGTACTCTTACCATTACAACGTTAACTACCCTGGAAGAACTAAAGCAGTTTGATTTTAATGGCTGTCAATTCATCATCAGTGATCTGTATTTAGGTACGTCCATTCACGAAACAATGCATGAGCTTTATAAGCTACGAACACTACACCCAAACGTCTCCATTTCTGTTTTTACCCAATCAACAGACATCCCTAATCTGGAAGCGTTCCTAGCACTTATCAAGGCTAATCACCTGTTTGATAAGCGTTTCATCAGTGACATTTCCCATATTGTTTTGCATGAAGAACCTCAACAGTTTCACGCGAACAAAACGGAGCTAGCCAAAGCTGAAGCGTTCCTGAAAATTGATGGTAATGCCCAATCGATCTTGGAAGAACTAGCTAAGCATGAGCCTCTGACCAGCATTGCAATTGAAAGCAACAAAAGTAAGTCAGCTATCTCACAAGTCATCAAGCGAGTAGAAAACCAAATTGGCTCTAAACGCCACTTTCTGCAATTGTTCTTTAAACAGTTTTAATAGGCTCGGTGCTATAATTACAAACCTCACACAGATAATAGTGCTTCCCTTTTTGCAATCCCTTTAAATCGATCTGTTGATACTTCTCAGATGAGCATTGGGGACACTTGCCACTATTATTTTGTGAGGTAGTTTCGTTCTCATACTTAGCAACACTTTCCAATATTCCATCTATATCTTTTTTATATGATCTCGATGCTTTAACGCGAATCAATTTAATCTGAGCACTTTTAAAAACCGAGTCCTTAACCCTATCTCTTTTCTTCGCTGCTGCTGAATTATGACTCCTGTCATCTAGTTCAATGACGCATAAAATCTCACTTGTTTGTTGATCGAGAAGTACGAAATCAACATGCTTTTTCGCAATGGCATTGAACCCACCAATGTCCTTGTTATTCGTTGGTAAGCAAATATCTGCTAAACGAACTTTACACGCAACATAAACCCCATTTGGCAATCGACGTAATAGCTGCTTGAAGAAGTTCTGTTCACACTTTGTGTTTAAATTCTTAATCGGTTTATATCCACCCCGCTTCTTTCCTCCCTTTGAGCCAATCAATACGCTTAGCACAATGAATAGAGCAATTGCTAACCAAGCATTGGAATTATTCAGTAAGTTTTCCATTGTTCCTCCGTAAAAAAGCCCCTACGATGAGGGGCTATAGATTTCTCAATTACTTTTATTAAGGTTTGATAAACTGGTATTGCTCACCTTGAGTGAAGATTGAGGGAACAATAATTGAATTGTCAAAGTAGGTTTTACTATTCCAAGATGTGTTCGGAAAGCTTGGGACGTAAATATAGAACCCATCCGGTAGTTGAGCTGAATACTCTTTGTAGAACTCCACGGTGTTTACTGGACTCACTTCTACTGAGTAAACGAATGGCATTGGCGGGTTTACGATAACCTTATTCCAGTTAACACCCGAATCCTCAATAATACCGTAGGTTAACTGAACCTCATTGCTGCCATCTATTGATGTTGCGGCTTCAGCTATAGAGTCGCCTTTTAGCTCACTTTCTTTTCGGTTAACTAGGCTAAAGGGAATCGACTTACCTGACTTTTCAACCCAAAATGCATCATAAGCACTTTCAGGCTTTGGTGATATTTGCTTCACCTGACCATATCGTGAAAGTACCTTGTTTGCTGCTTGTTCCATGCTGGTAACTATGAACTTTTCAGCCTCTACATTACTAGCATATTTGCTCTTAGGCAGCTCTACAAACAGCCTAATTTGATTACTTGGCGCGTGACCTGATTGTGCAAGGTTTGCTACCGCGCCTCCTGCCACGCTGATTACTCCGGTCAAGTCACCAGTTACAATACTTAGCAAGCCCGTACCTACCGACACATTACCGCCGCGATACTCGCGCAAACTGGTTTCTGTTGCATCTATTTCTGATGTTGAAAAGTCCTTCAATGGACTCGCTATAGTCGAGCCATGCCAGTAGTCCTTTAAAAGACTTGTCTGTTTAGCTATGTTGTACGCTTCGCTCTGAGCGTTGTCATATGGCAAATGTGTATAGTCCTGCTTAGGTGCACTCACACACGCTGTAAGAGAAACTGCACTGACCAATATTGCTAACGTTTTTAAAGACATAATTCCCTGCACCACTAATAATTTAATTACTCTTATTCTACTATCTAAGCTTGCTTTCCTAACTCCTTTTAATCACTTTCCCATCACAGAAAATGACATACTTTATTTTGTTTCTATTTACTGCCTCTTGCACCAAGTGTTCGCCCAAAACCCCTAAACTCTCTAGCCTAAACTGACAATATATTGTTCTGTTCGCACAGATATCAGACTTAAAGTAGTCTTCTAGGGTTCCTGCACAACTTGCGAACGCGACACTGTTATTACTCATTACTCACCTATCAATTCTGTTGCTCGTTCCATGCATCTTCATAAGCATCTCTGCGAACTTCATCCACATCAATGTCGTCAAATCTATCCGTGTTTTTCTCTAATACATTCTGGCGCTCTGTCTCAGTGGTGTCACCATAGTTAAGTAGCGAACCACTACCGGTTAAACGCTCAATATCAATAACATCGTTTTGGATAAAGTTATCCGTTTCAATGAGTATTCCTACCCATTCATCTAGATTCACTTGATCCCAATCTACGTTGCCAATGTCTTCTATGCTTAATCCCGAACAGTTTGGATTCTTTGCACTGCCCCAGGACAAACCCATTTGAGGTTGCTGATATATTTGCTCCATCAAAATACGGGAAAGCGGGGAGTCATAGGCACAGTATGATTTTCTCTTTTCAATACACGCTCCTAAAACTTCGGTCTTACAGTACGAACCAAGATAATGGGCTGAAAGTAGCTCCACTTTCATAGCCAAATCGAGTTCTTCTTCTTCACAGGCGAAAACGATGTTTACGAGCAAATTGAAGACTACATATGCTAAATAAGCGTAATAGCAATACATAAGAGCCTGTCCCGCAGCAGCCATTTGTGGTGATGCTCCAAGTACTGCATTACCGGCAGCATCGGTCCCTGCCTGTTGAAAGAACATCCCCGCGACTTCAGGACCAAATGCTTCGGTCAAGAATGCGTTCGTATAGGTCATCATAGATTGAGCCATTGCATTCACTGCACCTTCACCAACAGCTTCTGTACCTTGTTGAGCAACCACATCAGCACCAGACGTAAATGTGCTCTGTACTGCATCAAAAGCTGTACTAGCGGCTTCGCTAGTCCAATTTGAAGCGATATCCCAAACTCCCGTATAGCCGTCTAAGCCAAACACCTGCCCTGTGAGGGAGTCCATACTCATCATGTGTCTTGTCAAAGTGATGTAATCACCAAGCGAAACGGTGACTGGCGATTCACAACAGTCCTGCATGCCACCAACCGCTTGCTTGCATTCCATTGCCTCACCTTTAAACAGTTCACATTGAACATTCGTTGTGCCTTGACCATCAGACGGTGCGCTACTAGACATCATCCCTAATAGCTGGCTTTGACCTTGAGCAAACATCGCCTTTTGGTAGTCAAATGTTTGAGCTGCATATTCGAACTTCTCACCAATGTATGCATTCATAGTATCTTGAGTGACACTATCTTCCGGCTCTGCAACTTCTTCTGCATAAGCTGTCGGCATAAGTGCCGAAGCAAGATGAGAGAAAGGAGCCACGGCATACGCTATTAAAGCCTGAGCCTCATTAGGATTGTTGGCGTCAATGTCGGCGTTCAACTCCAACTTGGTTCGAACTTTTGCTAACGGGCTAAGAGAACCCGACATACAACGGTTTTCGTCGTCACTCCATACAGGAAAACTACTTGGACATGATTGCTCTGCCTCAATATCTAAGCGACATGTATTTGTTGGCGCATAGTAACTAGTCCCTTCGGTGTCACAACTTAATCGCGGTTGAGAGCTTGTTTTCAACTCACACTGACCTGTAATTGTGCTATATGCATATCCATCAGGACAATTAGGGGCAGATGAAATCTCTTTGTAGCAAAGCCCATCATAATATTCGTACCCAGTTTGGCACTGAGGCTCACTTTCAACAATTTTCTTACACTTATTCGACACTGGATCATAACTGTATCCACTTGTACAAATAGGAGCCGTATCGATCTCTTTTTCACACTTATTAGTAGATAAGTTGAAGCTATACCCTGTCTCACAAATTGGGTTACTGTTTACTGTTTTTTCACACTGATTAGTTTGAGTGTTATATCCATAGCCGCTTTGACATAGCGGTGAAGATGTTTGGTGTTTTGTACAAAGCTGTAAATCGTCGTTGTATTGATATCCTGATTGACAGAACGGTGTTGATTCAACGGTCTTCTTACACTTATTCGACACTGGATCATAGCTGTACCCACTTGAGCAAATAGGAGCCATATCGATCTCTTTTTCACACTGATTCGTT
The DNA here is from genome assembly GCF_033339635.1 of Vibrio sp. 2092. NCBI lineage: Bacteria > Pseudomonadati > Pseudomonadota > Gammaproteobacteria > Vibrionales > Vibrionaceae > Vibrio > Vibrio sp. 2092. The sequence continues at coordinate 17,242 of NZ_JAWOUY010000037.1, read as the reverse complement.
GACAGGTTAAAGCCATATCCAGTGTCACAGGTAGGGCTACTGTTTACTGTCTTTTCACACTGATTAGTTTGAGTGTTATATCCGTACCCACTTTGACACAATGGACTTGATACAGTGGTTTTTTCACACATTCCTGATGTGGAGTTATAGCTATATCCGCTTGAACAACTAACGGGCTGTGCACTATAAAACTCACAAACATCCCCCTGCAAACTGTAACCATCTGGACAGGTAGCGATAGCCTCCGTTTCTTTGGATTGTAGTGAGCAGATCTCATAACGTATATTCGAATGACCTGAACCTCCTGCTTTTTGCTCACCTAGACTGTATTCCGTCCCATCATCTCCGATAATGCCATCACCAGTTAAATCAGCAGATTCAGAGTTGACTAAACTTCCATCCCAATACCCATGCATAGCAACAGGAATACCAAACGTAGGGTGCAAGGCGATATGAACAAAGTTGTTATCGTCATACCTACATTCTGTGTATTCATCTATACATACGTTTGTTGATCCAAAAACGCCACCGTTAGCACATGAATACTCAGGCGATGTAGTTAACACTCTCTCACATTGCCCATTATTCAAAGCATATCCGCTTGGGCAGTTAGGAGCTGATGTTGCTGTGCCTTTACATTGATCATTAACTAATGTGGAACCAGATGGGCATGTAGCGTTGCTTGCTAAAGTTACACTACACACACCATTTTCAAGTGTTTGACCTGATGGACACTCAGCTTGCTCAACAAGCAATCCATTACAACGATCATTTTCTAAAGATGAACCGCTAGGACACGTTGCATTGCTAGTTAAAGTTTGGCTACACATTCCGGCTTTTGAATCAAAGCTTTGCCCTGTTTTGCAACTTGGATCAGTTGTTAAAGTAATAGAACAGATATCATCTTCTAGCGTGTAACCCGATGGACACCCTGCTGGCTGAGATAAAGTCACGGTACACACACCATTTTTAAGCGCCTGTCCCGATGGACACTCAGCTTGCTCAACAAGCAACCCATTACATCGATCATTTTCTAAAGATGAGCCGCTAGGACACGTTGCGTTGTTCACTAATGTTTGGCTGCACACTTCTTGACTTGAGATAAATGACTGACCAGAAGGGCATTGAACATCATCAGTTAATGTTGCCGTACAAATATCATTTTCCAAGTTCATCGGATCGTCACAGGTAGCAACGTCATACAACAAACCGTCACAAACACCGGTTTCGGGATTGTAGTATTCATGAGACTTGTCGCAGTTATACGTTACCGGAGTCTCAAGGCGGCAAACATCGTCTTCGGAACTCCACATATCCGAACCCTGAACTAGCACAAATCCATCAGGGCAGGTCACGATAGGAGGTACTTCACAATACCCCGTATTCTCATTCAACTCATGCTCATCTGACGGACAAGTATTTGGCGTAGGTTCACTAACGGTATTAGTACACACCTCATAGAACGTATCAGTACCCACATTCTTACGAGCTTCGCCACAAGTGTAGGCAGTGCCGTTTTTTATGAGAGTTGTACAAGTCAGAACGCTAGGTTCGTTTGCAACAACAGTGTTATTCATAAGCACTTGAATACCGTCACGACGACTTACCGCATAAAAATCGTTGTCGGAATACTCACAAGCTGTTTGCTTCAGACATTTGTTTGTAGTCTTATCGTACACGGCTCCGGTAGGACAAGTTGGAACTGGTTCATACCTATCCGGTGGATTTGTTGGATCGAATGGTCGCTCCGGTATACCCTCGCAAGTCATATCCGCTTGGGCATACCTAAGCATCTCAAGGTAGGCGTTAACTTCGCCAAAATCATTATTGGCTAAATCTCTTTCAGGGTTATAACAGGACTCTCCGATACATTGTATTTGTCCATCACAGCGTAAGACTTCTTCTTCGTGAGCGGTTCCCGTAGAGGCATCAAAACCACAGTCATAGGTATCTAACTGTACATAGCACTCACCGCTAGCACCTTCAGCTCCTTCCACGCACTCTGTCTTTATGTAGCTACATGTTTCGTCATTCTCGTATTTAGCGCACTGGTTGTTATCGACAGTATCATTGTCGAAGCACGTTTTTACACCTTCAGTGTTTGTTGTACATATTTCCCCTTCGTTGAAAGCACAGTTACTCTGAATATCAACACGCTGACAAAATGGACTAATACCTAATCCCGCCAGTGGGTTATCTCCAAAGTTCTCTTCACACACTTTGACGCCATTGATCACACCACAACCATTTTCATCGACAGTGGTTGGCATATTGGCACACGTAAAGGAAGCCTCACAAAACCTATCATCGGCTTGCTGCTTTATTTGGTAGGCTTTATCTATCAAATCTTGGTCTGACCAAGTTTCTTCATACACCAAGTCTTCGACATCATAATTAATGGTTATCTTGGCATAGCCCTCCCCACTACCACTCACTGAAGTGCGATTTTTGAATTCAACAATGGTATTTTCAGGAACGTTACGAAAAGAATTGACCACATTGATATTCGGATTTTTAACCCAACTCGTGCTAAGCTCACAACTTCCGGCCGTTTCAGGCGGGAATTGGTCAGGATATGGTGCATTGTAGACTTTGCTGCTATTTAAATAGATTTGGAACCAGTCATCGAATTTCGCGTAGTCGATAATTGCCGATTGAATAGCTGACGGTTGAATAACTTCAACAGCCATACTTTCTTCAAAAATCTTACAACTCCCCTTCCAGTAGTTGTTCCCAATTGTTCCTAACCATAGAGTAGTGCAGCCATCACCACAGGAACTTATATTGGTTGCTCCTGAACTGTGCTTGATAACACCGACTTTGTACTCATGAAAAACGCTATAGCTCTCTTCGATAGCTGGAAGCTTTTCACAGGTTTTGTACACAGGAACGTGGTAAGAATCACCGCTATACACCAATTCTTTATCAATAGTGCAATTAGCAAAGTCTTGAGCAATTTCTTCTAAGTTATTGAACACATCGTCTGTAGCTGCCCAAATAGGATCATTAGCTAAGTCTGGTTTTTGGTTTGAGATTGATTTCTTTAGAATGTGGTAAGCGCGTTCGCCAGATGTTTCAGCCGTGGCTAGAGTTTTTTCCTCATACTTTTTTTGTGCTGCTTGTCCCTGCATGATGGTCTGAGCATCAGACCCATACACATCTACCCCTGCTGGTAGGTAGTCGTTATCACGTTGCCCCGTTATTTGCTTCTGGCTCATGTACACTTGCCCATCGACCAGAAGATTCCCTTCAGCATCATAGGTAGGGTTTGCTCGTTGATTGAGCATAGATTGAGCAAATGAGTTCGCATTAACTACCGCCTGATCAAACTCCTGCTGAGCATATGCCATGCGTAGCGGCAATAGAGTGGTTGTAATCATCACCACATAGCTAATTAGTTGCCCTACAAACCCATCAAACCTATCTCTTAACATCAAGCAAACCCTATTCTTTCGTCTATTTATGTTGCTTAGGCGGTATGAGCAACAGGCTCATCTTCACCGTCTTCAGTCTTTTCCATCTCCGCTGATTGCACAGCTTTTGTGGTATCCAAGACTTCTTTTGCGATCTCATGGGTAACGCCAATCTTCTCAACAGATTCAATGACCTCTTTTTCTTTACCCGCAGATTTGGCTAAACGCATCGCGGTTTGAGATGCATTGATCACATAGCGAGAAACGTTACGCATATGACTCTGAAGTGCCTTTTGTCGGTCTTTACGTTCACTTGAAGGAATGTGTCCGTTTAACCATGCCTGTTCAATCAAGCTAGTTAAAATGTCGAACTTTTTGATGAGCTGAATGTACTGACCGCACAGTGGCGAGAAGATTAGGTATTCTTCAGAAAACTCTTGTGTCCAAACGATATCGACCATCCCACTGTCTTCAACAATGTTGTTGTAGTGGTTAATCTTCTTGTTGAAGAACTTCATTTTTTCATCGAACAAATCAGCTACTTTTTGGTTAGCAGCTTCGCTAGTCGCTTCATCGCTGATGTAAAACAGGATCACATCAAGTGCATAGATAGCACTCAGCGTTTTATTCATGTACGTTTCAACAGCATTGATAGCTGATTCTGATTTCACACTTAGCATCTTCTTTATTGCAGGGCGTGAATACGCGCGTTTTTCGTTAGTAGCCATATCTATTTCTCCGTTGATTGACTTGAATTATTTTCTATTTGGAGCTGCTTCATTCCGTCAATGATCGTGAATGGCTGACCACACTTAATTGTTGAGGTGCACCCAACCAAGCTGACCAATATCATCGCGTTTAAAAGCCACACTTTACTCATGTGTCATTTTCTCCAAGTTCTGTTTAACCAGGGCAATGTACTCTTGCCTTGCTGCTTCCTTCTCAGGTGTGTTCTCCCAACCTGCGTTGTAAGCTCCCACCGCTTTCCATCCATCCGATGTAATTTCAAAGTTTCCGGCTAATATCCACGCCGAAACCAGCGTGTTTTCGCATGGATCATTCAGCAAGCTTTCTCTCGTGATCCCGTATTTTTTTAGTTTGGGAAACCACCACGAATTGATTTGACATAGACCGTAATCGACAGTCCCGTTAGAGTTTTTTCCATTGATGGCATTGGCTCTCATGCTCGATTCTGTAAAGCAAACCGCTTTTAGCAAAGGAACGCTTACATCAAAGCGCCTACCCGCTTCATCAAAGCAGAAAGACCACGCTGAAAAAGAAATCGTGCAACAAGCAACCAAAGCACTTCTAAGTAACATTGTTCGCACCTCACATTAGTAGTAGGTGGTGCAGCAATCGTTGTATCGCCACAGCATGTAAATCGCATCTTCTTGGGATGGTATGTTTCGCCATTCTCCCCACTGCAATGATGGTTCGCCTATCTCGTGCGCCTCGTTCCTTTCGGCTACGGGATACATCATGTTCATTTTGTATTGTGATTTTGGAATAGTTGGAAAAAGGGGAGCATCACACAGGGCATCATCACCAGTGGTTTTTCTCGCTAGTAGTCTTCGGTGTAGAGCTGCAACTGAGCGCGTTGCTAACAAGCTTGTTTTTGTGGCAATAGAACTTTTAGTCGATACAAAGCCAGAAAGCGGATAGATACCACCCCATGCCCCTGCGCACCAAAACAGCTCATCCATTGACTTACCAACAGCAGCAGCAGCCCCATCAGCAAGACATGACGCTAACGCGATAGGATTACCAAACAGCGCAGCTTCAGGATTAGAAAATGCCGCCAATTCAGCATCATTCCATGTTGGATCGAGTTCGCTAACATAAAGTAAATCCATAGACATGAACCCATCACCACAACGGTTAGCGACAACCATTTCAAGCATTAATAGCAAGGGGTAAGCAAAGTAGTGATAGTGCCAAAAAGCGTTCTGAGCGCCTTGACCACCCTCTTGCTCATTTTGTCCAGTAGATCCCCTCATGCGTCCATTAGTCATACCCATTTCAGCACCACCTAATGACATCATGCAGTCGGGTTCACGTACCAGCTCAATGAGCCTAGCCGGTTCATACATTGATTGTGTAAATCCTGGTACTGCTATCCCCAAGTCATCTTCACATGCACAGAATGCTTTTTTTGTAGCGTCACTAGGCGCACCATTTCCACTTGGGCTAAGGTTGACTCCTGCTAATCGGATTGGATACATGGCATTCCACGGAACGTCAGTAAACATAGACCCATCTAATACCCCACCATCACGACATTCACCGAGTTGTGCTACATCGTCTGCTAGTGTCATTTCACTAAACGTGATTGCTCCTAGAGCAACAGCTAACGCTACTTTCTTGAGCATGTAAAAAGTCTCAGTCTTCCATTTTGGTTTCACTGATAACAAAGACTTTTCTTTGATGATCAGCAGTTACGATGCTTGGTACGACTTGCAAATCAAACGCTGTGACTAGCTCTGGTTTTAGCTGATACACAGATGCATTGAGTTGTCTTTCTACCGACTTAACAGCATCCCATTTAAGGCTTCTATCAAAACGTGTTGCGATAAATTTGGTTCGTAGCGGTGATTCCGGTAATGACTGAACAAATTCCATTTGCTTACGGTCAGTTGGATCGAACACGACTAGTCGTTGAGTAAATGGGAGGGTATTCAGGCGATTAATTCTCTCTCCTGCGAACGCAATAACATCACCGTTCGGAGTGACAATATCTTCACGGACAACTACTTCCGGCACAAAGCTGCGTACTAGTGTTTCAGTAGCGTTCGGTAATGCAGTAAACGCTACGTTATCCCAAAACCTATCCTTTGCATCAGCAATCAACGCTTCCTTATCGAGCAACGCTGCACGTTCTTTTAGAACCTCAGTTAGATCTCTTTCAGATATCTTAACCATGCTCCCAAAATTTCCTAAATCACCTCGTTTTCCCTTTTCAAACTCAGTTTTTAGGTAGTTAGGGTTAACCAACCCAGCAGCAGAGAGAACAACCGAGTCCCCTTTGTACATAAGGATTTGAGGTGCATATTCAGCGTTAATATTTTGGAATGGTCGCGGATCTAGATTCACGTTAGGAACTTCAGGGAGGTCTTTAATAAGCCCAATAATTCGCTTACCAACATCGGTAATTGTCTTTTCTGTTGGCAAGATACCTCTTACAACAAAAGACACATCGTTGCGGTGAGACAACGATTTGAATAAGTGTTTAAGCTCACGTTTGCCCATAGCATCACTAACTAAAATCACATAGTGGATATCGGTTTGAGGCTCAACACCATCTTGATGTTCGGTTGCCACTTTAGTTGAAAAGGTTGCCGAGTGTATTGCTTCATTTTTGCGCAGCAATTTGTTCATGTACTCATCACCCAAAGCGTTCTGTCCTTGGGTTAATGCAGTTTGTTTGGACTGAACAATGCTATCAGGCATGCTCGAATATTCGGCACTGCTATCAGCGAATGCGGTGCCGGAAAACAAAATAAGGCTCAAGAGTGTTTGCTTAGCAACTACCATAACGGAATCGCCTCACCAACGATTTCATTGATATCTGCCGTTCCCCAATAGCGGGAGTCAAAACTACGCTCAGCCGGTGCAGTGAAAAACACTTCGTTATCTTTAAGGTGGTAGCTCTTATATAGAGCTTCCTGATCCACGCCAAGCTTATCTATCAATGGGTAGTCATCAGTAATGCGCTCATTATTAATGAAAACTCCTTTCGCATTCTGAATGACCTCATCACCTGGCAACCCTACTGCATATTTCGTTATAAGCATGTTGTCCTGATAGAACGGTGTCATACCCTTTGCTTTAAACGTATAGATTTTTCCATGCTCAATTTGACCGTAGTTTCTCTTTAGTAAATACACGGAAAACTCAGGGATACATCTCTCACTAGCGTCCTTGCCATCAACCACCAACAAATAGTGCTTAGTTAGTGTTGTAACTGCTAGGTGGAACGTAAAAATCATAGCAATTGCAACCCAAACCATTTTTATCGGGAAATTCAATGGATGAGCACGTTTAGTCTCTGTTCCTGTCATCACACCCTCACTACTCATTGACCACCCCATCATCTTCTACCAAGTGAAGCGTTGGTTTACTCTTACTCGGCATCTCAAGGACTTGTGCATCCATCATGGAAATAGTTTGAGTCACAGGCTCATCTAGAAATTCAGGGCGTTCTACAGGAAAGCGGATCATCTGCCTATCCTGTGCGACCTGCTTCATGGCTTGTGATAGTGGAACGTTATTTTTGGTGTACGATTCAATCGCTTGGTTATCTTGCGCTCGTGTTGAGTACATCATGATACGAACCGGATCTACAATAAGCCTTCCGATACCCATGCCAGCATTGGTATTGAAGAAAATTTCTGAGTAATGCCCAATTTCAGTAGTTACCTTCTTCAACAACTGATAACCAGCCGGTGGCAATGCCATCAAATCGTCTTTTTTAGCATTAGCAATGGTTGAATCTTTTTGCTTCAGGATAAAGGTGTTTGCAGCGTTCTCGGCAATCGCTTTACCTGATGATGATTTTTGCAAGTCCATAATTGACTGTGTAACGACAATGCCGCACCCACCATACTTACGGAAGCGTCGAAAACCTTTTTCAACGAATGCTTCAACAGCTTTCGAGTTACCAAGCAAGTCCCAAGCTTCGTCAATGATAACCAAACGTTTTACGTCACGGTTTTCTTTGAACTCGTGGTACATCGAGTGCGAGATTTGAACCATCAATAGGAAAAGAACTACCGCTTGAAGGCGAGGACGCTCACTCAAACCATCCAATTCGAGCACGTTGAAGTTCCCATTGAACTCTACGTTGTGTGGTTTATCGAAATACTTACCAAACTGCCCATCAGAACAAAACGCACTTAGCTGTTTGCCCATGTCACGAACACGAATATCCTCGTCTTCTAAGCATTTAGCGCGAATATCGTCAATCTTGGCTGACTGACGTTTCTCATTCCAAACCTGAGTTAAGATTCGCTCCATTTCGGAAGACTGTAGATCGGTCGGAGACTCTTTCGTGAATGCCATAGCAATCAAACAACCAGACAGCATTTCCAAAGAATCGAGAAATGCTTCAGGATCGGAGTCATCGATCATTGTGAAAGGGTTAAGGCTTAGGTCTGAGCCAGAGTCAAATGCAGTAAAACTCCCTCCAAGGCTACTTGAAAGTTTCTTGTAGGATTCACCTGCATCAATCGTCCAAACCTTATTACCTGTATTGAGGTAGGAGCGAATAATTTCGTTAGTTAGAAATGACTTACCAGCTCCCGACTCTGCAAAAATCACACAGTTAAAGTTGGTTTTTGAATCATAGAGGTCAATATTCATCAACTGCCCTGTTCGACTCACAAACTGTAACATTGGGGTTCCAGTACCTTTCCACTCAGCAAAGAGAGGAAGTATCGGTAGTGCATGGTTAGAAGCCATCGTGAAGTAGCGACGAGAGTGTGCTACAGCATGGTTACAAGCCCCGAACGGCATCAATTGGATGAATGACGGTACAGAGAATGAATCCTCTGACACCATCGTTACCCCTGATTGCTTCATGTAAGACTGTAAACCAGTGATACCGGCTTCAGCATCTTCTTCAGTTCGACCAAAGACAGCAGCCGAAAGCGTCACTTTGATCGCTTTACCCTTGTCCTGTAAAGATAATGAAAGTTCTTCTAAGTCAGCTTTCATATCCTTGATTTTCGGGGCAAAGTTAGTCAGTGAACTGAACGACTGTTTGATGTAATGACTTTTCTTAGTCTCTACTTGTCCTTTCTCTTTTGCATGGTCAGCGTAATGAATATTCACGGTGATCATGAAATTCTGGTTTACACAGCCTTGTCCATCGAATGGATCACCAAACCACTTAAATGCTTGACCGGTATAAGCTTTACGGGGAAAACGACGAACCGTGAGCATTTTCACAAATGTTGGGTTCTTTTTAGTACCAAGTACAACCCCATCCTGTGTTTTGAACACGCCAGTATTATATTGAACAAACTGTTCATTAAGCGTACTAAACTCATCAACAGGTAGTTGTTGCGTAGTTCGCCACTCAGCGTCTTCCTGCCAGTTCATGACCGTATTCATAATATTGACCAGCATTACGCTGTTCATTCGTCGTGGTGCAAGCTGCGCTTTAATCAAACGCTGTTCCATCGTTCTCTGAATGGACTGAATCTCCTGAATTTCTTCGGGATTCACATCCAATGACTCTACAGGCAGTTTGAATGTCACAAGAAGCTGGAAATTACGGACTTTCGTATTCTGAACAACCTCTGCCGAATCGCGTGTAGCTGACCATAGATAGCCTAACGCATTGTCATGAACCTCTCGATGCAAAACCTCTCGGCAAGAACTTCTCAGATAGTCAGAGCCTTTCAGGAACTCCCTAACATCAGGGCTAGCCCACAAAGAAAAGCTAAGCAAAGATTTAGTAGGGTACGGATCTTGAGATAGTAACAATTCGATTGTTGATAGCATTTGTGTGTCCCAACCACTAGTTGGCTGACAAACGAAGCTGAACGCCAGCATGTTGTCATCGCACAAAAACAGGTCAGTATCAGCATCAAACGCTAGAGGTCGAAATAAACGACTTGCTTCATTCTCATTAAACTTATAATCAAACATCGTTTATCTCCCTATTTAGTATTCTTTCGTAACCAGCCCAATAACTCGGTAGGCATTCCCACATGGAAAACGTCATTGGGGGCAATAAGCGTTGGTGACTCTTTGATATGTAGAAACTGTGTTAAGCCAAAGCTATTCATTACTTGCACTTCCCTACATTTGCGTTTGCCATAAGCAAACTGCTTATCAACAACCTTTTCTATTACTTGGTCAGTTGAAAGGGTTTGTGTCTCACATGCAAAAGAGAAGAACGGCTTAATGTTCGATTGGGACATTGCGGTAAATATGTAACGAATCTGGTAGTCAGCCGCATACTTGTTTAACAAGTACATTTCGTTGGCTGAATGCTCCAAAAATGGATCAAGAAAAACCGTCAGTACCTCCGATTTTTCTGGATTCACTCTTATGTCTACAACATCGGTTGTGTTTACATTAATGATTTGAATTGGGATCTTCTTTGCGGCGTCATGTAGCTGTGATTTGCTGTTAATCTCAGTGTTTTGCCACATATCATATAGCTGCCCTTTGATAACCCATCGAGGGTTATCGGTTAGTACTACGGACTCACTACCACCAAAGACAACAACAGATTTTGCATTGGGTAGTTTTTCGGCTTTACTCGCCTGAGTTAAGGATGCTTTTAGCTGTTCTTGAGCACCGTTGGTAGCTAAGGCAGGGGATGCAATCAAAGTTAAACAAAGAGTTGCAGGAATTAGTTTAGTGAATTTCATTACATCCCCCTAAATATTAAAGTACTGCTGAGAACATGCTGTTAATGATGTCTGGTGTGTAGTTCATACCTAGAGCAGCACCAACACCAACAGCAAATGCCATTAGACTTTGACGCATAATACCGATGACGATACCGACAATAACGAATGCGATAGACACACCTTTACCTAGAGAACCTTCTAGCCAATCAGTCATTTGATTCACCCATGAATCAAATGTTGTGTCCGTACCCGCAGATGCGAACGCACTGAATACCACTGCCAGAACAACTAATGACAAAGCGAACTTCATCTTCATCAAGTTATTTTCTGTAGCCGTAAAACTTACGTTGTTGTTAGTTGCGATCATTTTTTTCTCCGTGTGGTTTAAATGATTAGTTGTTATCAAAAGTTGTTTGTAGTTTTGCTTTCTCGGTTTTTGGTACTCGATATTCCTTCACACTTCGCTGTTCTGATTTGGAAGGGTTTACCAAGGACTTTGTCACCGGTGGAGCAATTCTCGTTTTTAAATTGGGATTGACAGTGCCAAGCTCCCAACTGCGTTGTTCGATATCGGTGTACACCATCGAAGACAAATGAAGGTCATCATTTGTATCGACAAAAGGTGCAACCCAAACACGTAAGACTTTCACATCTTTTCGCAGTACATCCCCATCGAAACTGAATGATTGAGGTACGTAATTAAATTTTGCCCCATAGGTGGAAATTTCCGAAATCCCTGAAGCAACTTTTTTATTTTTTTGTTTATTTTCAATATCTTTAAGCTCATCAAGTGTAATTTGTCTTGGTTCACCATCTTCGATATAAGTCAGAGTGTCATTCGTTACTAACGTGCCATCAGTCGCCTTATAGATAGTTCTAGATGAACCACAAAGAGCGTTTTCATCGCCAGCAGAACAATTAAATTCACTCTGACCAACTGCACAGCCACCCAATAACGCCGCAGATAGCAGCACACCAATAGCTTTAACTAAATTCATAACCCAGTCCCATTTGTCACAATCATGTCCACTACTCGACCCGCACCGACTTCAATAACCGGATGCATCGCATCGGCTAGTTCCATGTAGTAGTCAGCGAGTCTATTCATTGCGTCTGACGCACCTTTTGCCGCACCACCTTGTAATGCATCGGTACTAAAGACATCTTGATACTGTGTTTGCCCATTCGACGTTGTGGACAAAACAGGGACAGGGTTCACATCAAACATGCTGGATAAACCGGCAGCAAATCCTGCCATCATCGAGTTGGCAAGAATCTTTGAATTACGAGTAACTAACGTCCCTTTCAGACCATTTTTGCCATCTTCGCCAACAGCAAAGCTCCTGAAGTCAGCCTCGATAACTTCCCCATTAACTTTCACACAAGTAATTGACTCGCCACGCAACATGGCACGTTCTGAACTCAAGTCACCATAGCCAGCCATTAGAGCAAAGCATTCGTTTACCTCATCAAGCACAGCAAAGTTAGGTAAGATGGCTTCCTTCTTTATGCGAACCAAAACAGGAATAGGCTCATCGGCAGCTTTAGCACTAGTCGGAGCATCAAGACCTGTAATCAAAACGCCAGTGAGAATAGAACCTCTCGGCAAATAAATTTCAGGCTCGGAGTCATCTTTCTCAGGGGTAGTGTCCTCGACAATCGTAAATAGTCCTTCTGATCTAGTGTCTGTCTCAGCTACATGTCTAGGTGAAACCACTACATTGCGATCTCCCTGGTAACTTGATGACTCCCCGAAGCTCGGCTCCTGTCTACCACCATATGAAAATGAAGTACTCGATACCTTTCGCCTTTCAGGGTTCACTTGTAAATCTGGATGCTTGATCTCACCACTTCCCTGTTCTCTTACTGCATCAAGTTCATTGGAATAAGTTAATTGCTTATCTTTAAAAGCAGCTTGTTCTTGACGCAATTTTTCGAGTTGATCATTTAGCTGAGCTATTGTTCGTTGTGCGTTGCGAACATCATTGTTCAACCTCTTTGTGTCTTGAACCTTGTTTTCTAAGGATTCATTTTTCTTGTTGAGAATTTCCACTTCCTTTTCATAGTCATCCATCTTTCGTTTCTGCTGCACCAACTTATCGTTGATAGCTTCGATACCGAACTCTCTAGAATTGCGATCAGTGATGATGTTTTCTACTTCTGGTTTAGCTCTCGGTCTAGACCTCTCAGGTTCTAGGATGGTCATGATCGCTACCGCTGCAACAAAGACACCTACTACAGCTAGGACAACGTAGACACGACCTTGCTGTGATGGAGAGAAGTATTTGTTCATGAACTTGAGCTTCATTGTGAACCTCCCAATAGAGACTGGCGTTTTCGCTCGGCTTTAGCTGGAACTTTCACTCGATGATACATAACCAAAACTTCAGACTTTTGTTTTGGCATTAGCTGATACGTTGGATAAGCAACTACCGCTACGACACCTTCTTCATAACAGAGGTTTTCTTTGAACTTTACGGGACGCGACGACTTATTTACGACTGTACCAATCGACACAACATAATCACCACCAGAGACAAACTGACCATTATAAAAATCAAAGCTCAACTCTAACTGCTGACACTTCGGCAGATAGCTAGCGTTTACATTTTCAACTTGATAACCGGCAGGTAGATTTCCGGTAGCAATACCAGACATGATCGACACAATGGATTCAGTGCGAGGCGACGAACGCTCAAACCTTCGAGCAATCTCAGATCCTCCTTTGATTCCACCTTTCAACACAACTTCTTGTGGTGGCACAGGCATTGGCTTAAACACAACATCAATCGCTGCTGACTCATCACCCGATTCAGTTATAAATCCCCCGATATTGGTGTTGAGCTTCGTTGCCAAGTACACGACATTTCCTCGAACGCTATGCGTTATTCCTTCACTCTTATCAATCTTCAGCGAAGGTTTCTTAAATGGTGTGACTATACGGTTAGGATGACGATTCGAAATAACATACAAACCTTGCTCTTTATTTTCTGAGCTTGTCGCTTGCTGCGCCGCTGTACTGTTCGAATTGAACTTAGCCATATCCGTTGCACTTGCCAGAGATGATGCTCCACAAACTGCCAAGAGTAAGGACACTTTTTTAATCGGGGTCATCATTTATCTGCCTCCAACTTCTTACGGTTTTTTTGCTTCCATTCACTGTCATGTGGAACGTCGTCGTACACATCTATGTAATCAAAAGTAGGTGTGTAATTCTGGACATCGAAAATGAACTCATAGGTACGAACATACTTATCCGCCTTTCCTGTCATCCCCTGCATTGAACCTTTACCGGTAACAAAGGTTTTACCGTCCTCAACAAACGCACGTTCCGCTGAAAACTTCATGGTCACTTCTTCTTCAACTAGGCTAGCTATTTGGTAAGCGATAAGGTCATTAACCTTGTGATAGATTTCAGGAGAAGCGAAAGGTGCCACGGCTGACTCTACGTATGAAGCTGAAGCCGGTGTAATGTTTCCTAACATTCCTGCCAAGTAGAAACCTAAGCGTCGATGATTCGCTTCATTCATTGAACTAGACGAAATCTCTGACTCCTGACACGACTCATTTAAGTTGTTTATAACAACGGTATCTTTCTGGAAGTTCCCCCAAAGTGACACGCCGAGCATGACTACTAACCCCGCATTGGCGTAGCTTATTGCCGCACTCTGACCTCTCATTTCAGAAAAGCTTTTTTTCAAATTTTGGAAATTCATGGTTTATCCCTAAGTCGTTTGCTACGAATGCCACTCATCTACTAACGGAGGCTGCATAGAACTACGCTGTTCTACCTTCTCAAATGCAAACCCCATTTCACGGAAACGATGAATGAAGTAGCCCCTCGGCTTACCATCTCGAATCCTGATATAAGTGACCTTGGCAAAATAACCTGCCAGCAGCCCAAGCATGGGAGAGTTAATAATGATGCCCACGACTAGCCCAATAGCTACTGTTGCAATTTCATCGTACTGCCAGATTAGAAAATGGACGGGTTCATCAACTAGATCCGGCATTGAGATAGGTTTTTCATCCGACATTTAAACGCCTCGTATTTATTGCCTTTCTCATATGTTAATGATGCTTTTAAATTTCCAAAATCGACGGAGAAAGAAAGACTTCACAGTGGGCGCAATTATCTAAGGGGTAAAAAAAAGCGACAACTTAACAAAGTTAAGCTATCGCTCTATCTAAATGAATTGATTGTACGTTTTATGTATTTGGTAGATTTTAAGGTTTGGTTAAAAGAGCATAAAGGCATGAACAACTTTTTCTATGAGTGTTCATCGAAAAGGTCTAAGTCATATGCGATTTGTATAAACAAGTCCGACAAAGTGTAATCACCTTTTTCATGCTTCCAGCTAGGATCACTTAAAGTATCTATGCCTTGTGATATTCCATCTGAGATATCAGAGAAAGAGTCGCTTGCTAGCTCAAAAACCGCCTTCAGTTCCTGTCTTGAAGGAGTATATTCCAGATTGTGTGCTAACTTATTTCTCATCTTATTGATTGCATTCATTGTGGTTTGCTGTGGTTTCGTAAATATACCTACTTCGAAACACAGCCCAACAAGACCAGAGAACTTTAGCTTATCTGCGTAATTACCTAACCCTTGGTCATACTTAGCTACTGCTTTTTTCATTAATGACTCAAGCACCAAATGACCGACAACAAAGCCTGAAAGAAAGTCCGAATTTTCAATCGTATGAAATAAATAGTCATCTAACTTCAACGAACTTTCCTCTATTCAGTATCAACAACCGAAATTGGAATGCCATTGATAACATCTCCAACTTTCCACCCCGTTTTATCTAGGATTTCTTGCAGTGTACCTTCTGGAACTTCAAACCAATAACAATAAGTCATTTCGTCATGACTACCGGTATCTGCATTAAGTTCAACGTCCATTTCATCCCATTCTTCATCAGTAATCCCCAGATGTTGAGAAAGACGACTTTCTGGTTTTTTTACAAGCGATTCTTTAAAAAATCCTGTAGTACGCTCTTCTCGAACCGTTTCGTTGCAATAAGGACAATCAATAGGCTCACGACAAGCCCCACAAATCCCACCGCCTCCAACTTCGGTTACTGTAAAAAGAGCACCACAGAAAGGACATTTTTCTGCCATGAATTAACCCCACCTAATAGTTAGCTGCCAATTCTTTCACTACCTGAGTTTGACTCGCTATCTCTTTCTTAACGCTTGAAACGCTCTCTAATAAAGCCTGAGCCCTTGCGTCCCTACCCTGCTCTATACGCTCATCGTTACCTAAATAGTTTGCAGAATGCTCAAGAGCTTTGTCATATTCACGCTCACGCTCCTGCAACTCATTAATTAGCTCTGTCAACCTTTGATTGGCTTCATTAAGCTTAATAGCCTTATTACTCATGTCGCTGAACAACAAAGATTGAAACTTTTCTGTTACGCGGGGCAGATTGCTACGTGACACTATAGCAAAGAACTGACAATAAAGATCAAAACTCAATTTCACTCAATAGGCCAACTCAAAGCAAGAAGTAACAATAAAGTTCGAAACTTTTCGACGCTTTTTGTCATAGTTTGTCTTTTGCTGTAGCAAGCTTTTGCCCCTTTCCTGCTTAGAGTCGTTACTCTTTATCAAACAAAAATGAATATATTGACCAACAATTTCTAATGTTGGATGCTTATGCAAAGTCAGTTTCATTGTAATGTCAAACGTTGTATAAGAGTCAGAATCTAAGCTGTAGGATTAAACATGCCATCAATAGCTGATTTCATTCTCTCGATTTCATCAAGTAGAAAGTTTGATTTATATGAATTTCTCATCTCATCAATTACTACTGGTATTACATTTTTATTTGCATTACTAAATAGATCATTACCTTCTGAAGCTTTTGCTAACGAATGTCGAGCCATCATAAATAGTGATTGGATATGAGATTCGTGGACACGAGGCAAAACTAGATAGCATATCCTTTCACACTCATCTTTTGTTAAGTCTCTTTTCATTATCATTGCACCATGAGCCATGATGTAGGCTAGCGTATTGTGATTAATCGCGAAAGCCGAATCTAATTTTTCAATAATTTCTAGTTGTGATTTAAGATCGTTCTTTAGTATAGATGCTGATGTATCTATAGTAGGGTCAGAAGAATTAATTTTTTTCTTGTTAATTATATCTTGATTAAGATAGCTTGAAATTCTTTTATCCTGAATCTTACTTGAATTCCTTCCCAGTTTTTCGAATAGCCAACTTATCATATACTAACCTCTTTATCAGTTTATAAAAATATCATTTTAAGCATCACTTAAGGAAAAGCAAAATCAGGCTTTGTTCCTCTCTACGTCTTTTTCTTGCTTGTCCTTGAATTCACAAGTATGACTACAGTAACCATTTCTTGTACCTCTAGGGGGCTTTGTTGCTTAATTCGATGAGAAGACATGGTAGCCCCATGTTGTTCAGTTCTTAAACAACATACTGAGTTTCAG
>NZ_JAWOUY010000036.1:0-24302 GCF_033339635.1 Vibrio sp. 2092 | reverse complement strand
AGCAAGCCAACTTGTCGTCAAAATCGGTGTTGCAAAAACGGGAGTGACCATAGATTCCGTTTTCTGAGACGACCCCTACAATACCGACACCGATGGCTGTTACGGCGACCTTACGCAGGTCTTCACCGATAGCTCCCAGAGTCTTCTTGTCAGGAGAGAAAAGACGCACAAACCACGTCTTAATACGCAAAAACTTTTTCATGATTACCTCCATAGTTGAAGAGGAGGCGAATCATGCCTGAGAGGGCATGAACACCCCCTCAGGGTTAAAGTTTTAGGCAGACAAAGCTGTTGGCTTCGCCTTGTTCATCTTCATTGAGTTAATGATCTTCGTCGCTTCATCAGCAAACGGGCCAGTAACTTGGATAGGCTCCCTTCTTGCGAAGGAGGCTGTCACCATCATTCTCTGGCCGTGCATCAGATGACGATACCGAGACCGCATAAGCTCAACGTAGGCCGCAGAGTCCCCCTCCCACCCCTCAGGGGGAGAGAAGGGGCACACCGCGTCGTTACCAGGCGTTGTATCAACCTTCGAGACATCAATGACGGCCATACTCAGCTCTCCTTCTCGCAATGAAATCGCGCAGGTAGCGAGCATTCGGGAAACCGAGGCTTCCCTGACTCATCAGGACATCGTTCCAGTCAATCCCTTTCGCTCTGGGCGGGATCGGGAGCTTAGGCAGCAGGACGTACACACGAATGCCGCGCTTCTCCAGCTTGGCTTTCAGCACGTTCGCTGACTTCTCCCCAGTCACAGACTTATCTTTGTCAGCCCAGATCAGTACGGTGTGAACACCTTCTGGAACCTCGAAGGACTCCATTAGGGTGGCATTGACCGTTGACCAAACCGGGATTTGAGTGACTCGATAAGCTGACAGAGCTGTTTCCAGCCCTTCTGCAACACCCAGGATACCCTCAGTCGGTTCACCGAGGCGGATGGCCGCGCCATTGACATCCAAACCGTCAGGAATGGGCATCATCTTTTTGGCGTTGCCGACCTTGGCTTTTTTACCGTTTTGGGTGAGATAGGTGCGGTGGAGCGTTACCAGGTTGCCTTCCACATCTCGGATAGCGCAGACGATAGCCGGGAATTTCCCAACTTCATTGCCATCTTCGTCGTAGTAGGCCATAGCCGGATTGAACCGCAGACAGTCTGTTTTTTCTACTTCATCAACTTTGAACAGCAGCTCGCGGTTTTTGAAGTACAGACGCATTGGCTCAGTCACATGACTGGAGAACGGCAAACACTCGTTCCATACCTTCTCGATTTTCTCACGGAGACGAGCACTGTAAGCGCGTTCGCGCTCCATTCTCTTCTCCATTTCTTCTTGGAGCTCAAGCAACCAAGGCTTAGGTTGTTCACGAAACATCGGAACAACTTTCGGCTTATTTTCGCTGCTTTGCTCTTCCGGTTGTGTGGCCGCAGGTTGTACTTGCGGTGCCGGAGTTTCTACCTTGCGGTTGACCACAGGGGCCGACTCAACATGGTGACTCACCGGCTCAACACCACCGTTCGAGCGAGCGCGGAACTGCGTTACCGTAGCGCCGCGACGTTCCACCAGCCAGGTGTTGCGATGCGTTTGCATAGGTTGTTCTCTCACAACATTCCCCTGCTCGTCCTTAACTTCAACGACGACAGTTACAGGCTCGCGCCCGAGGTTTGTCATGACGATCTCATCCCCATACTTGGCTTCACTTTCACCAATGGCTCTTTCAAGATCCACGCCCCAGATGGTGCGTTCCAAACCGCTCTTGTCACGGATGAAGGCAAAGTAGCTGAGCTCGTTGTCTTCGTTATGCTCATAAGGAGCTTTACCGTGGGCAATCAGAGTACCGGCAATGGATTTTTTACGATTCTTGGAATCGAGAACCTTGTTATTCACCTTCATAGGCTCTTGCTGAACAGGCGCTTTGGCCTGGACAGGAGCTCGTGTCGGTGCAGCGGCTTGTTGATACTGGGGTTGCTCTTTCTCAACGCCCAGATAATCACCAACCTCGCTCAGGCACTGTTTAAAGTCCCAGTTATTGAGCCACATCAGCAGCTCAAAACCATCATGATTGGCACCGCATGTATTGCATACGCCGCCACCAGTCAGGTGGGCATCCTTGAACAGTCGGAAGCCATCTTTCCCGCCGTGGATAGGACAAGAAACATGACGACCAGGTTTACGGAGAGCTGGTTCAAGATGGGGCGCTAGGGCCGCCAGGATGAATAGCCAGTTTCCGTTTGCAGCTTCACGAACGGTGTCAGCTTTGTAGTAAGACATAGGTTTTCTCCTTAGCGTGAACCCCAGCATCGAGGCTTCCTTAAACCCCCGTCGCCAGGGTTTTAAGGAAACCCCGACACCGGGAGAATGTGCCAAGGAGGCTCCCCAGCCGGGGAGTTCTCCCCGGCGAGGGGTTTAAAAAGGTCGCCCCCGAAACGGAGGCGAATTTTGTGAATATCACAAGCACAAATGAGCGCCCTCTTCCGAGGCCATCATGATTGTGACATCTGCGGTTACAGGATCTGACTTAATCACAACCTCAGTGGGTTTGAAAAAGCCATCTACAGTGGGCATGGGGTAATAAAGACGAATCTTTCCCCAATTCTTGTTGTCGGTAAAAGCGACCTTTGTTTGAGCAACACAAAGCTGCAAAAACATGAAAAGGAAGTCTTCTACCGAGTGCTTACCATCTGCACCAAATACTCCATCGACAATTGCCGGGGTCACTGCCACATTGGTCAGGAAACCAGCTTGTTTACCGATGGAAGATTGGTCCACCAGCAGACCATCATTGATGGCTTGTTGACGGATTTGGGCGAGGTCCAATTTAGCTACTTGGTTCATAAGGTGTACTCCAAAGTTAATGGGTACACCTACCCCGTGCGGGGAAGTGTACCCGCATGGGTTATTGAAAGGTCACGGCCAAAGCCGAGCTTTAAGGTTCCGAGTTTTACGCTGGCTGAATGCGCCAAAGAACGGTCGGAGGAAACGAGTCAGCGACACGCTTCACATTCGCGTAAAGAGTGTCCGTAAAGACACGCTCTAAGCGACGACCACCTTGACGATAAACCAACTTAAAGTCTTGGAATTTGTTCATGGATACCTCCAGAAATAACGGGAGGTATCTCCAGCAGGAGATAGACTCCCGCAGGGATTAATAAATTAACGTTAATTTGCTGTTTGTTTTTGGCGACCAGCTATCGCACTTTTCGCTCTCCGAAGAGAACAAAATCTGCTTACTGATGGTATTCACCATGAGTAAGAAGACTTGGGAAGTAAAGCAGGGGTTTCCCCCTGCCTTGTTATGCCGCTTTGAGGTGGCGAGAGAAAAAGTCCCTGGTTTGCTGGATAGCTCCCCGGAGAAGTTCTCGTCTGTAGCCAGCGTAGCTCTTGTCATCACTGGCAACGGTCAAGCCGTGCAGACTCTCTTCACCCAGGACAATCTCGTTTTCACGAGAGAGTACCTCAACACGTAGGCCAAGCACTCGCTCTTTCCCTTCCAGGATAGAACAAATTGTTTGGTCTCTTACTTCGTCATCCCAGTGGCCCATATCGAAATCCCGCTCAGGGAGTTCAGTAACACGCACCAGGTAGTTTTCAGTGGCCCGTTCCCAAACCACTTCATCTTCGCATGGAGAGGCCTCGATCAGCGAGTACCCGTCCGCTTCGAGCTTCTTGGAAAGACTTTTTACATCATCCGCCAGCTCCAGCACAAAGCGTTCCCAGAGGTCTTGCCAGCGCTCGACCATATCCTGGTTAATCCCTTCAATGCCGGTGCCAATCATGGAATCATCATCAGGGAAGATCCCTGTGAAGTCCACGTTGTCGTCGATGTTCATGCAGTTCCAATGGCTGTAGTGATGCCCGTGACTATTCCGAGTAATGGACAGGTCACAGGAACCATATTCGCGGAGGACAGAAAGCATATTCTCAATGTCTTTCTGTGCCATCAGGTTCTTCACGCGGCTGACAGCATCCACTTGGCCGGGCTCAGTGCTGAATAGGCGATTCATGAGAGCTTTGACGTCATCAACGCTCAAATCCCCGTAGAAGGCTACGCCATCCCCCTGGCAGTATCCGAGACTGTACTCAATCGTCAGATCATCCGGGTATCCACACTTAACCAGTTCGTTTTGAAAATGCTGTTTAATCATTGGTATCTCCTTAATTTCAGAGGGAGACACCATCCCCTCAGGGACCGATGTCCCCCGTGGGGTTAATGTTTGGGTTAAGAAGCCTTGCGGCTTAATTCAGTATCAAATCGAGGACCTTTGAGAACCGCAGTTTTCATAACCTCGAAGTTTCTTGGGTAACGCAGCTTTGAAACTGCGCCAGCTCGGATGTCGGCAGCCTCACTTGGAGAGACTAGCCTTAACCCTTCGCTGGTTTCAGCGTAGAACCAACCGGCATAACGCTCATAGGCATTCTGCTGGTACTGTTCAGTCGCCATATTCTTCCGGATCGCCTCTGTTAAGGCCTCAACAACACCGTCATCTTTCGTGATGATGTTGAAAACATGAGAGACAGTCAGGAAGTTCCCAAAGAAGCAGGCTGCCCCAAGCCAAGGCTGGAACATTTCGCCATTTCGCCCCGTCCTCACCATTGGTTCAAACGGGTATGGGCGATAACAGTGATACTGCTCAAACATCGGGTCAAGAACGTTGTCACCCAGGACATCCAGTAAAGTCTGAATACTGTCCGGGTCTTGGCCTGCCCACTTACTCCCATTGCTGAGAATCAGTGTTTTACCGTCAGTACGCTCCAGAGCTTGTTCAAAGTTAGACATAGTGCATTCCTTTTGGTTAGGACGCACCACACCCTCTCGGGATGATGCGCCCGAGTGGGTTAGTTGAGAAGGCTTAGCCGTCAAGTCCGTAAATTACGGCGGAGCCGGGCTCCATCTCGACAACTTGTGCGCTTCCTTCTTCTATCAGCTCCTGCATGTAACCAGACTCAGCATCCGGATTACGTTCGCAGTGTTCGTCCCAGCGTTTCAAAAGCCCTTCTGTGGCTTGTCCGTGGGTCTCACCAAGGCCGATAAACTCATAGTGTCCTGTGTTTACGATGATCACCACCATAGCTAGTGCTCTCCTACAGGTCACTTGGTACATACAGGTCATCTTTGATGGCAGAAAAATCGACAGGAGACTGGTCCCCATAGGTTCGATTCACGCCACCAGCATCATCGACACTGACAAAAACCGTGCGGAGTAAACCGCTGGGCTTTGCAGGGTAAACGATGCTGACATGCTGACCTTTGTACTGTTCTGACAAAGTGCTTTGAAGCTCATCAACCGAACGGAATTTCCGGTCGCGGCCAAAGTCCTTAATCTTGATGTCGCCAGGGATTGGATTAGTCATCGTTACCCCCTGCCAGCAGTTTATCTACTGAATGGCCGAGTCCGTTACCAAACCATTTGTCCAGAGCGTCGATTTCCGGGAAGTCCGATTTCACCTGAGCAACAACACGTTCCATTTTGCTGAGAGCATCCTGGAACTCAAGGCCATTACCTGCGGCCACCTCAAGTTTGCACTTGATGTAAGCGGAGTAGGTATCACAGGCCTTAACCAGTGATTGTTCATAGCCACCGGGAGCGAAGGCTATGGCGACTGCATCCTGGAGTTCTTCGGGAAGAGTCTGGATGAGTTTGTCCTCTGCGGCCTTTTCCAGTCGTTCAAACTCACGCTGCAAAACAGCGTTTGCTTTCTTGACCGGTGTTACAACATCCGAACAGAGAACCTCGGCTGCATCATGCAACGAAGCATGAGCAAGCATGACTGCCAGATCCACCGACTTCCCTTGCTGAATGGCAATATTGCCAGCCAGGTAGGAAAGCAGGGTAACAACAGCGCTGTGTTCCAACACAGACTCCGGTTGAACAGAGTGCATCAGTGACCAGCGTTTGATCAGGCGTTGGCGCAAGGCCAGAGCTAGAAAGCCGAAATTTGAATTAGACATAGTGCCTCCAAAATTGGTTGGAGGTACACCAAAGCCGACCGGGCCTTGGTGTACCCGGTTGGGTTACTTAGTTATCTCGGGTCAAGCTGCTTAGCTATAGCGAGTAAAAACGGATGGAATGGATGATCTTGCGGGACACCCCCAACAAGCTCACGGGCTAAACCGACTGAGTTTGTAGCCAACACCTCTTTGACGGCCAGAATGATTTCATTGTCGATTTCATCCTGGATCTTTCGTTGTTGGTCCACCAGCCGACTTAACTTGTCTAGGCTCATGCTTCTCTCCTTTGTTTGTGGGAGAGAACCCAGGAGGGGTTTCCTCCCGAGGGGTTAGGTTATTGCTGTTTTGGGCCAGCTACCGTTATAGCCAGCAAGCGCTGACAATGAACAAAGAGTATGACAGCCACCTAAAAGGGTAAAACGCTGTAATTGCCCTTTTGGGGTGCAAAAGAAAAAGCCCTCCCGAAGGAGGGCTTTTTATGCGGCCAAGGACAAGCCTTGCTGTCCTCTTTGCAACTCTGTGTCGTCGCGGCGATGTAAGCGTTGAACCGCCTTGATCATCGTTCTGACATGTCGCTCCAAAGAGGCTGGATGGCGTTTTGACAGTAGGTTGATCCAGTCGAGATAGATAGCAAGCGCGGAACCTTCGGTTAGGGCTGCCTGTATCGCCTCATACTGCCCTACGGCACTCTGGACCACATCATTCATCCACTGGGCGTCAGTATTGTCCAAGAGCTCGCAGAGGGCCGTATAAGCCTTCCTTCTGGTCGCGGCCATGTAACGACGAATGTTGGCGTTTCCGCTCCCCTCTCGCCCTTCCATGACGCTCATACAGAATGCGCTGGAGTAACAAAGCATCGCGTCAGTCACGTAGTTAAACCATCGCTCCTGATGCCGTTTCTGTTCTTCCATTGCTTCCTGGTCAAGTTGCTTCTCGATGAACAACCCCGTCGGAGTACGGTGGTGCAGATGGTACTTGAACGTTAAGTGCAAGTTGACCCACCAGCGTACCGTTGCCAGTCTTCCCTTGATTTTTCGCTTCACCAGATCTTTGTACTTAGCATCGCTAAGCACTTTGACATCCTTGCGCTGTTGGATTCCTTCCATCGTCTGTAGCCCTGTAAGGCCCATCTGGTGGTAGGTTTGACCTCTTTGCATCATACGGTGATACAAAGCGCCTTTTCCTTTCGCAAGCTGGATTGCTCCGAACCGAAGGTAGAACTGCGCTGCACTACCGGGCGTATAATGTCCCTTTAGTACAGACTCCCTTAGTCGCGGGTATTCGTTCCAGATGATGAACGCAGCGGAGTCGGGATCGACTTTCACTTCATCATCTTCTGCGAAGCAAACCACCCTTCTCTTTCCGTCTGCGGTATTGATCACTTGCGCTGCCAACGGGTCATCCCCGCCGTCAAAGTAAGCCATTTCCGCTAACGGATCGGCCAAGCCATCAGAAAGCGAACCATCGCCCCAGCGACCAACCTTCAACCACAATGGCTTCGGAATTGGTGACTGAGGAACGGTTTCACACTGCGGCTCGTCTTCCAGCAAGTCCAGATCACCCATCGACCAAACCCTGTGGTAAATCTCCAGGGCATGGAAAGGCTTATCATTGAAATGATGGAAGGCCCACATGAAGTCGATATGGACTAAAGCCTCTTCCGATATGATCCGGAATTGTGGCTCTGCCATTCGACGGTTCCAGTCGTTATCCTCTGCTTGACCAGTAGCCAGCTTGTATGCCAGCTCATCAGCTCTCTTTTGCTCCATGTAGTCCATGCTGCAACAGACATGAAGCAATCGTTCTAGGAAAACAGGACTGTAAACGTCCGGCTGTATTTTGATGTATCCGCCCTCGTAAATCGTTCGACCTACGGGATGGCGGTCTTCCCATGCGTACCGGCGTTTTGCCAAGTAGCGCTGGATGCGGTTCAGCCCCGACATATAGCCATGCCTTTCAGGGTCCGTGGCAAGCAACGTCTCCATTGACTTATCCAACCCAACAGCCTGGCAAGCCCAGCAACCGAAGCGAGCGCCACAGGCGTCACTGGCCTTCTTCTCTGTTGCCGACCACACGCACTCCCCTGTTGCCGCCTTGTAAAGCTCTGCCGTAGTGACATTGCTCTCCAAGTAACTTGGCAGAGGATATGCTGAGCCCATGCCAGCGGATAGTAAGAACTCCCAGACATCACTCGCCAACCAGTTTTTCACCACATACAGCTCACCCCCATCTTTCGTCTTAATGACGCGATCTGAGCTTCCTCGCTGTTTTGCAATGTTGGCCGCACGAATAGTGCTTTCAGCATCACGACTGCCCAGCAAAAGGCAGACTTTCTGTCGAACCTCTTTGGGAAGCTCTCGCATATAAGCTGCCTTCGCTCTTTTGGCAGAGGTGATTTTTAAATCCTGGCTACACTGGCGGGCCGTGGAGTTGGAAAACGTAGGCAACCCCCTCCCAGTAAGGATTCGGCCCGTCCAACTCTGCGAGATCCCAGGCTTTGCTAGAACGATGGTCAGAGGAAGGTTTTCCTTCGCAATGAAACGCTCCAGCTCGGCCAGTTTCTGATCCGCCAGCCACCTTACCTCTGGGCTTTCGATCAGTGTGTCAGTGTGCAAGATGAAGTGGTGCTGGCTGATGGTCGCCCCACTCCTTACAGCCCGGATCAGGGCCATCAGGAACAGGTGCAAGACCGTTTCAGAATCTTTACCACTGGAATAGCCGATCATCATGGTCCACCCATCAATTAAGGCCGTGTGAATGGACTCAACCGATGACGTGATCAACGATGACAGACTGGTTCCTCTACTGGCATCAACGAAGTTCAAATCCTCGTTATCAGTCAGTTCTGACCAAACAGAATCCCACTTATCCCCACGCAAAAGCACTGGGATGGGTTGTTCTGATAGATCAAAGTTTAATGTTTGTTGCATAGGGCCTCCTGGATTAGCAGGGTGCCCATCCCTTCCGGGAAAGCACCCCGGTAGGGTTAAAATTGAATCCTGGCTATCAGACCTGAACTAGCTGCTACTCGACATCTGGTTGTCTTCGTATTGCTGCTTGGCCTGTTTCACCAGATCAATGTCACCGTCTTGCAGCTTTTGAATATCAAGCTGTAGACGAGCCTTGTGTTTCAACAGTTCAGCGACCGCATTATCAATGTGATCAATGA
Organism: Vibrio sp. 2092; assembly: GCF_033339635.1. Lineage (NCBI taxonomy): Bacteria > Pseudomonadati > Pseudomonadota > Gammaproteobacteria > Vibrionales > Vibrionaceae > Vibrio > Vibrio sp. 2092. The sequence continues at coordinate 15,187 of NZ_JAWOUY010000036.1, read as the reverse complement.
GCGATTGGTTTTTTTGGATGGTGTAACTGTTGAGTTCATCGAGCAGGGGCCATGCAACACTCGAATGAGTGTTGAGCAATGGGTACTCTGCTTCGATCTCACAAACCACACCGTTTGCTCCTTCTCTGTAATGAGGGAACCCGACACGCAGACCGATACGACGATCCAGCGCTGCATTCACAGTACATTCCAAAGAAGTTCGGTTTGAAAAAACATCGTTGACGTTTTTAGACATGCTATATCTCCGTTCAGTTTATGACGGAGCCCCCCTAACAGGAGGTGCTCCCGTCAGGGTTGATAATTTGCTGTTTGTTTTTGGCAGCCAGCTACCGCACTTGAGCGCCTAAGGCACTTTCCGAAGCACCCTGGGAAACCGAGATGCTTGGGAAAGCGCGGGGTTTCCCCCTGCGCTGATTACCCTTTTTAAGGGGCCGGTACGCCGATTTCTCGGCGCACTCAGGTTGAAGCTACACAGTCAAGAACCAACGTTTCATAGGGACGGTGATGTCTATCATCCCGTTTCCACATGGATTCTGGCCCCAGAATCTGTAGGTCGTCTCATAGAAGTCAAACTCAGACAAGGACTGAATCTGCGCTTCTGAGATCGGCTCAAATGGTCCACCGCAACCGATGTGCATATTGAGCCCATAATCTCGAAGCTCTAGCTCTCCGAGATTTATCGTCTTCCCGCCCACACAAGCAACCAAGTTCTGGTTTCTGACGTCGCCTTCTTTGAACAGCAAAGCTGACTCATCGTAGCTCCCATATTGGTTGGTAAACTTCACAATATGCCCGTGCTTAGGTGAGGTTTGTTCCGACAACTCTTTCAGTAATCGCTTTACGCTTTGAAATCTCGCGTACAGAGCTGGCGTAAACTGCCCAGAGTAGTTCAAGTTTGGGCAGATCATTTCAAGCATCTCATCAGGTACAGATTCAAGCCCCATTTGCGCGGCCAATGGCTTCGCCTTTTTCAGACCTTCCTCAAGCACTCTCTGATTTACAAGTTGTTCTAATGTGTTCATTTGACTCTCCACTTTCGAGAGAGCAATGCAAGCCGTCTCCGGACTTACATTGCCCGTTAACGGCTTTATTGGTTTATCCCAAGAGGTACGGAGCTACGCCAGTCAGGAAGCCCATGACTCCCAACACAGCGCCAACCACGCCCAATTTGATTGACAGTTGGACACTTTGATCCGGATGGTTCCAGAACCACTGCCAGACTTCCCAGCGCCTGGCTCTGCGAACCTCAAGATTTACAGTGTCTTTAAAACGAACACCCAGAGCATCTACCGCATCGTAATCCAGCGCGACCGCCAGCTTTGTGATGGATAAATTCCCAGGGTTGCCCATCGCATACCGGAGAACCTTTGCTTTGGTCTCTGGGTTTACGATCATAACCGGCTCCCTCCTGAAAAAACGGGTCTTGTCTTTTCGCTTGGAATCCATGTTGCGGTTATGGAACCTGGCAATGCAGTGTTGAAGGCCTGAATCCTCGGGAGGTAAAGGCACAACAGTTTCGATTTTCATGATTACTCTCCTTTCGGATAGGCCGGAGCAAAGGCCTTTCGGCATTGCCCCGGTGAGTTACTAATGAACCAAAGATGAAGTGACCATGATTGCGTCTCCGGACATCATTACCGGGAGATATTCGCAAGGCTCATGGCCGCAGCTCTTTTTAGTTCCGTTAGGTGAATAGACAGCCAATTGACCATCCATAATGTTGAAGGGCATCCCCTGTTTTTTCGCTGCCGGTGACAGCTTGAGAGTGCCCTTTGCGTCAACCAATGCCGTTGCCCAATGGAAGTCTTCACCACCGATCACCGGCTGTGATTCATCCACGACTTCGACCATGATTGGCATCATTCCAACCCAGCTCCACAGGCTGTTCCCTAATGCGAGGGCTAAAGCCTCGAACGCGGGAAAGACTACCGATTGCCCGAGAATCTGGTGGGCAATAGTGTCCGACAGACCTTGGATGAGTTCCTCTGGTATCCCTTTCACTCGACAATGTTCTGTCGGTGTAAAGATGCGAGACAACTCCGGCTGTTCTGGATGAACAATGAAAGGTTCGGTACTTCTGCATTTTGCATAGTCCTTACCTATGGTGCCGCAAAACTCATCGTCGCCAGTCAGAAGCTGGCGAGAGAACCCCTTGCCAGCAGCTTTGTCTCTCAACTCCTTCTCAGCCAGATAGTCAAATGACTTCCAACGTTCAGAATCGAGCGGAACTGGCTCCAGGATGTCCTGTATGCGACTTTCCTTGGTGCGAACAGGCTGAACCTTCTCAAGTTCAAACCCGTCGATCCCGTGGGAAAGCGCAACAACACAAAGACGCTTGCGGCGCTCAATAACCCCAAACTCATTGCCGTCGAGAATGCGCTCTTGTAGGGAGTAACCCAACGAAGAGAGCACCGAACGAATCACTTCCATCGAAGCGGTGTTCTGGTACTCAGGCACGTTCTCAATCAGCACAACGGCTGGGTTTAGCGCTTCTACGAATTGCAGGAAGTTGAAGAACATGGCACCTGCCGCCTCATGCGATTCGGCAAACTCCAACTTGTTCTTACTGCGACCTGACTTTGACGCGCCGGTACACGGTATGCCCCCCATCAAAACATCCACCTGTGGTGGGCGTTTGCTGAGATTCACAGCCTGGATTGGCGATTCGATAACAATAGAATCTTCGTTCCAAAGCTCCGGGTTATTTGCCAAAGACGAATCGAGATATTTCCCTTCCATCTCCACGGCCACAGATATGGCACTGGCAATTCCCGCCTTGTGAAAACCGGCGTGAATCGCTTTATCAAGCACACCACCCCCATGAAAGAGGCTGCATACCGAAAGCGATTCTCCATTCTCCAGCTTACTGATAAGCCGGTTGACGCGCTCGATCACTCGCTCTTGTTGATGGTGAGCAGAGATCACAATTGCGCCGTTACGGATGAACACGCGGAGCATCTCTACACCGTCAAAAACGGTAGCAAGCTCCTGCACGGTCAGATCGATGATTGGAGACACCCGGCCATTGCGCTCACGCTTACTGATGGTGAACTTACCCTCCTCTTTGACGCGAAGCACAACCTGGGAATCTTTCAGCTCCAGATCATACTTCATGCCAGGATAGTAACCTTCACGCAGTAGCTTTTGGCCTTCCAGCCAGACGCGCTTCTTGCCTCGATGTTCTCCTAACTTGGTGTTTACGATAGTAGCCATGAGCTCTCTCCTTTCGGTTGAGAGGCCACTACCGTCCCAATCGGGAAGTAATGGCCCCGATGGGTTTAAAGTGGTTCTCAGTTCACAGCGATGCCGTGAGACTGAATGGCATTAGCAAAGCCAGCCATTTGTTCAGGGAAGGTGTAGCGGTTGATGTCCTGGCTGCGAGCCAGATTGACATGCACCTTCTTCACCTTCGTTTCGTCAGAGTCGTACTTTTCAAGCGCCAGCTTCTCAGCTTCTTCCGGATCTCGGCCCAGCGAGTAGGCGTAAATCACAGAGGTGAAGCCAAGTCCTGAGCCGAATGCGTAGACTTGTTTCTCGAAATGGACGTCAGCGAAATAGATGCTGAATCCGGATTTGAGGTTATGTTTTTCCATGATGCACTCCAAATAGTTTGGGGGCGCACCACGTCCCGAACCGGGCGGATGCACCCGGTTTAGGGTTAGTAGATTGCTCAAGCTGTTACGCCAGCCTGAGCCTTTATTGCTTCAAGCACGATCTCTGCTTCCTTGATAGAACCAGTGCTGTACAGCTTATGCAGCACCCGGCCAAGGTTCACAGAGATCTTTTCTTTCACTTGGAGATACTTGACATAGAAGTCATACAGTTTCTCCGCCTGCTCAAGGTGGGACATGCTCTCAACGGGAATGGTATTCCCTGGATTGCAGTACCACTTTCCGAGCACCTTTTGTACAAATCCCTCTTTGTCTCCTACGAACTGATTTGTGCCAAACACCCCACTGGTTGGTGAGCGTTGAATAACAGAAATCGGATTCGCAAAGCTGGCAAGAGTAGTCATAGTTGTGGCTCCATGTTTGTCAGGGAACCACCAGCCCGAGGGGCAGTGATCCCCCAAGGGTTATGTAGAATGCTGTTTGTTTGGGGAGGCCAGCTACCTCACTATTCACTCTCGACAGAGAGCAAAATCTTGCTTTCCGAGGGGCACAAACTTTCACATGTGAAAGTCGATGCCACTGGGAAAGCAGGGGGTTAACCCCCCGCTTTAACCCGCGCTAAGCGGTTTAGGATAGACTTCACGCCTTCCCTTACTCCAGATGGATCGTAACCTGCTTCATCGCAGCAGACCACAAATGAGAATGGATGTACCTCATCGGACATCACCCAAGCCATCGTTTCCTGCTTGATTTCACTTCCAGCTCGACCATCAGCAAGGACTCTAAGGCTATGCCATAAAAGCCCATCACGTAACTGCCTTACCTCATCATCAGTCCATTCAGGCTTTGGCTCAAATGGAATGACTTCTGCGGTCTTCGGCTCTTCATCCAGGAAGAAAAGCGGCAGCTCAAGCTGGTTTTCCTTCTGGATCATCTTCACTGCATTCATGGTGACTCCTTTTACGGGCACCATGCCCCCACAGGGGCATGAAGCCCCCAGTGGGGTTACAGTCATAGTTACTTCACGCCTGCCAGTTGAGAATTGATGTTCTCTTCCAGCCAGCCTTGAAGCGATTCAAGGTCACGTTTGTCTTCCGTATTGCTGGCTTTACGTGCATCTTCCGACACAGCGCTCAACATGGCGTTAGCCTCAGCAAGTGATTCAACATTGTTCCCAGGGAACACAATCGTTTGACTGTGATCTTTCATGGTCTTCTCCTTTGAGAATGGAGGACCGTCTCCCATCAGGAAGAGCGGCCCCGTGGGTTAAAAGTAAAAATCCTCCAGCTCTTCATGGTCAGGCTTTCGCTCAACTGGTCGAAGCAACTCAGCTTCATCAGCGAACTCAAGCTCAGGATGAAAAGCAGGATGAAATCCTCGATGCCAGACTGGACGGTCATTATCGAGGTCTAAGTAGCAGTGCCTCCCACTGGCTGGGTGATAGCAGTAAAGCCACTGTCTACCACTAACGGTAAACGGCTTCTCTGCACCTCCACATGCCGGTACAAGGTTATCTGCTGCTATATGCGCTACAGCATCCATAGGATCAGTCCTCATCTTCGTCATCACGAACACAAAGATCACGAGCAACTATTTCCGCAGCTATCAACGCATAATCGTTGCCCTGCCAGAACCACCGCTCCGCCAGCTCATAGGCTTCGCTGGAAGGTTCGCCATAACCATGAGCCACCACGTAATCGTGGAACACTTCATGATCAAATGCCTTGCCATCAGCTTCCATGAACCAACCGACAGGGCACTCCAGAATGCGATGCCTTACGACATCTCGCTCTGAATACCCCTCTCTGACGGCTTGCTCCAACATTTCCCGCGACATACCAGGAGGAGTGATGATCTCTATGCTGATCCCATCACTTCCTGCAAGATTGTCCTCGTATGGAAGACCGGCAAGTGTAAGGTGGTTGCGCTTGCACCAGCCTATGGTCCGAAGTATCCGACTTTTGTCAGACTCCCTGGCCGTGTATCGGTTAAGCTGCATAGCCACCTCCAGCACACTCCCCATCTTCGATTTCACTTCCGAGCTCGACCATTCCAATCAGGTCAAGCTGGGTCATGTCCGAATCCAGAGAGCAGTCAATTGCTGACTGAATGATGCCTTTGTGGGCCAAGCCTAAAACCGACTTAATAGTCGAAAGCAGAGACTCGGCTTCGCTCTCGATCTGCTCCAGAATGTCTTTCCATTCCCAGTGCTCAAACGGTTGCCAAACGACCAGATCCTCAGGTTCGTCTCCCCGTTCTACACACTCAGACAAATACTCATAAGCCTTGCACCAATTCTCTTGTTGGCCCAGTTCACTGAGCACTAGAGCGGTAGCATGACCGTATGCGATTTGTTCAACTTTGGTATTGATAGACATAGTGTTTCTCCTCGTAATGGATAGAGGAGCCCCACCCGCAGGAAAGGCTCCTCCGGATGGGTTAAATTTCCAAGGTCACATCGGTTTTTGCTTTAGCGCAGCAAACCAACACTTCCCCTTCTTTGACAAATGCGATGGGCGTCTCGTCATAAGCCACTTGACCTTCGAGTAGACGAACCCGGCACATGCCACAAAAGCCACTGCGACAATGCGTTTCAACAGTGAGGCCTTTGCTTTCGATTTGCGCCAACAGCACATTGTTGCTGGCTTGAAGTTGTACGTTCATGGTCACGCTCCTTTGTTGTTGATGAGCGCGACCAATCCCCTCCGGGATGTCACGCCCCGGTTGGGCTACTCAGCAAGTGCATAGACACCTACCTCGATGCGAATAAAGAACCTGGCATCTTGAAGAACTTGCCTGACCTTTGCTTGCCAGTGGTTGTTCTCTCGATGCTTTGCGTAGGGTTCAATCTCTTTGTAAATCTGCTCCAGCTTCAACGTTTTCCCCTGTAGGGTTCGGCGTATTGCAGCTTTCCACGTAGTCGAAACCATATTGGTTGCTCGACGGTGTACGGCAGCAAGAAGACAGAGCGATGAGGCAACGTCGTTACGACGAAACACCAACAGCTTTTCATGGGCGATACGCACCAGCTTCCCGGAATACTGAGTTCGGTCACTCACACAGTTGTGCTGTGTTTTGATGATCTCATCCACCAGCTTCCCAGGTGCGATACGTTCCACAAGGCTGGACAGGTTGAAATAATCCCCATCGCGCCTCAGGTTTCCCATGAGGATTCCGTAATGCCCTCCTCGCTCACAGGCGTCATGAATATTCATAACGGCCAGCTCAAGGGCTTCAACGAACTCAGGCAAATTCATGCGGCTCATATCCCATTTGTTGGGCTCGCCCCACTGCTTACCTGAATACTGGATCATGTCCCAGTAAGGAGGGTGCCACCAGATCAGGTGTGCAGGCTCTCCGAGGAACGAAAGGAAGTCATCCCGCAACAGGTTGAACCCCTGATGCAAGTCTGTCCCTTTGAAACGGACACCAAGTTCATTGGCAACGTCGATGCTAGAGCCACCCCCAACACTTGGGTCTGCCACCAGCCCGTTCGGCTTTCTCATGTAAGACTCAATGAAGTCTTTAACGATAAAGCCCGAGCAGTTGCCTCGGTACTTGTTGTTTCCGTAAGGCCCCCTGTTTTCGTAGGAGCATACTGATGATTTGAACATGGCGTCCTCCATCATAGATGGGGCGCACCATGCTCCCATCAGGGGCCGGTTCGCCCCTGGTTAGGGATTAAGATCAAGCGTTATCTGCATACCACCAGCTAAGGCGATTGCAATCACGAAAGAAGGTTGCTTCATCAGGAGCCTTCATCATGACCACATCACCTTCGCAGTAGGTGCATAGCTCAAGCGTTGCTTCATTTTTCCAAAAGGCACTGCACCCCGATTCTTGATACACAACCTCCCATTTGGGATGTCGCAAGTACCGATGGAAGAAATCGAGAGTGTCACCATAAGGGAAGTTGAAGCGCTCCATCACTGAACCATTTTCTGTCAGTTCAGGTTTAACCTTGCCGGTTTTCAAGCGCTTCTTGATGATGCGCTGAACCCAACGAAGTCGTGCAAACAGCCGATTGGTGTCTTTCTCGTACCACTGGGGATTACGCTTGCTCCAGTAGAGCTTGGCGAAGATTTCCCCGGACAAATCCTTCATCTGGTTTTCGTTGAGCTCATCAAGAAAACGTCGAGAAGGTTTGTCGTAGTCAAGAACTGCTTCCAAAGCTGATAGGTTTTTCATAGGGACTCCTTATTGCGATTGCGGAGCCCCGTCCCCTCAGGGCTATCGGAGCCCCATAGGGTTAATTAGGGTTAATGGTTGAACGGCGATTTATCGAGGGTTGGTGAATCGAATGGCTTTACCAACGAAATCGGCCATCAGTCGATTCCCAGTAGAGCTGAAATAGCTCTGCCACTCTTTCCAACCACCAACGGATTCCACCGAGCTTGGAGACTCGAAGATACCCCAGATACGCATTTCACAACCTCGTTGCAATACTCGGTTTACCTGGTCAACCAAGTATTCCTTGTTCTGCAATGAAGAGAGGTTGCAAGGCATCTGCATGATCAGCTTTTCAGCTTGCTCGAAGTCGATTTTTTCAATCAACCCCGTGCGGGTATCCACAGAGAATGGAACCACCTGTTGACCGTGGTTAGACCACAACCAATGGGTGATATAGATCGGATTAACGCCAACTTCCGCTGGCACCAATACGCTGCCGCAAGACCGCAACAGCCAGACCAGACGTAAACCATCGAATCGATCCAGAGACTCCACATCGGTAGTGATGTCATCCTGGTAGATTTCAGGCAGCTTATGTTCGGCGGCGAGAGAGATCATTACGGATTTGAGATTGTTCAGATGAGACATGTGTGCTCCTTAAAGTAACTTGGGCACACAGAGCCTGTCAGGCGCAGTGCGCCCTTAGGCTGAGGTTGAATGCTGTTTGTTTTTGGCGACCAGCTATCGCACGTTTCGCCCTCAGAGAGGACAAAATTCACTTTCTCAGCAACCCTCAATGAAGGCCTCTGAGAAAGTGGGAGGGTATTCCCTCCTCACTTTGATTGTTCCACGAGAGCTGTGTGAACAGGAACGCTCAAACTGCCCTTTTCGGGTGCAAAGCTCAAAGACGCATCAACTGCCCCGTCTTTTCAGTTCTTCGACCAGATGTTCAGGCACCTTACTCGCAGTACAGGCCAGCAATACATCGAGGCCTACCGGCTTGTGAAAGCGCTTATTTGACCAGGAATCGCCAACTGATGACTTTGCCCAGTCGATTGCTTGCCCAAGACGGTGGAACTGCCGCCTGCCTGTGTATCCCATACGACTATCCAAAGTAACACCCTGGAACAGTCTCCAGTACATCGGAGGAATGCGCTTAGCAAGCAGTAAAAAAGGCGTCTCCGGCACTGTAGCCCTTCTACCTTTGTTCCGATGATACAAATCCAAAGATGAATGGAATTGGTTCATAGACTCTCCAAATAAAAACGGCCACCCCCGAAGGGATAGCCGTTTGTCGTTTCACTTCCTGTTAAGCTGCAAAAGCAGTCAATGACCGCTCCATCAACTTAAACAGTGTGCGTTGCAGAGCTGCCGCATCATCAATGACAATGTTCTTTTGGAACAGTCCTGACACTGCGGTAGTCTCTACCCCTATGCCGATCACCTCAACATCGCTTCGTTCACAGAGGTCAATCACTGAGCGACATGCCGGGGCTCTTTGAGGCTGCCCGTCAGTCACTACGATCAACATTTTTCGCTCTTCACGGGTCTTGGTGAGTTCAAAAGCTGCATACCACATAGCTTCCGCCATAGGCGTACCGCCAGTTGCTTTGAACCCAAACCGACCGGCCCGATTCTGAACCGTATCTCCATGCTTCACGACACTGAACACTGGCTGGTTCCGGTTGCCACCAAAAAAGGTGACTGCCGGGTTTACGCCGGGTATTGCTTCCAGAGCCATCGAAATAGCCAAGGACGCTTCCCGCGCAATGTCTTGACGCTCCTTTCCATTGGCGGCCTTGTAGGCCATCGAGGAGCTCATATCAACCAGGATGTGAACCGCCGTATTAGGGCGTTTCTTGGCTTCTGGCTTGAGGAATACGCGGGTATCACCCGTCACTACACGATGTAGTTTCCGAGCATCCACACGCTTCCCTGATCGTTGGTTACGGTGAGCAACTCGCTGGCTGGCCTGGACCAATCCGTAGAGCTGCGTTCTTATCTTTGAAGTGGTGCTCTTCACATCCCCTACCAGGCTTTTGCCAACAGCAGGGTTGTCCTGGGTGTTCACAGCAGAGCGAACAGTCATATAGCTACTGTCCCCCTTATCTTGAGCCACCCGGTTGAGCTCGGCTTTAAGTGCATCATGCGCGTCACCACGCAAATCACCGGCACCGGCATTCAGAACCTGCTGGAGCATTTTGGCCGCGTCTTGTTTCGCCGCGTCAGAATTGCCACCAGCCTGGCTTTGTCCTGCCTTGCTGCCACCATCAGTATCCGACTTGCCTTGGTCGCCCTGTCCTTTCGGATCAGATTTCCCGTTAGCATCGTCTTGCTTCTGGTCTTTACCTTGCTGATCACCACCATTGGCATCAGGCCCTTGGTTTTGATCGTTACCACTTCCGCCCTGACTGTTCTGAGGTTGGTTGCCACCAGCATTCTGCTGGTTGTTACCATCCTGACCATTCTGGGGCTTTTGCTCTTCTTTCTCCTTTTCCTCCTCGATCATCTTGATGATTTGGTCGGCCAAGGATGTCACCTCTGCGGTTGACTTAGTGTTCACAGCCTTACGCAGTAAAGCGTTCAGCCGAACAACAACACCCTGAGGGAACACGCGCTCGAATACGGGGGTAGCCGAATCGAGATAGGGTTGAAGGACGGATTGCCCTACAGCCTTGGTTTGCAACCAGTACAAACAAAACCCTGTCAGAATGGAGGCAGGGGCCTCTTTGTCTGTGACGTGCTCGTAATGACCAGCTTGAGCCATATAGCGAGCAACCTCATTCAGGGTCTGCGACGTACCGGGGAAGAGTTCCATCATGGCCCGTTCTATGCGGCAGTCCTCCAAAACGTTGGACAACTCAGCATGAAGACCTCTGCGGCGCTCAACACCAAAGTCCGTAAACCGGACATGGGCTGCTTCATGGGCCAAATACCCCCAGACAGCATCCATGTGAGGATAGTCGTCGGGGATATTCGGAACCACGATGGTCTTACCATCGGTGTATGCGTCATCGTTACCGATGGCGACTTTGACACCGAGTTTTTCACCATAGGCTGCGGCCACGATTGGTAGAGCGCTGTAAATGGTGCGTTTTTTGGACATATCTTTTCTCCTGGTAGGGAAGGAGATAGTCCACCCCTGGAGGGAATGGCTATCCCCTCCGGGTCGGTTTAGTTGAAGTGACTATTAGAAGAAATAGTCGCCATCGTCGTCAGTTTTAGGCAGCTCCTGGTTGAGAGGCTCCTCTGTCGTCTCCTCTTGGACAGGCTCTTGCTCTACCGGAGTTTCCTCAGGCAAAACCAGCTCATCCTCAACATCAACACGCTCTTCTCGAACCACATCACCGGCATTGGATTCATCTTCCGATTCACCCTCGCCTCGTTCTGCAAAACTCTTGAAGAAGTTGTCGATGTCTTCATCCAGGTCAACAGAGTTACCACCGCTGTTAGTCTGTTCTGATTGAACAGATTCAGTACCACCTACCTGTTGCTGCTTGGTTTCGCCACCCTCTGTTGCAGGGATAAGCTCACCGGCTTTATCGCTTTTCTGTTCGGCCTTTTCATCTTTAGAACGGTCCCCCATCTGGGCTCCCGAACCGCCAATGTCATTAGCCATGCCCTCTACAGTAATCGAGCCATTGGCATACTGCTCGATGCGGTCCCTCTCGCTCATGATCAGCACTGCGGCCACGACCTGATAAAAGAAAGGCGCAACGATGTTTCGGCCATCGGCATGTTGCTCGTATCCCCGGAGGGTTTGGTCGAGCAGCTTGACCAGAGGGTTAAAAGCGCTGTTCAGGAAGCTAAGCCCATCCACCTTGTCGCGGATGTTACGGAGTGTCTGCCGAGTAGTGACCGCACATTGGTCTCGACCGGCCAAACGTTCCATATAGAACTTATTCGCTTCCTGAACCACTTCGGAGATGAGATCGTCACCCAGGCGCTCAACCTTGCGGTTAAGGCGTTTGGCGTTGGCCTCATCTTCGTTCACAGGCTGGATCATGAACACCTGGTACTCAAAGCCAATCCGCTCCTCGACCGTTTCCTTTGGAAGGGCTCCGGCACGGATAGCTCGTTCATACTCAGGGTTCTCCTGACACCATTCATCCACGGCTTTGTTGTAACCTTTGATGAAATCCTGTTTCAGTTGGTTAAACTGAAAGTTGATGTCATTCAGCTTGTTACAGATTTCATCGGTCTTGCTGACGGGTACGGCAAATCCGTTCATGAACGGCATACCGAATTTCAGCAGGAGGCGACGAGTTTCTGTTTTCAGGCGATGAAAGCCTTTCAGCTTAGCCGGATCACAGATCTTCTTACTTCCCAGTTGAGCTACTTTCTCAGGTGGAATTTCACCACCCTCGCCCAGCTTGAGATCAGATGCAGACAAACGGGTTTGTCCACTCCAGATGTCAAAGTCTACGTGGATAACACAGAGGCTTTGTAGATGGTTCACTTTAGTCATGATGCACTCCAAAAAGTTGGGGGCGCACCACGTCCCGAACCGGGCGGATGCGCCCGGTTGGGCTAGTAAATTAACGTTAATTTGCTGTTTGTTTTTGGCGACCAGCTATCGCACTTTTCGCTCTCCGAAGAGAACAAAATCTTGCTTTCCGTTGGAGACTCCCAGAATCCCCAAGGGAAAGCGGGGGAAAATCCCCCACTCACCAGTAGAACGTCTCTACTTCTTCCGGCAAATCATCAAGAGGAGCAAGCACGTCCTCATCAACAATGTACCGTGGCTTCACAGAGCCAGTAACCGTTACACGGCACCGCTCTGATGACTTCTCTCTGTACTGGTCAACATCCTCAGGCTTCACGCCTGACGCCTTATCAGCCAACAGCTTTTTGTAGTCTACCCGGCCAGCCGCTTTGTATCTCGTTACCATCACACCGCAGTAGTCGGCATGGAAGTATTCCCCCATGAGGGACTTCATGGTGTCGAGATGAGGCTTTTGCCTTTCTTGAAGCTCAGACAGTCGCTGTTTCAGCTCCTGAATCTCTGCATCATAGAGGCGGTATTCCTCAGCAGCAGCAATCCAACGGTTGACCTCTTCACCTTGCGGTATGTACAGGTCTCTCTCTGGATCTTTGTCGGGCTCCTTCTTGTCTACTACCTGTTGCCAGAACTTTTTAGCCTCGGCCAAGATTTCTTGAATCATGGCTTCGTCTCGGAGTATTGGAAACTCCTGAATCTGACCTTCAAAGTAGAAGACTAACCAGCCTTGCTTGGCCCCCGTTACCAGGAGCTGGTGTTGCACCTGCGGGTAATAAAGCTGGTATGCCTTGCTGTTTGCTTTCTCAGCACAAACATCTTCCCAGACAGTCGCACTCGGGCTTTTCAGCTCGACGGGCTCCCCGTTATCTCTCAGGCCATCCAGGGAGGCCCTCATGAGCGGGTATTGAACCGATTCGACACAGGCGGGGAGCAGCATGTCATCATACTTCTCCTCGAAAGCGCGTCTTGCAGCATCTTCGTTTTCTATCCCCCGGCGAACCAGCGGATTAAGACTCAGATCGACTTCACGCGCATACCCAGTCTTCTCGGCCCACAGTCTCCATCGTGTTTTGTACGGAGACCGATTGAGCAGGATAGCGGCGTCAGTGGCTGTTACACCTTGACGCCGCCAATCAAGCCAATCTTCCTCGCGTTGCGATAGGTTGACTATTTTCATGGACCTCTCTCCAATGGTTAGGAGGGAGATCTCCCCCAGCGGGGGAGTCCCCCCCGTTGGGGTTAGTAGTAACTGCCTTCCGCGCCCTCCTCTTCTGTAACAGGGATCATGTCCTCGTCACTCAAAGGCGGCATTTCTTCGGCACCAGGTTCAGCATTTGCAGAACCACCAGCGGCGGACTCTTGCTCGTGCGCTTCCTGGTAGTCAGGTTTCGGAGGCTCCATTTGATCCATCTCCTTGTCACGAAGGAATTGAGTCGCATATTGCAGTTCCGAACCTTCATACCGTCCCTTCACATACTCATGCGCCGCAGACCATGCGTTTTCAGCAATGGCGCGATTTGCGAGTTTGGTTAGGATCGGGTCAAGCTCTTTGTGCTCAATAGCCAAAGGCTCTTGGCTTTGAACTTGAGATGGTGAAGGGAGATTGGCAATAGCCGGGTTAATGGCCGATGCCTGCTCCATTTCACGGATGCGTTCAGCTTCATCCTGGTCATAAATACCAGAGAAACCAAATGCGACACGAGAACACTGGATCAGCGACTTGTGCCGGAGTTGACGCTTGGTGTGCGTTTGCCAGGGGCCATCAACAGTGTAAGCACCATTGCGACCTTGACCCTGAAACGGTTCACGGTACACCTCATCAATGAACTCCTTGATGCGGATAGGGCGAGATCTGTCCTTACGGTAAATCACGCATTCAATCCACTCAGGGCAGTCAACTTTCGCCCCCTGCATTCTGACCATCTTGTCCGAATACACGAACTCGACGCCATCATACTGGGGATGCTCGTTGATGATGCGGCTCCAACCATCAACACCTACTACCGGAATGATCCCATTTTGCTTGTCAGGAAACGCATAGATTTCCCGAGTGAAAGGGTTCAAACCGTACTGTTCAGCCACGATCAGGAGCGTCATCATCTGCTCATCGGTCGGGGCACTTCCATCTCGCTGCTTGAATGCGGTCGCCTTCAAAGTTTCATAGAACTTTCGGGTGTCCACGCCAAACCGGCTTGCGATACGGGTTACAAGAGATTTGTTATCAGACATGGTGTTTCTCCAATTCACGAATGAACGGTTTGAGGACACCATGACCCCCTCGGGGCATGAGTGCCCCCGTGGGGTTTAGTAAGAGTTGGCGGTGTTACCCGCCAGCCAAGTGGTGCAGCCGCATGAACGGGATGTCATCATCCCAGCCATCAGGAGCGGGACCATAGCCTCCGCCCATACCACCTTGCGGTGCTGATTGCTGCACAGGAGCAGATTGCGTACCGGCTCCTGTACGTTGCCCTTTTTGGGGCGCTGCACGTTGAGAGTTGTCCTGAGGTGCATTTCCACGACCACCAAGCATCTGCATTTCAACGCAGTGTACTTCGGTGGTGTAGCGCTCGATTTGTTGGCTGTCAGTCCACTTCCGGGTGCGGTTGCTCCCTTCGAGATAGACTTGGGAGCCCTTTTTCAGGTACTCACCAGCGACTTCCGCCAAACGACCTTTAAGCACAATACGGTGCCACTCAGTATGCTCTCTTTGCTCGCCAGACTGCTTATCGCGCCACGTATCCGTTGTTGCAACGTTGAAGTTGGCAACGGCAGTGCCGCTTGGCATGTAGCGAATTTCCGGGTCAGAACCGAGATTACCGACCAGGATTACTTTGTTCACCGAACCTCTACTCATAATTTCTACCTTTTTCCTTTAAATTCATAGGATTAACCATTATCTTTAATC
>NZ_JAWOUY010000035.1:0-30904 GCF_033339635.1 Vibrio sp. 2092 | reverse complement strand
AGCGTTCAATCTGAGCCATGATCAAACTCTTCAATTTAAGATTTTGTTCGGCTCAATGAATACTGAACATTACATAAAGTAATGTTTGAATTGACTGTGCTGAATCCGAAGATTCAATGGTCACTTCGCTTCATTGAAACCTAATTTGATACCGAAGTATCGAATTGGATTATCATCAACGAGTGCCCACACAGATTGATAGGTTCTTATTTTTAAAGAGCTTTTCTAACATTTTCAGCAACTTAGTTGCTCGTCGTTAGGGGTGCGTATCTTACTTCACACCGTGAGAGAGTCAAGCATTTTTTTCAAATTTCTTTTCTCTCAATTCCGACTCGCTGTGTGACTTTCGTCTCACTCCGTGTCGGTGGATGCGCAGTATAGGGAGTTGAGAAATTAGTACAAGCGTTTTTTGCAAAAAAACTTTCAACCGAACAAATAGCAATCACTTTGTGTATATACAAAGCGATCTTGGCTATTTTCTCTCATTTAAAAGGATCTTTCCTCAAGAAAAAGGGCGTTTCTACCTGAATTACGATCTTCAAATTTGATGCAATTGAAGCAAATGATCTTCACTCAACGCGCTTTTTCTCTTCGTCCTGCTGTATAAAAGATAAAAAAAGAGCAGAACGATGACGAACCGCTCTTTGGTCTTTGCTTTTTACTTGGGGTACTTCAGGTGAAGTCTTGGAAATTGCTTCTTCTATATAGAAGAAAAGATCAGAGCATCCTTGCCCTTCTCTTTTACGACAGATTAGCTAGGGGTATATCTAAATGTCGTGGTTGTTCGATGACACATTGAGCTCGTAAGAGTGGAGCATGCTTGCATTCCCAATGGCGTCATCTTCGAGAGGAACTTAGTTCTTCAATACTTTTACGGTGTAGCTACCATCTTTTTGTTGGTACAGACCGTGGATGTCGGTTTCGAAACCAGGGTAATGCGCACCGATCTCACAAAGCATCTCTAGGAAGTCCAGCACTGGGCGAGACTCTTGAGTCACCATTTCACCAGGAAGTACTAGTGGCACACCTGGAGGGTAAGGAAGGATCATGTTCGCACTTACGCGACCAACCATTTCTTCCAGTTTAATTTCTTCTACGTTACCGCGAAGCTCTTCTTGCCATGCTGCGTGTGGTGTTACTTTCATTTCTGGAAGAACATCGAACGCTTTATACATTAGCTCTGGTAGGTTGTATTTCTTAGTTAGGTCGTGAATTGCTTGTGCTAGTTCTTGAACGCGCATGCCTTCATAGAAGCTTGGGTCTTCGTTGTATAGTGAAGGTAGGAAGCTCTTGATGGTTAGGTTCAAGTCGTAGCCACGTTTAAATTCAGTTAGGCCGCGTAGCAATTGCATTGCTTTTGATTTGTCGATACCGATTGAGAATAGGAACAACAAGTTGTATGGACCTGTTTTCTCTACCACGATGCCGCGCTCGTCTAGGAATTTAGCCACCAGCGAAGCAGGAATACCTGATTCCTCTAATTCGCCTTCTTTATTCATCCCTGGAGTCAATAGCGTTACTTTGATTGGGTCAAGATACATGTGGTTGTCATCCATGTTCTTGAAGCCGTGCCATGTATCGCTAGGGTCTAGTTTCCAACATTCTGTGGTATCGATGTTTTCTGGTTGCCATACATCGAAGAACCAGCTGTCGCTTTCTGCTTCTAGACGTTTGATCTCTTTACGGAAGCGGATTGCGCGATCGATAGAGTCTTGCATTAACTTCTTACCAGTGTTGCCGCGCATCATTGCCGCTGCAGTTTCAGTAGAAGCAACAATGCCGTACTGAGGTGAAGTTGAAGTGTGCATCATGAATGCTTCGTTGAAAGATTCTTTATCAAAGTCACCTTTCACGTGAATCATTGAAGCTTGTGAGAACGCTGCCAACAGTTTGTGTGTTGATTGTGTTTCGTAGAACACTTTGCCTGGCATCGCTTCACCACTCATACCACATTTACCTTCGTAAATTGGGTTGAAGTTAGTGTAAGGCACCCAAGCACTGTCGAAGTGAATGTGTTTACAATCTAGCGACTCTTTGATGAATTGTGTGTTGTACAGCAAGCCATCGTAAGTTGAGTTAGTCACTACTGCGTAAGTTGGTGCTGTTGCACCTGGTGTTTTCGCCACTTTCTCTGCAATGACATCGCGGCTGAATTCGCTTTGTGGAATACCACCAAGGATACCGTATGCGTTACGAGTTGGGCGGAAGTAGATTGGTGTCACGTCGCTCATCATCATTAGGTGAGTCAGAGATTTGTGACAGTTACGGTCAATCAGTACTGTGCTGCCCGCAGGTGCTGAGTACATGCCAACGATTTTGTTCGATGTAGACGTACCGTTAGTTACGATGTACGAGCTGTCTGCATTAAATGTACGTGCGATGTATTCTTCTGCATCTTTATGTGGACCTGAGTGGTCTAGTAGAGAACCTAGCTCAGGCATTGAGATTGATACGTCCGCTTTGAATGTGTTTGGACCGTAAAAATCGTAGAAGATGCTACCAGCAGGGCTTTTCTGGAATGCAGTACCGCCCATGTGACCTGGAGTACAGAAGGTGTATTTACCTTCTTCTACGTATTTGAATAGCGCTTTAGTGAATGGAGGCATGATGGCATCTTTGTATGCCTCAGTCGCTTGGTTGATTTTGATAGCGATGTCGTCAGCCATACCTAAAGCGTACTCGAAGAAGCTCACGTTTAGACGTAGGTCTGTTAGTGAAATGTCTAGAGTAGACTGTTCGTTAGCAAATGCGTGAACAGGCAGTTTTTCGTTGATTTGGCTGATACGTTCACATAGCTCAAGTGAGTATTTATCCCAGTCGAACAACACACCGCAAATGCGTGGGTTCATCTCAATCATTTTGATCAAGTCTTTATCATCTACTGGGTAAACCACTTCGTAGCCCGCTTTCTCAAGAGCAGCGTGAAGTTGACGAACTGGCTCTTCTTTAAAGAACACACCCATGTGGTTCAAGATAGCGAATATATTCATTTGGACATCTCCAAGGCGAATGAGGGCGCTCTTTGCCATTTACAGGCAATGAGTAAGGTGAGCGCCGCGTGAATTTGGGTTTTATGGGCTGGCACCGTAGTGCCAGCGTTTTGGGGATTAGTTGCTTGCTTGGGCAGGCATGTCTTCAGCGTGCATTTTCACGTACTGAGCAAGACCTGCTTTTTTGCTGTAGAACATCAAGATAACTAGAGACACGATGAAGGTTGCTGTTAGCGTACCGCCCTCTGCACCTGCTAGTGCGATGAAGCAGAACAGACAAGCCACACCAGAGAACAGCATTACGAAGCCGTTGCGTGTTGTCATACCTTCGAAGCGAATCAAGTTAATGCTTGAGTAGAAGTAAGGCAGCATTGTTAGTAGAACTGCGTCAGTCGTTAGCTGGTTGAACAGGTCTGATGCGTGTGCTGTTTTAGAGCTGAAGAACATCAGTACAACCATCAGTGCAGTCATCTTGATTGACGCAAGGATTAGACCTTTCTTAGGCACACCGTTTTTGTCAGTTTCGCCGTAGATTTTAGGGAAGTTGCCATCGCTTGCTGCACGTTTACCAGCCTCGCCCACCAGCATCATCCAAGAACCTAGCGAAGTGAAACATGCTAGTGCTGTGAATGCTGATACGAATGGTGCAGTCCAGCTACCGAATAGCTCAGTGGTTGCCAATGCAAATGGCGCACCTGATGCCGCAACTTCTGACGCTGGGAACATGCCGCTGATCATTTGAGTTGATAGGATGTAAATCACACCTGCGATACCAGTACCTAACATAGTTGCTAGTGGTACAGTACGTTTAGGGTTTTCTACCATACCCGTCGATACCGCTGCTGATTCCACACCTACGAATGACCATAGACAGATAAGAACCGCTGTTACTACCGCGTGGCTGTCAGTGCCTGCTGATACGTTCCAGTTTTGGCTGTAAAGCGCAGTATCGAAGTGCGTCCAACCAAATGCAGCTGTACCAACAACTGGGATAAGGATAAGAACTAAACCAAGCGTACATAGACGGCTTACCCAGCTACCACCAAGTAGGTTGACGAAAGTGAAGATCCATACCGATGCAATCGTCGCAATACCTGCTGGAATTGGGTTATTAAGCACAGGGAAGAATACTGAAAGGTAAGAAACACCTGTAATGGCAATAGCCAGGTTACCAATCCAGTTCGCGTGGTAATAAAGAACGCCCGTTTGGAAACCAAATACCGGAGACACTTCGCCAGCATAAGCGATAGGACCACCTTCTTGTGGGTTTTTGGTTGCCAGACGAGCGTAAACGAACGCCAGACTCAGTGCACCGACCAAACAGATCAGCCAACTGAAGATTGAAACAGAGCCTACAGAGGCAAGACTAGAAGGTAATAGTGCAATACCACTACCCATCATGTTACCGGCTACGACACCCGTACAGGCAATAAGGCCGATTTTTTTCGCATTCGATGACATAACATCTCCAAATCTATTCTACTCGAGTCAACATGACTCAAACTGAATGGTTATTAGCGAGATGCTATGAGGAGGAACCTTCTCGACCTCGCTAAATTTCGAAGTGAAGACTACGCCCAAAAATCGGGAAAAAAATAAACTTGGTGTTATCAATAAAATGATTAGTTCATCAACATCAAGTTGAGATAAACATGATAAACACAAAAATATAAAACTATATTATTCATACAGTTATAAGAAAAACATCAAACCTTCTACCGATAGATAAACTCTCATCAACTCGTTGGTCATCGCGATAAAAGTTATCAACCTCTATCAACTTCCCCATCCCGAAGGGTTAATTCCCTGAAGTGTTGATTCCATAAATCTCTCCCTGATCGCGCTTTTTGACCCACATCAATATTCATCTCGCCTGCAAGAAAGCATCAAAATCATTCTCGCCACATAACTCAGCCAGACACTTCATACAATCAATAGAGATAGAGAAGCGGGTATGTATTCCCATTGCAAGCTTGCGTTGTTAGCTCCTTCGTAAGTCATTGCCCCACCGCCTCACCCTTTTCACTTTTCGGCAGCGACAAAAAAGCCCCTCACCGAAATGAGGGGCTAGCATTAGACTGACGTTGAGTCCGAGAGAATTAAAGCATTCGAACGACAGAAGGGTGAACGGCGCGATACATGGCGTAATCAATCGCCTTCATGTTACTTGGGAAGACCAAGTTTTCGCACAGCAGGTACGTCTCAACCGACGTATCAATATAGAAAGCTTCACTGTAAGACTCACTGGCTAAATCCAGATCACCATCCAATTCGGCGTGCTTACCGCGAATCACATAGGAAAGCACTGAATCACGTAACCTCAATGCCTGTCCGAGATGCCGCTTGGCTAACGCCATGTCACCAATGATGGTTTCGTGCAGTGCTAAAGCTTCATAAATTCGCGGTTGAATTGGTCCCACCATCATTTTCACATTAGTCTCTAGTGCTTCACTGAGCTGCTGCATTCGCCCTTTCTTCAACTCCTGTGAGAAATCAAGTGCCTTTTGTACATGGTAAGCAATCAACAACTCAGCTTGAACGTAAGCATTATCCGGCTCGATTTCTAAAATGTTTTCCATCAAGTCGATACCTTGGCGGAATTGTTTAGTATCAGAGACATTAAGGTAATGGTTAGCCTGAACAAACAACTCCAACGCGTCGGGATTCATTGGCATTCCCGCCACCAGCATCGTAGATTTCAATTTGGCATCCGATACTTTCAGCACTTGCATCAAATCCAACGACGCTTGTTGAAGCACTGTCTTTAAATGACTACTGGTTAACGCGTATTGACGACTAAACAACACTTTCTCAGATGAGTTATTGCGATATTCCACCTCTAAAAAGCTGCCACCGTCATTCTCACGAACTCTCACCACAACCGATTTACCAGGCACAATACCAGAAGTAAACGACGCCTTCTTTAGCATGACTCGGTAATCACTGACTTGAGCAATGTCGGACATCAACTTTTGGGCGAATCCGTCTGCCAAATCGTAGCTTAATCCTTCATTCGTAAAATTATCTTGAAACTTGAACTCAATCAGATGGGTATCGATGGCTTGGGTAATACGCACTTCCGACTGCTTGTAGGTAAACACGCCCATCACTACGACCAACATACTGATCCAGATGAAGTTCATAATTCCCAATCGCCAAGGGCTGATTTTGTTTTTGCTCTGAGGTGCTTTTTTCTCTTTTGACATCTCACAGACTGCGCGAGTTAGAGGACCGGCAGGAAAGGTAACGGCTGGTGCTATAGGTAGACAATCCTCTTCCGATTCTTCAACAGAAGGTGGGATCTCTTCATTTTGCCGACTTGTGACAAACTCTTCATGCGTCATAGTAACCACGTTCGCTACCAGCTTATAGCCACGCTTGGGCACCGTGATAACGTAGTTGGTATTTTCCTCTCGACCGTCACGTAGTAGCTTACGCAACTCAAAGATGGATTGAGTCACCACTTGATCGGTCACAATCGCTCCAGCCCAAACGTACTGAATCAATTCCTCGCGGTTGAACACCTCATTCGCATGCTCCGCTAAGAAGTGCAAAAGATTAATTAAGCGTGGCTCAACAGTAACTTCCCTATCTTGTCGATACAGCTTATTTTCATCAACGCTCAAAACCCAGTCATTGATTTGAAAATAGACTCCAACCATGTATGAAAACTCTCGTATCTACAGACAGCGTTACGCTAGGAATCAGACAATGGTCGATTCCTACAAGTAACTAAAGGCAAGATTATAGGTGGGAAAGCAGCATGTACCTAGAAAAGCAAGTCGCCAAAAATGCAAACTTAAGTTAAGTGATGCAAGAATGAGACTACTCAAGTGCGGCAAGGATAGAGCAATGTGTGGCGTCATCGTCTGTATGACCACAACAAGCATCATTAATCTTCTTTAACGCTCGGCGAATTTTCGTCAGCTCGTTAATTTTCCCATCAATCAGCTCTAACTTGGCAGAAGTAATGGCTTTTACCTCTGCACAGCTGTGTTCTGTCGCTTCTAACTTAATTTCTAACAGGTCTTTAATTTCATCCAGACTCAAGCCAAGATCTTTACCTTTGAGGATAAAGTGCACCTGCTTTTGATTCTCTTCATCATACAAGCGATAGCCTGACTCACTTCGTCCTGCGGGTTTTATTAGCGCGTTTTTCTCGTAGAAACGCAATGTATCGGCAGTCACACCACAACGTTTTGCCAGTTCACCTATCTGAAACATAACTTTCCCTATTAACTATCTCGTTACTTTTAAAGCTAAAGAACGACTTTTTTGCAATTATTTTTGAGATGCCAAACGATTGCGCGAGCTTTTTTGTAATAAATTGGTTAGAATACGCGCCATCAAATGTGGAGACTGTTTTCTAACCAGAAAACACCCTGCAAAGGTCTTTACCAAAACTGGCCAATATTTTACCCCAAGAGGTAAAAACAAGTTCATTTTTGGCAAACATCTTTAACTCCGTGAATTTGAGGAAAATGGAAGCATGAATAACGCTCGTCCTATTCGCCGTGCGCTTATCAGCGTATCAGACAAAACAGGTATTGTTGAGTTTGCGCAAGCTCTTGCTGAGCGCGGTGTCGATATCCTATCTACTGGTGGTACAGCTCGCCTACTTGCCGAACAAGGCATCGCCGTAACCGAAGTCTCTGACTACACTGGTTTCCCAGAAATGATGGACGGCCGCGTTAAAACGCTTCACCCAAAAGTTCACGGTGGTGTGCTTGGTCGTCGTGGCCAAGATGATGACGTGATGGAAAAGCACGGCATCAACCCTATCGATATGGTTGTCGTAAACCTATACCCATTCGCAGAAACCGTTGCCAAAGAAGGCTGTACACTAGCCGACGCTGTTGAAAACATCGATATCGGCGGCCCAACAATGGTTCGTTCTGCAGCGAAAAACCACAAAGACGTGACTATCGTTGTTAATGCAGGTGATTACGGCCGCGTAATTACAGAGATGGACGCAAACGACAAATCTCTCACTCTCGAAACTCGTTTCGACCTAGCTATCGCAGCATTCGAGCACACAGCATCTTACGACGGCATGATCGCAAACTACTTCGGCACTATGGTTCCATCTTACGGTGAGAACAAAGACGGTGATGAAGAGAGCAAATTCCCTCGTACGTTCAACCAACAGTTCGAGAAGAAGCAAGACATGCGCTACGGTGAGAACAGCCACCAAGCAGCCGCATTCTACGTTGAAGCAAACCCACAAGAAGCATCCGTTTCTACTGCTCGCCAAATCCAAGGTAAAGCCCTTTCTTACAACAACATCGCAGACACGGACGCAGCGCTTGAATGTGTGAAAGAGTTCAACGAGCCAGCATGTGTAATCGTAAAACACGCAAACCCATGCGGTGTTGCTCTAGGTAAAGACATCCTAGAAGCGTACAACCGTGCTTACCAAACTGACCCAACATCTGCATTCGGCGGCATCATTGCATTCAACCAAGAACTGGATGCTGAAACAGCAACCGCTATTGTTGAGCGTCAATTCGTTGAAGTGATCATCGCACCTTCTGTTTCTGCTGAAGCGATTGAAGTGGTTGCCGCGAAGAAGAACGTACGTCTACTTGAGTGTGGCGAATGGACAACGAAGACAACTGGCTTTGACGTGAAACGCGTGAATGGCGGTCTACTGGTTCAAGACCGCGACCAAGGCATGGTAAGCCTAGACGACCTAAAAGTGGTTTCTAAGCGCCAGCCAACAGAAGAAGAGCTAAAAGATGCACTGTTCTGCTGGAAAGTAGCGAAATACGTGAAATCTAACGCGATCGTTTACTCGAAAAGCGACATGACTATCGGTGTAGGTGCTGGCCAAATGAGCCGCGTTTACTCTGCGAAAATCGCAGGCATCAAAGCTGCAGACGAAGGTCTACAGGTTGAAGGTTGTGTAATGGCATCAGATGCATTCTTCCCATTCCGTGACGGCATCGACGCGGCTGCAGAAGCGGGCATCAAGTGTGTTATCCAACCAGGTGGTTCTATGCGTGATGACGAAGTTATTGCAGCAGCAGACGAACACGGCATGGCGATGATCTTTACCGGTATGCGTCACTTCCGCCACTAATCCTCTCGTCTTCACTGGGACGATAACTGCGTTGACGGCGTTCACTTATCCTAATCACATAGCATACTATGCTCATAGGAATAAGTTCACTTGTCGCCTTGTCCTCGTCCCACTGAATTAGAGAGGCCATACTCAGGTCTTTGCGAAATATCTGAGTTTGAGCAAACGGTATTTATAAGATTAAGGATTTTCATATGCGAGTTTTAATCATTGGTTCAGGCGGTCGTGAACATGCGCTAGGCTGGAAAGCAGCGCAAAACCCAAATGTTGAGACTATTTTCATTGCTCCAGGCAACGCAGGTACAGCACTAGAGCCAAAACTAGAGAACGTAAACATCGATGTAGAAGACATCACTGGCCTTGTTGCTTTCGCCAAAGAGAAGGCGATTGAACTGACTATCGTTGGCCCAGAAGCACCATTGGTTATTGGTGTGGTTGATGCGTTCCGCGAAGCGGGCTTACCAATCTTTGGTCCTACCCAAGCCGCAGCGCAACTTGAAGGCTCTAAAGCGTTTACCAAAGACTTCCTTGCTCGTCACCAAATTCCAACGGGTGCCTACGCGAATTTCACTGAAATCGAGCCTGCACTGGCTTACGTGCGTGAGCAAGGTGCACCGATCGTGGTGAAAGCCGACGGCCTTGCAGCTGGTAAAGGCGTGATTGTGGCAATGACGCTAGAAGAAGCTGAGGACGCAATCAAAGACATGCTAGCAGGCAACGCATTTGGTGATGCTGGTAGTCGTGTCGTTATCGAAGAGTTCCTAGATGGTGAAGAAGCAAGCTTCATCGTGATGGTGGATGGTGAGAACGTTCTGCCAATGGCCACCAGCCAAGACCACAAACGCGTAGGCGACAAAGATACGGGTCCTAACACCGGTGGCATGGGAGCATACTCTCCAGCTCCAGTGGTGACACAAGAAATCCACAACCGCATCATGGAAGAAGTGATTTACCCAACAGTACGTGGCATGGCCTCTGAAGGTAACCCTTACACTGGTTTCCTATACGCGGGTCTGATGATCGACAAAGACGGCACTCCGAAAGTAATCGAGTACAACTGCCGCTTCGGTGATCCTGAGACACAACCTATCATGATGCGCATGGAATCGGATCTTGTTGATCTGTGCCTAGCGGCAATCGACGAGAAACTGGATCAAGCGGAATCGAAGTGGGATCCACGAGCATCGATTGGTATCGTGTTAGCAGCCGGTGGTTACCCAGCTGCATACAACAAAGGCGACGTAATTTCGGGTCTGCCACAAGTTGAAATTGAAGGCGAAAAAGTCTTCCATGCTGGTACAGATAACAAAGATGGCGACATCGTGACAAACGGTGGTCGTGTTCTTTGTGCAACCGCACTTGGCAACAGTGTATCAGAAGCGCAGCAGCGTGCTTACGAGCTTGCAAAACAGATCCGTTGGGATGGCATGTTCCATCGCAACGACATCGGCTACCGTGCAATTGCACGTGAGCAAGAAAAATAAAAACAACATGAGTTGGCTAAAAAACAAAAGGCGCACTCAGCGCCTTTTTTATTGTTCTTGTTCGACAGAATTCGAAGCAATGTTTATTCAGAGATCAACGTTGGCCGAGAAACACAATCAAAGTCATCGTCATTGAGCATCAACAGTTCATCGACCATTGCTTTGTTTCGTGACTGCTTGCCGACAAAAGCCACATAACTGTCTACCGATGAGAGACGCTCGATAATAAATTTTGGCAACGTCTGATTAAACTCGAGCGTCGAGAACACCTTACCTTTGCAGGTTTCAAACGATTGACCATTCCAATAACCTTGAATAAGGCTCTGATTGTTACGAGACTGCGCCTTAACCGATGCCACTACGTCATTCGCTTCTGCTTTGTAGCGCTCTAATTGGTCATGCTGAAGTGGTAAGACTTTACGGTTAACACGATATTTTTGGTAAACCGCTTCGCCATCTTTATTGAAACGGATGTGGATTTGAAAAGGCACCAACTCTTGTTTGGTATCAACTTGCTCGCCTTTTCGAATCAACTCTCGCAACTCACCTTCATCCCAGCGATAATCACTCTTGAACCAACCATTGTCCCCCATAGTCACATAATCAGCCGCCGTACTCACACGAGTGAGTTTCTCTGTCATCCAGTACAAGCTGCTAGCATCTCCCGCAACTTTACCACCAGAAAAATGCGTGAATTGTTCTAAATTAGGAGTTTCAACCGATGAACAGCCAAAAAGGGTAAGGCTAGATAGGAGAAGTGAAGTGAGTAGATGTTTTTTCATGAAATTGCACCGAGGCAGGATACCTCGGTGCATTCTAACTTAGTTTACTGATTCTTTCAGCGCTTTACCTGCTACGAATGCTGGTACGTTAGCTGCTGCGATTTGAATCTCGTCACCAGTCTTAGGGTTACGACCAGTACGTGCAGCGCGGTGGTTTACTTTGAATGTACCAAAACCAATTAGTTGAACTTGGTCACCCTCTTTAAGTGCGCCAGTTACACCATCAAGAGTCGCTTCAAGAGCAGCTTTTGCTTGTGCTTTTGATAGGTCTGCTTTCTCTGCGATAAAGTCGATTAATTGGGTCTTGTTCATTAGGTTTCCCTTCTCATAGGTTATCGAATTCGTCTCACTCTAAAACATAAATGCCCCATCTGGCAAAGGTTTGTAAGCGATCTTTCGATTTTCTGACGTACTTTTAGCCATAATATGAGTAATAACTCACAATTTGTTACCACATACCCCCTGAAAACCCTTGCTTTCCAAGGTATTTGGACCAATTTATAAGTCACTTTTGCGGTTATAATAGCTGCAAATAACCACTATCAAACTACATTCAAGGGCAACTATGCTGCTGTTATCCATTTATATCTCTATTGCAATCGGCATTTCGTTTATCTGTTCGGTGCTGGAGGCGGTACTGCTGAGTATCAGTCCGAGCTACATTGCGCAGCTCAATCAACAGGGGCATC
Organism: Vibrio sp. 2092; assembly: GCF_033339635.1. NCBI lineage: Bacteria > Pseudomonadati > Pseudomonadota > Gammaproteobacteria > Vibrionales > Vibrionaceae > Vibrio > Vibrio sp. 2092. The sequence goes on along the minus strand of NZ_JAWOUY010000035.1, from coordinate 18,877 downwards.
CCGCAGCTGGGCAATTGGCTAAGCTGAAATCAGATATCGACCGACCACTGGCATCTATTCTGACTTTAAACACCATCGCTCACACGATCGGCGCGGCCACTGCTGGTGCACAAGCTGCAGTTGTATTTGGTAGCGAAGCATTAGGTATCTTTTCGGCAGTGCTGACATTGGCGATCTTAGTGCTTTCAGAAATCGTACCGAAGACGATTGGCGCGACCTACTGGCGTCAGTTGGCACCCACTGCCGCGGTCGCATTGCGTTGGATGGTATGGGCGCTTACACCCTTTGTTTGGTTCTCAGAGCAAATCACCAAGCGTCTTGCTCGTAACCACGAAGCTCCAAAGATGCGTGATGAGCTGTCTGCAATGGCGATTCTGGCACGTGAAAGCGGTGAATTTGCCGAGGGTGAATCAAAAATCTTAAGCAACTTGCTTGGCATCCAAGATGTACCCGTAACGCAGGTTATGACGCCACGACCAGTAGTATTCCGTGTCGATGCCACAATGACCATCAATGAGTTCCTAGAAAAACACAAAGATACGCCTTTCTCACGCCCATTGGTTTACAGCGAACAGAAAGATAACATCATTGGTTTTGTGCATCGCCTTGAGTTGTTCAAACTACAACAATCAGGTTGTGGACAGAAACAGTTGGGAGCAATCATGCGCCCAATTCAAGTGGTGCTAAACAATACCACTTTACCTAAAGTATTCGACCAGATGATGACTCATCGCTTACAGCTGGCACTTGTTGTTGATGAATACGGTACCGTGCTAGGTTTGGTAACGTTGGAAGATATTTTTGAACACCTCGTAGGCGAGGAGATCATCGACGAAGCAGATAAAAGCACTGACATGCAGGAGCTGGCTTACCAACGCTGGGAAAGCTGGAAAGAAATGCACGGCGTAATCGAAAGCCGCGATGACGATGAAGAAGATAACGAGCTGGAGAAGCAGGATAAAGAGCCAGAAGCTCAAGAGCCACCGAAACCTGACTCGAAAGAATCGTAATCAGCTCTAGGTATAACAGCTTAAACGCACAAAAAAAGGCATCCAGTTAGGATGCCTTTTTCTATTTATTCAACGATTAAAGTGCAATACCGATGTTGCTCACACCTTCCTCACGTAGCTCTTCGCGCAAATCTTTAATCAAGCTGATGTCACGTTCTACCGCTTCACGCAGCGGACGGAAGATAGCCCACTGGACGTCCCACTCTTCACATACGGCTTCGTTTTCTTTCTGGTTGTCGTTGGTGATTGGCTCTGCACCTTGCGCTTGCTCTAGGTCAGCAACGGTTTGTACCGACTGTTGGCTCACTTTAAGCATTGAATCGAAAAGGTAGTCGCGATCCAATAGACCATGCAGTAACGTAGACAAACCCTGACACGCGTCCATCGCTGGGTAAACGCCGTAAAAATCGAACTCATCCGCACTTGGGAACAATTCTTCTAACTTCTCTAATTGGCGTTCGAAGTTAATTTTCGCGTTCTTAACTGTCAAAATTTCCCATACACTATCAAGAATCGCTCGGTAAGCACGCGGGTCAGCAAATTCTGTATTCTCACAAAACATCGCATAGTTTGGATACATGCGTTCACACAGACACGCCATAAAGGTAATTTGTTGCCAAGGTTCTAGTTTTTCTAAACGAACCTGAAGAGGATTCTTAAGCATAGTCACTCAATCATTGAAGAAAAAAACAGCGAAAGTGTACTTGATTCATCACAGGGAAAAAAGTTAATGCCGCATTCAAATCAGATTTTCCTGCTCTCAGAGCATCGCGACACCTACAAAACGTTACTGGCAGAGAAAAATCTGCCCGATCTTTGCCTCACCGACCAACCAGAAGCCGCTCAGATCGTACTAGCGGATCCACCCTTACTATCACAAAGCTTAGACGAGTTTTCACAGCTTGAATGGGTACAATCCACGTTTGCTGGTGTCAACGCCTTAACATCCCCTAGCCTTCGTCAGGACTATACTCTAACTAACGTTCGAGGCATCTTTGGTCCACTGATTGCTGAATATGTTTTGGGTTACAGTATTGCCCATTACCGCCACTTTGCCCGATACCACCAGCAGCAACAAAACAAACAATGGCAGCCTCACCTGTACACGTCATTAAAAAGTAAAACCATGGTAATTCTTGGTACCGGTAGCATTGGGGGCTATCTGGGCAACGCCGCTAAAGCAATGGGGATAAAAACTATCGGTATTAACCGCACAGGTATCCCTACTCCAGGCGGCGAGTTTCATCAGACCTTTCATATCAATGAACTAAGTAAGGCATTTGAGCAAGCCGACATCGTTGTGAATACTCTACCAAGTACACCTGAGACGCGACAGTTACTTAATCGTCAAACGCTCAGCCAACTAAATCAGGCGTTATTATTTAACGTAGGTCGTGGCGACGTACTGGATGAGACAGGGTTGCTCTTCGCTCTGAAAAACCGTTGGGTAGAACACGCCTTCTTAGATGTGTTTGAGCAAGAACCGTTATCGGTAGAGCATCCGTTTTGGAAACTACCGCAAGTCACCATCACTCCACACATTGCTGCGCTGAGTTTTCCCGAGCAAGTCATCGAGATTTTTGCTGACAACTATCTACGCTGGCGCGATGGGTTTTCATTAAATTATCAAGTGGATTTCGAAAAGGGTTACTGAGAATGTCGTTAGACGAGCTATTGCAACAAGTGAGGGCCTGCCAGATATGCGCGGATAATTTACCTTTGGGCGCAAACCCTGTCGTACAAGCCGCAAAAGGGGCACGCATCCTAATCATCGGTCAGGCCCCTGGCACACGTGTACACAAAACCTCGATACCTTGGAATGACCCAAGTGGTGATCGATTACGCCAATGGCTCGATATCGACAAAGACGTTTTCTACGACCCAAATAAAATTGCCATTGTCCCAATGGGATTCTGTTATCCAGGCAAAGGGAACTCTGGTGATTTACCGCCTCGTAAAGAATGTGCGCCCACTTGGCATAAAAAGATTCTTGAGCAGCTGCCCAATATAGAGCTCACTCTACTAATTGGTCAGTACTCGCAGCAGTACTATCTCACCAACAAACCAAAGACGCTCACGCAAACCGTTCAGCAATGGCAAGATTGGGAACCGGACTTTATCCCGCTCCCTCACCCATCTCCACGCAATACATTGTGGTTAAAGAAGAATCCTTGGTTTGAATCTGACGTCGTGCCATACCTTAAAAAACGCATTCACTCGATGCTTTAGGTTACCTATGATCTAATTGCTTGCTTATCTGTACAAGAAAATTAGAACATAAAACCCGAAATCATAAGTATTTGTTTATATTAAACTTTAACATCTAGTGTACAGCTAGAGTAGTAATTAGATCATAGTAGGCCAAATACTACTAGAGCTGTACAGCCTTGAGTCTCAGATAGAAAAACTGAATTTTAGGCAAAAAAATACCGGCACTGAATGCCGGCATTTGATTTCAAAAAAATCTAACTTACTTGTGGTATGGCTTAGATAACTCGTGTACCGCATCCACAAATACGCCCGCGTTTTCTGGCGGTACATCCAAGTGGATACCGTGACCTAGGTTGAACACATGACCAGTCCCCGTATCACCAAATCCTTCTAGGATATCCGCTACTTCTTCGCGGATGCGCTCTGGTGAAGCGTAAAGCATTGATGGGTCCATATTACCTTGCAGCGCCACTTTATCACCGATACGTGCTTTCGCGTCAGCAATGTTGATTGTCCAGTCTAGACCAACCGCATCACAGCCCGTAGCTGCGATTTGCTCAAGCCACATGCCGCCATTCTTAGTAAACAGTGTGACTGGCACGCGACGACCGTCGTTTTCACGAATCAGACCATCTACAATCTTGTGCATGTATTGCAGTGAGAACAGATTGTAATCACGAGGCGTTAGTACGCCACCCCATGTGTCAAATACCATTACCGATTGCGCACCCGCTTTAATTTGCGCGTTTAAGTACTCGATAACGCTGTCTGCCAGCTTATCTAGAAGTAGGTGCAGAGTTTGTGGTTCCGCGTACATCATCTTCTTGATCTTGGTAAACGCTTTAGAGCTACCACCTTCGATCATATACGTCGCAAGAGTCCAAGGACTACCAGAAAAACCAATCAGCGGCACTTCACCCTTCAGGTCTTTACGGATCTGGCGTACTGCGTTCATTACGTATTGCAGTTCACCTTCAGGATCTGGCAAACCAATTTTTTCCACGTCGGCTTTGCATGTAATTGGGTTATCAAAAACAGGTCCTTCACCCGCAGCAAAACGTAAACCAAGCCCCATTGCATCTGGAATCGTTAAGATGTCCGAGAATAAGATCGCGGCATCAAGAGGAAAACGGCGTAATGGTTGAAGTGTCACTTCGGATGCTAATTCTGCATTTCGACACAAAGACATGAAATCACCCGCTTCTGCACGAGTCGCTTTGTATTCTGGTAGGTAACGACCTGCCTGGCGCATCATCCATACTGGCGTGTAATCTACCGGCTCTTTTAAAAGCGCACGCAGATAACGATCATTTTTTAATTCAGTCATTCCGTAATTCCAACTGTTAGGCTTTCTGTGAAAGGGGGTATTCTATCACTGATTTAAGTCCAATAGCTGTGTGCTTTGCAACCTGGATCAAGTTATTAACTTTTAAATCAATGCTTAATTTGCACCCAATCGATATCAGTGTTAAAAATTTGTTCGCTAGCGAAAACTACAATTATAAACTGAGTACTTAGTACTCAGCATCTCATAACGACATCTTACTTACCCCCTCCCTCTCGGAGGGTTTTTTTTATCTATTTATCAGACAATTAGAGTCTATATCTTTCAGCGTTTGTTCGATAAGTGCTCTTGCAATCGTTCCTTTAGGCGCAACAGGCGGCATCTCGTCGATACCAAACCATTGTGCATCAGACAGCTCAGTGTAGTCTGGGCTTAACTCTCCGGATTCATAATCAGCTAAAAACCCCATCATCATACTGGATGGGAAAGCCCAAGGCTGGCTGCCAAAGTAACGAATATTTTTAACGAGAATTCCCGTTTCTTCATGAATTTCTCGAGCCACGCACTCTTCTAATGTCTCACCGACTTCTAGAAAACCCGCAATAACCGTATACATACCATTTCGATGCCTTGGATGTTGGGCTAATAAGATCTGATTTTCTTTACGTACAGCAACGATAATACACGGAAATATTCTAGGATAATGAAGGGTGCGACATTCACCACACTGCATGGCTAACTGGTTATTATTAAGAAAGTTTCTTCCTCCGCACTGTGGACAAAAGCGCAAACTTTGCGTCATGTGCCCATATTGCACAGCTTTACTTAACAACATAAATAATGGCTCAGGAAAATGCAGGCAGTCACGCAGGGATACTAAAGGTAGATCATGCTCTAAATCGGCCAAGTTAAGCCACATGACGGGCGAACCAGAATACTCACCAATGGGTCTTGCACTCGTTACTGGCAGTGATAACTGCTCTGCAGACCCGAAGGGCACAGCACCATCCACCAGCCAAATTTCACTTCCTGCAACAACACACCAGTATGCATTTATCGCGCGGTTAACATCACCTTTTCTTAACATTACACCATCCCTTTGCTTGAAGTTCGTTCATTTTACTGGCAATCTAATTTCATACTAGAGTTTATCGTTAAGTAAATGTGCACTCTAAATTCTAGTAAGGACAAGAGTTTGTAATAACTTTACTAACTTTGCTTTGCAAAGGATACGTTCGCCGATGGGCGATCAGATCATGAGGGCATGGTCATGCTAAGAAAATTCAAACAAACACAAGACCAGTGGGGTGGCTCAAGTGATGTCATTGATCACTGGTTAGAGACACGACAATCCCTGATTGTTGAATATTGTAAGCTTGCAGCGCTGCAACCTTGTTCGAAAACCAATGTTATTGAACTCCCATCTCCTTCCGAACTGCAGGATTTCTGTCAGCACCTCGTTGATTACATCTCCGAAGGCCACTTTAAAATTTATGACATGGTTATGGACCGTTGGAAAGCAACCGGCTTTGTCGTGACTAATGAGATCAATCAAACCTATGGTCAAATTGTTCTAACGACTGAACCATTATTGAACTTTAACGATAAGTACTCAGAAGTGACTGAAGATGATGAATTAAATGATTTCGATTCTGATATGTGTCTCATTGGGGAAATTCTTGAGACTCGCTTTGAAGTCGAGGACTATCTGATACAGCAAATCGCAGAAAGCCTGTCTATGCCACCTGGGGCTTAGTATTTGCAAACATTTAGAAATAGAGTGAGAGAAAAGACTGACGATCATCGTCGGTCTTTTTTGTTTCTAGCTTTATCGAAAATCCCACCGGAAGAACAAAGCAGTATAAAAAACTAAAAAGGCACCCGAAGGTGCCTTTTTCTTAAGCCTTTAACGATTACTCGTTATATGACTTACTCTTCAGAAGAGAAACCAGCGTTTAGAAGTGCCGCTAGGTTATCCGTTGCTTGCTCAGCAGAAGGACCATCTTGCGCTTCAGAACGTTTAGCTTGACGCTCTTGGTGGTATGCGAAACCAGTACCAGCTGGGATCAGACGACCAACAATTACGTTCTCTTTCAGACCACGTAGGTCATCACGCTTACCAGAAACCGCAGCTTCTGTTAGTACGCGAGTTGTCTCCTGGAACGATGCCGCAGAGATGAACGACTCAGTCGCTAGAGATGCTTTAGTAATACCTAGTAGTTCACGTTCGAAACGTGCAGGCTCTTTGCCTTCAGCTTCTAGGTTACGGTTAGCAATCTTAACTTGTGAGTATTCAATCTGTTCACCAGGTAGGAACTCAGAGTCACCAGAGTGAGTAATAGTACACTTACGTAGCATCTGACGAACGATAGTTTCAATGTGCTTATCGTTAATCTTAACGCCTTGTAGACGGTAAACTTCCTGTACTTCGTTAGCAATGTACTGCGTTACCGCGTGTACGCCACGTAGACGTAGGATGTCATGTGGAGACTCTGGACCATCTGCGATCACATCACCACGTTCAACTTTTTCACCTTCGAATACGTTCAACTGACGATGCTTAGGAATCATCTCTTCGTAAGCTTCACCGCTTTCACGTGTGATCACTAGGCGACGTTTACCTTTCGTCTCTTTACCAAAGCTCACAGTACCTGTGTGCTCAGCAAGGATTGCAGGCTCTTTCGGCTTACGTGCTTCAAATAGGTCAGCAACTCGTGGAAGACCACCGGTGATATCTTTGTTACCGCCAGACTTCTGAGGAATACGTGCTAGTGTTGCACCAACACCTACTGCTGCGCCATCTTCGATGTTCACAATCGCTTTACCAGGTAGGAAGTAGTGAGCTGGCATATCAGTACCAGGGATCATTACATCGTTACCTTGCTCGTCAACAAGTTTGATAGCTGGACGCATATCTTTACCTGCTGAAGGGCGAGCTGCTGGGTCAGTTACTTCGCTTGAAGATAGACCAGTTAGGTCATCAGTTTGACGAGATACTGTTACACCGTCGATCATATCTACGAACTGGATGCGACCTGCTACCTCAGTAATGATAGGTAGTGTGTGCGCTTCCCAGTTTGCAACTGTTTCGCCAGCTTGAACTGTATCACCATCGCCTTTGCTTAGTAGCGTACCGTAAGGCAGTTTGTGTTTCTCTTTAGTACGACCAAACTCATCAACGATAGTTAACTCTGTCGCACGAGAAGTGATAACGATCTTACCGTCATCAGCCAATACAGATTTAGCGTTGTGTAGCTTGATAGAACCGTTGTTCTTAACTTGAACACTGTTCTCTGCCGCTGCTGTCGATGCCGCACCACCGATGTGGAACGTACGCATCGTTAGCTGTGTACCTGGCTCACCGATAGACTGAGCAGCAATAACACCCACTGCTTCACCTTGGTTCACTAGGTGACCACGTGCTAGGTCACGACCGTAACATTGTGCACAACAACCGAAGTCAGAATCACACGTTACTACAGAGCGCACTTTCATGCTGTCTACTGAGTTCTCTTCCATGATTTGACACCACTTCTCATCGATCAGGGTGTTACGTGGAATAAGAACGTCTTCAGTGCCAGGTTTTAGTACGTCTTCAGCAACAACACGACCAAGAGCAAGCTCAGAAAGTGCAACTTTAACATCACCACCCTCGATGTGAGGCATCATGTCGACACCTTCGTGAGTGCCACAGTCATGTTCAGTTACAACAACGTCTTGAGCAACGTCTACTAGACGACGAGTTAGGTAACCCGAGTTCGCTGTTTTCAGTGCCGTATCCGCAAGACCCTTACGAGCACCGTGCGTTGAGATAAAGTACTGAAGTACGTTTAGACCTTCTTTAAAGTTCGCTGTGATCGGCGTTTCGATGATTGAACCATCTGGACGCGCCATCAGACCACGCATACCCGCAAGCTGACGAATCTGTGCTGCAGAACCACGAGCGCCCGAGTCCGCCATCATATAGATGCTGTTGAATGACTCTTGCTGTTCCTCTTCACCGTCACGGTTAACTACCGTTTCAGATGAAAGGTTTTCCATCATTGCTTTCGCAACACGGTCGTTGGTCGATGCCCAGATATCGATAACTTTGTTGTAGCGTTCGCCCGCAGTAACAAGACCTGATTGGTACTGTTCCTGGATTTCACGTACTTCTTCTTCCGCTTCTGCGATTTCAGTGTACTTAGCTGCAGGTACAACCATATCGTCGATACCAACAGATACACCAGAAAGTGCCGCGTATGCGAAACCTGTGTACATGATTTGGTCAGCGAAGATTACTGTGTCTTTCAGACCTAGTTTACGGTACGCCTCGTTAAGTAGGTTAGAGATTTGCTTCTTACCTAGCTTTTGGTTAACGATGCTGTACGGTAGACCAGCTGGCACGATTTGCCATAGCATTGCACGACCAACAGTGGTGTCTACCATCTTGGTTTCTGTAGTGCTGTTGCCATCTTCGTCTACAACAGTTTCTGTAATACGTACTTTAACGCGTGCGTGAAGCTCAGCTTGTTTAGTGCGGTATGCTTTCTCAGCCTCTTCTGGGCCAGAAAGGTACATGCCTTCACCTTTCACGTTGATCTTTTCACGAGTCATGTAGTACAGACCCAATACAACGTCCTGAGAAGGTACGATGATCGGATCACCTGACGCTGGCGACAGAATGTTGTTTGTCGACATCATCAGAGTACGAGCTTCAAGCTGTGCCTCTAGAGTTAGAGGTACGTGAACCGCCATTTGGTCACCATCGAAGTCCGCGTTGTACGCTGCACAAACAAGTGGGTGTAGCTGAATCGCTTTACCTTCGATCAGTACTGGTTCGAACGCCTGGATACCTAGACGGTGAAGTGTCGGTGCACGGTTCAATAGTACTGGGTGTTCACGGATTACTTCGTCTAGGATATCCCAAACGACCGCTTCTTCACGCTCTACCATTTTCTTAGCAGCTTTGATTGTAGTCGCAAGACCACGAGTCTCTAGCTTGCTGTAGATAAATGGTTTGAATAGCTCAAGTGCCATCTTCTTAGGAAGACCACACTGGTGTAGACGAAGGTATGGACCTACTGTGATTACAGAACGGCCAGAGTAGTCTACACGTTTACCTAGAAGGTTCTGACGGAAACGACCTTGTTTACCCTTGATCATATCAGCAAGAGATTTCAGAGGACGCTTGTTAGAACCTGTGATCGCACGACCACGACGACCGTTATCTAGTAGCGCATCAACAGACTCTTGCAGCATACGTTTTTCGTTACGTACGATGATGTCCGGAGCAGCTAGCTCTAGAAGACGCTTCAAACGGTTGTTACGGTTGATCACACGACGGTATAGATCGTTAAGATCAGAAGTCGCAAAGCGACCGCCATCTAGAGGTACTAGAGGACGTAGATCTGGCGGAAGTACTGGAAGTACAGTTAGGATCATCCACTCAGGGTTGTTACCCGATGCGATGAACGCTTCTACCAGCTTAAGACGCTTAGTTACTTTCTTACGCTTAGTTTCAGAGTTTGTTGTCTCTAACTCTTCACGCATTTGTTCTGCTTCAGCGTGCATATCCATAGAACCTAGTAGGTCCTTGATAGCTTCCGCACCCATCTTAGCAGTGAACTCGTCGCCCCACTCTTCTAGACGATCTAGATACTCTTCTTCAGTAAGCATCTGACCTTTTTCTAGATCAGTCATACCAGGCTCTGTTACTACGTACATTTCGAAGTACAGAACGCGTTCGATATCACGTAGAGGGATATCCATTAGTAGACCGATACGAGACGGTAGCGATTTTAGGAACCAGATGTGAGCTACTGGTGAAGCCAGTTCAATGTGGCCCATACGGTCACGACGAACTTTAGTTTGTGTAACTTCTACACCACACTTCTCACAGATAACACCACGGTGCTTCAGGCGCTTGTACTTACCACAAAGACATTCGTAGTCTTTAACTGGACCAAAGATACGCGCACAGAACAGACCATCGCGTTCAGGTTTGAACGTACGATAGTTGATCGTTTCAGGTTTTTTAACTTCACCGAAAGACCATGAACGGATCATGTCTGGTGAAGATAGACCGATTTTGATTGCATCAAATTCTTCGGTCTTATGCTGTGCTTTTAGAAAGTTTAATAAGTCTTTCACAATCAGCTCCTGTAAGGAGTTAAAAGGAGCTCACTTGCTAAAGTGAGCACCTTCTTCCAAATAATCGCTTTGATTCTCTCGACTTTCATCAAGAGAGAAAAGGATTACTCTTCGTCTTCTAGCTCGATGTTGATACCTAGCGAGCGGATCTCTTTCAACAGTACGTTGAACGATTCTGGCATGCCAGGTTCCATGCTGTGGTTACCGTCTACGATGTTCTTGTACATCTTAGTACGGCCGTTAACGTCATCCGACTTAACCGTTAGCATTTCTTGTAGCGTGTAAGCAGCACCGTATGCTTCTAGTGCCCATACTTCCATCTCACCGAAACGCTGACCACCGAACTGAGCTTTACCACCTAGTGGCTGCTGAGTTACTAGGCTGTACGAACCAGTTGAACGAGCGTGCATCTTGTCATCAACAAGGTGGTTCAGTTTCAGCATGTACATGTAACCAACAGTTACAGGACGCTCAAACGCATCACCTGTGCGACCATCAAACAGTGTTAACTGACCTGATGTTGGTAGATCTGCTAGCTCAAGAAGTGCTTTGATTGACTCTTCTGGAGCGCCATCAAATACAGGAGTCGCGATTGGTAGACCGCCACGCAAGTTCTTGATCAGAGTACGTACTTCATCATCAGATAGAGAAGCAATGTCTACTTTCTGGCGAGTGTCGCCTAGATCGTAAACTTTTTGTAGGAACTCGCGGAATTTCGCTAGTTCTTGCTGCTCTTTAACCATCTGGTTGATCTTGTCACCGATACCTTTCGCTGCCAGACCTAAGTGTACTTCTAGGATCTGACCGATGTTCATACGCGAAGGTACACCCAGTGGGTTAAGTACGATGTCTACAGGCTGACCTTTCTCATCGTATGGCATGTCTTCAACAGGGTTGATCTTAGAGATTACACCCTTGTTACCGTGACGACCCGCCATCTTATCACCAGGCTGAATGCGACGTTTAACCGCTAGGTAAACCTTAACGATCTTCAGTACACCAGGTGCTAAATCATCACCTTGAGTGATCTTACGACGCTTAGTTTCGAACTTCTTATCGAAGTCGGCTTTTAGCTCATCCCACTGCTCAGCAAGTTGCTCAAGCTGAGTTTGTAGTGCGTCATCTTCTAGCGTTAGTTCTAGCCACTTCTTACGATCAGTTGTGTCTAGTTTCGCTTCAGAGTAACCGCCTTCAATCAATACAGCTTTAACACGGTTTAGAAGGCCGCCCTCAAGAATCTGGAATTCTTCAGTTAGGTCTTTCTTCGCTTCTTTAAGCTGCATCTGTTCGATTTCAAGCGCACGCTTGTCTTTCTCTACGCCATCGCGAGTAAAGACTTGAACGTCGATGATCGTACCTGATACAGAGTTAGGTACACGTAGTGAAGTATCTTTAACGTCAGATGCTTTTTCACCGAAGATTGCACGTAGTAGCTTCTCTTCAGGCGTTAGCTGAGTTTCACCTTTAGGTGTAACTTTACCAACTAGGATGTCGCCACCCTTAACTTCAGCACCGATGTAAACGATACCTGACTCGTCTAGTTTAGACAGAGCAGACTCACCTACGTTTGGAATATCCGCTGTGATCTCTTCAGAACCAAGCTTAGTATCACGCGCCACACAAGTCAGTTCTTGGATGTGGATAGTCGTGAAACGGTCTTCTTGAACTACGCGCTCAGATACTAAGATCGAGTCTTCGAAGTTGTAACCGTTCCAAGGCATGAACGCGATACGCATGTTTTGACCAAGCGCTAGTTCACCAAGGTCTGTTGAAGGACCATCAGCAAGAACGTCACCGCGTGATACAGGCTCACCTGGCATCACACATGGGCGCTGGTTAATACATGTGTTCTGGTTAGAACGTGTGTATTTAGTCAGGTTGTAGATGTCGATACCAGCTTCACCTGGTACTAGCTCTTCTTCGTTAACTTTAACAACGATACGAGAAGCATCTACTGACTGGATTACACCACCACGTTTAGCAACTGCAGTTACACCTGAGTCAACGGCTACGTTACGTTCAATACCAGTACCAACAAGCGGTTTGTCAGCTTTCAGTGTTGGAACTGCCTGACGTTGCATGTTCGCACCCATCAATGCACGGTTCGCATCATCGTGTTCTAGGAACGGGATAAGCGATGCAGCGATAGATACAACCTGGTTTGTCGCAACGTCCATGTACTGAGCGTGCTCACGAGGGTGTAGACCAGATTCACCTTTCTGACGAGCTGTGATCAACTCATCTGCAAAAGTACCATCTTCGTTTAGCTTAGCGTTCGCCTGTGCGATAACGAATTGGCCTTCTTCGATTGCAGATAGGTAATCTACTTCGTCTGTTACTACGCCATCTACAACGCGACGGTATGGTGTCTCTAGGAAACCGTACTCGTTACAACGCGCAAACGCAGATAGAGAGTTGATCAGACCGATGTTTGGACCTTCAGGCGTTTCGATAGGACATAGACGACCGTAGTGAGTTACGTGTACGTCACGTACTTCGAAGCCAGCACGTTCACGAGTTAGACCGCCAGGACCCAATGCAGAAATACGACGCTTGTGCGTTACTTCTGATAGCGGGTTGTTTTGGTCCATGAACTGTGAAAGCTGTGAAGAGCCAAAGAATTCTTTAACTGCCGCAGAAATTGGCTTCGCGTTGATCAAGTCTTGAGGCATGATTGCGTCAAGATCGCCTAGGCTTAGACGCTCTTTAACTGCACGCTCAACACGTACTAGACCTACACGGAACTGGTTCTCAGCCATTTCGCCTACAGAACGGATACGACGGTTGCCTAGGTGGTCGATATCGTCCACTTCGCCCTTACCGTTACGGATCGCGATCAGCTTCTTCATCACTTCGATGATATCAGTTTCATCAAGTGTGCCTTGCTCTTGAGCATCTTCACGGCCGATAGAGCTGTTGAACTTCATACGACCAACAGTCGATAGATCGTAACGCTCTTCAGAGAAGAATAGGCTTTCGAATAGAGCTTCTGCAGCTTCTTTTGTTGGCGGCTCACCAGGGCGCATCATGCGGTAGATTTCTACCAATGCAGAAATACGATCAACCGTGCTGTCGATACGTAGTGTTTCTGACATGAATGGACCATGGTCTAGATCGTTCGTGAATAGAACTTCTAGCGCTTTGTGGCCAGCCTGAGATAGGTTCGCTAGTGCTTCCAGGCTGATTTCCTGGTTAGCGTTAACAATGATCTCGCCTGTTGCTTCATTGATATAATCTTTTGATGCAACTTTACCTACGATGTACTCAACTGGTACTTCGATGTGATCAACACCATCTTTTTCTAGTTGGCGGATATGACGAGCTGTTACGCGACGACCTTGCTCAACGTAAACTTTACCATTTGCTTCGATGTCGAATGACGCAGTTTCACCACGTAGACGATCCGGAACCAACTCCATCAATAGAGTTTGGTCTTTCACTTCGAAGTTCACTTTCTCGAAGAAGATATCTAGGATTTCTTCTGTCGACTTACCTAGTGCTCGAAGGATGATCGATGCTGGTAGCTTACGACGGCGGTCGATACGAACGTATAAGTTATCCTTAGGATCAAACTCGAAATCAAGCCATGAACCACGGTAAGGAATAACACGTGCGTTGTATAAAACTTTACCTGAAGAGTGGGTCTTACCCTTATCGCTGTCGAAGAACACGCCTGGGCTTCGGTGCAGCTGGGATACGATAACCCTCTCGGTACCGTTGATTACGAAGGTACCATTGTCTGTCATGAGTGGAATTTCACCCATGTAGACTTCTTGTTCTTTAATGTCTTTTACAGTACCTGCTGGCGCGTCTTTATCAAAGATAACTAGGCGTAGTTTTACACGTAGTGGCTTTGAGTAAGTTACACCGCGGATTTGACATTCTTTAACGTCAAAAACTGGCTCACCAAGACGGTAGCTAACGTATTGCAGCTCAGAATTGCCGTTGTAGCTCTGAATCGGGAATACAGAACGGAAAGCGGCTTCAAGACCGTATTGACCTTCAGGATCCTGTTCGATAAATTTGTCGAACGAATCGAGCTGGATCGATAGCAGGTATGGAATGTCCAAAACTTGTGGACGAGTACCAAAGTCCTTACGGATGCGCTTTTTCTCGGTATAAGAGTAAACCATGGGGTTCCTCAGCTCGCTGATAAGTGACCCAAACTGTCCGCCCGCTCCTAGTTACTTAAGGGGGGTAAGGGACAGTGACTAATATAGCTGTTTACTGTAGTGACATTTCATTTCGTAAGAATGAAATGTTTTTTGCATGGATATCAGGCGCTTAAACAGCGGGAAAATTCGCCTATACCCTACAGCGCAAAAAGGCCGGTGGTTAAAAAACCACCAGCCAATTAGCCGTTAGGCTAAGAAACTATGCAATAATTACTTAACAGCAACAGTTGCACCAGCTTCTTCTAGCTGAGCTTTAAGAGCTTCAGCTTCTGCTTTCTCAACACCTTCTTTAAGAGGTGCTGGAGCGCCGTCTACTAGAGCTTTAGCTTCTTTAAGACCTAGGCCAGTTGCGCCACGTACTGCTTTGATTACAGCAACTTTGTTACCGCCAGCAGCTTCTAGGATTACGTCGAATTCAGTTTGCTCAGCAGCAGCTTCGCCTGCAGCAGCGCCGCCAGCTACAACAGCAGCAGCAGCAGAAACACCGAATTTCTCTTCCATTGCTTCGATTAGTTCAACAACTTGCATTACAGACATTTCTGCAACTGCGTCTAGGATTTGCTCGTTAGTAATAGACATAACAATTCTCTTTTAAGTCAACAATAAGTTTATTAAGCAACCAGTAAAAAGCAAGGCTTATGCCGCTGCTTCTTGTTTTTGATCGCGGATAGCTGCGATAGTACGCGCCAGCTTGCCAGCCGAAGCTTCTTTCATGCACATCATTAGGCGTGCGATTGCTTCGTCGTAAGTTGGTAGTGTTGCTAGTACTTCAGCGTCAGTTAAAGCGCCTTCAAATGCAGCAGCTTTGATCTCGAAATCTTTGTTCTCTTTAGCGAAGTCTTTGAAAAGACGCGCTGCAGCACCTGGGTGCTCATTAGAGAATGCGATTAGAGTAGGACCAGTGAAAGTGTCAGTTAGACACTCGTACTCAGTACCTTCAACCGCACGACGAGCAAGAGTGTTACGAACAACTCTCATGTAAACGCCAGCTTCACGAGCTTGTTTACGTAGAGAAGTCATCGCGCCAACTTGAACGCCACGAGAATCAGCTACAACTGCAGAAAGTGCACCACTGGCAGCTTCGTTGACTTCAGCAACAATTGCTTTTTTGTCTTGAAGGTTTAAAGCCATCTTGGATTTACTCCTGGTTGTCGTTACACCACTCACTATCATCACGACAGTGAGAGCTATTGAGGTGCTTCCCCAGAAGAAAGTTAACTATATTACATAGAGCTTTCTGTCAGTTCGGGCACCATCTACGTAGGATAATTAAGTTTGCTTTTACACAAACACCTACGGTCTTGGACGGAGACTGGGTCTTAATTCATTTCGAACTAGGAGACAGTTCAAAGAACCAAAGTTCAGCCCCAACCACAAATATTAGGCGCAAAATTATACACTAATTTTGCGCCTAAGCAAATAAATTATGCTTGAGTGTTCAGGCTAGCCTGATCAACAGCAACACCAGCACCCATAGTAGTAGAGATGCTTACTTTCTTCAGGAAAGTACCTTTCGCTGAAGATGGCTTAGCTTTCTTCAGAGCAACTAGAAGTGCTTCTAGGTTCTCTTTGATCTGCTCAGCAGAGAAGTTTGCTTTACCGATAGTAGTGTGGATGATGCCGTTTTTGTCGTTACGGTAACGAACCTGACCAGCTTTAGCGTTTTTAACTGCTTCAGCAACGTTAGGAGTTACAGTACCAACTTTAGGGTTTGGCATAAGACCGCGAGGACCTAGGATAGTACCTAGTTGACCTACAACGCGCATTGCATCTGGAGAAGCAACAACTACGTCAAAGTTCATTTCGCCTTTCTTAACTTGCTCAGCAAGATCTTCCATACCTACGATGTCTGCGCCAGCTTCTTTAGCTGCTTCAGCGTTAGCACCTTGAGTGAACACTGCAACGCGGATTTCGCGGCCAGTACCGTGAGGTAGTACAGTTGCACCACGTACGTTCTGGTCAGATTTACGAGCATCAATGCCTAGGTTAACAGCAACGTCTACAGACTCAACGAATTTAGCAGTCGCTAGTTCTTGAAGAAGAGCAACAGCTTCGTTGATTTCGTATTCTTTAGTTACGTCAACTTTTTCGCGGATTACGCGCATGCGCTTAGTTAGTTTTGCCATCTTATTAACCCTCTACCACTAGGCCCATTGAACGAGCAGTACCAGCGATAGAACGCTTCATCGCTTCGATGTCAGCACCAGTCATATCAGCAGCTTTAGTTTCTGCGATTTCTTGGATTTGAGCGTCAGTTACAGTACCAACTTTTTCAGTGTTTGGACGACCTGAACCAGACTTAACGCCAGCAGCTTTCTTAAGAAGAACAGCAGCAGGTGGAGTCTTAGTTACGAACGTGAAAGAACGGTCGCTGTATACTGTGATAACTACTGGAGTTGGTAGACCTTTCTCAATAGATTCTGTTTTTGCGTTGAACGCTTTACAGAATTCCATGATGTTCACACCGTGTTGACCTAGTGCAGGACCTACTGGTGGACTAGGGTTAGCCATACCAGCAGCAACTTGTAGCTTGATGTAAGCTTCAACTTTCTTAGCCATGATAATTCCTAAGTTTGGGTACAAACGCTAATCGCGGATCAGCTCCCCGTTTGTGTAAGAAACTTTTTACTTCACTTGAAGTAAAAAGGCGCGAAATTATAGTCATAATCCGCGCCTTATACAACCCTAAAAAGGTGATTTTTTATACTCTTTAACGAAGAGTCTTAGTCCAGCTTTTCAACCTGACCAAATTCAAGCTCAACTGGTGTCGCACGACCAAAGATCGATACAGACACTTTCAGGCGGCTCTTCTCGTAATCCACTTCTTCAACAGTACCGTTGAAGTCAGCAAATGGACCTTCGTTAACACGTACCACTTCACCCGCTTCGTACATTGTACGCGGACGAGGCGCTTCACTCGCTTTCTCAAGACGATTAAGAATCGCGTCAGCCTCTTTATCCGTGATAGGTGCCGGACGGTCTGAGGTACCACCAATGAAGCCCATGACACGCGGCACACTGCGTACTAGGTGCCATGATTCATCGTTCATAATCATCTGAACAAGGACGTAACCTGGGAAGAACTTACGCTCAGATTTGCGACGCTGACCCGCGCGCATTTCCACTACTTCTTCAGTAGGAACCAGTACTTCACCGAATAGCTCTTCCATGCCGTGCATTTTGATATGCTCGCGCAGAGATTGAGCTACACGACCTTCAAATCCAGAGAAGGCTTGAACCACATACCAGCGTTTTTTTGGAGCTTCACTCATGAATAAAAACCCTCTATACCCCAGTTGCTAGAGCTACTAGACGAACCATAATTCCGTCAATACCCCATAGCACTAGAGCCATTACAATACTTACAGCTAAAACGATCAGTGTTGTTTGCATGGTTTCTTGGCGAGTAGGCCAAACAACTTTACGTACTTCCATACGAGATTCTTTTGCAAAACTGATCGCTGCTTTACCTTTAGTCGTTGTTGCTGCAACGCCTAAGGCAGCTGCAATAAGAACAACAACGCCTGCAGCACGAACCACTACAGACATTTCACCATACAGGTAATTACCCACAACAGCGGCAGCTGCCAATACGAAAGCGGCTACCCACTTAAACGTATCTGCTGCGTTTGAGCTATCAGGAGTTTCAGCATTATTTGCTTTCATAAAACCAACCTGTTACAAGTCTTAATATAGACGACAACAACCCCGCTGTTGCAGGGCAAACTCCATATCGCTGAAAAAATCAGCGTACTCTTCTTAAGATTAAGCCTCTTTGCTTAATCTTGCTCTGCGCCCAACCCACTTCTGAACAAGAAAACAGCAAAAATAATGTTGAGTGCAGAAAAAGGGCATCAAATGATGCCCTTTTTGCTACTGGTTCGTCAAATCTAATTCAAGATTTTCCGAAAGCATCGCTAATTCGCTATGAATTAGTCGAAGATCTTAGCAACAACACCAGCACCTACTGTACGGCCACCTTCACGAATCGCGAAACGTAGACCTTCGTCCATTGCGATTGGTGCGATTAGCTCTACAGTCATCTGTACGTTGTCGCCTGGCAT
>NZ_JAWOUY010000034.1:0-33390 GCF_033339635.1 Vibrio sp. 2092 | reverse complement strand
TTTAAAATACAAAACGCCCGATGAAGTACATCGAGCGTTTTAGTTAAAAAGTGTCAACCCATATCAGGACGGGTCACTAGATTAGCCTTATTCTTCGGTTTCCGCTTCTACTTCTTCGCTTCGACGAGTATAAAAACGCGCGAAGAACAAACCGACTTCAAACAGTAAACACATCGGAATAGCGAGTAAGGTTTGCGAGATCATGTCTGGTGGCGTTAACACCATACCTACGACAAACGCAGCCACTATAATATAAGGACGTTTCTGTCTTAAATCTTCTGGTGTAGTGGCCCCAGTCCAACACAACAAAATAATCGCAACAGGCACCTCAAATGCGATACCAAACGCCATAAATAGCGCCAGCACAAAGTCGAGATAACTCGAGATATCAGTTGCAAACTCTACTCCACCAAGAGAGATGGCGGTAAAGAAGCCAAACACCAATGGAAATACCACGAAGTAGGCAAATGCCACTCCACAGTAGAACAATAGCGAACTAGAGAACAGCAGTGGCATGATCAATCGACGTTCATGCTTGTACAAACCTGGCGCTACAAATGCCCACACTTGATACAAGATAAACGGCACCGCAATAAATACCGAAGCAATTAACGTCAGCTTAAGTGGCGTAAAAAAAGGTGATGCTACATCCGTAGCAATCATGGTCGCGCCTTCAGGTAGACGTTCTACTAAAGGTGCGGAAACAAACTCGTAAATGTGGTTAGAGAAATAAATTAGTCCGACAAACACGACCAACACTGCGAGGATTGAGCGCAGTAGTCGGTTGCGAAGCTCCAACAAATGACTAATTAAAGGTTGTGTCTGCTCGACGGTAGACATGGCAAACCTCTTATTAAAAACCAGATCAAAAAGGAGCTACCAATCACTAGTAGCTCCTCCTAATGAGACTATTCGGCTTTCTTATCTGCCGCTGTAACCTTGCTCTCTTGCGCTTTCTCTACCTTTTCTGCTGCTGGCTCTGTTTTTACAGGCTCAGCCTCTGAATCGGTGTTCTTTGCGTAAGGACGATTTACAGATTGCGCTGCCTTCTTCAACTCTTCAACTGAAGATTTCAACTCAGGGGACAAATCATCCATCCCCATTTGTTCTGCTTTGCGCAAGTTTTCTTGCAGCTCTTGGACTTTCAGCTCGTGTGACAATTCGTCTTTGACGCTATTTGCCATACTCTTAGCGGCACCGATAAAGCGAGACACGCTGCGAATAGCATGAGGCAAACGCTCCGGCCCAAGAACGACCAGACCAACAACAGATATTAATACCAGTTCCCAAAAACCGATATCAAACACGTTTTACGCCTGCTCTTTGTCTTTTTTCGTTTCAGGAGCAGCTTCTTTTTTCTGCTGCTCTTCTAGACTTTTTGGTTCGAAGTCTGCGTCTTTGTCATTTTTCGCAGGTTCATCTTCGCTCATCGCTTTTTTGAAGCCCTTAACGGCACCACCCAGATCGCCACCGATACCGCGTAGTTTCTTTGTTCCGAATAGCAATACAACAATTACAGCAATGATTAGAAGTTGCCAAACACTGATACCACCCATTCTCTTTACCTCGGGTCTTTAAACAAACAAAAATATTTCAAGAGTTTAACGTCTATTGACGATAAGCTCGCCAACTAAGCAGCCAAAATGTGACACCTGCGATACCGCAGGCCAACGAAAGCTGCTCAAAAGCATCGTTCACCAATATTGCCGAGCATACGACTAAAGTCGCGCCAACGCCAAACAAAAACTTTCCTGTCGCCTGCTGGCGCTTGCTCTGGCGATACCCTTGATAAAGCTGATCCATACGTTGATTCATCGCTTTACCTTGTTTCAGGCTATCGTAAAGTAGCTCTGGCAGTTCAGGTAATTTCTCTGCCCAAAATGGTGCGCGGTCTTTAATCGCATTCACTAGAGCTTGCGGCCCAACTTGATTCATCATCCATTCCTCCAGGAATGGTTTTGCGGTCTCCCACAAATCAAGTTGAGGATATAGCTGCCTACCAAGCCCTTCCACGTACAACAGCGTTTTTTGCAACAGTACAAGCTGTGGCTGAACCTCCATATTGAATCGACGTGCCGTGTTGAACAAATTCAACAACACATGACCAAAGGAGATTTCGCACAATGGCTTAGCAAAAATAGGCTCACACACAATGCGAATCGCGAACTCAAACTCATCGACATTGGTATCCGCAGGCACCCACCCTGAATCCACATGTAACTCCGCCACTCGGCGGTAGTCACGATTGAAAAACGCCAGGAAGTTTTCCGCCAGATAACGCTTGTCTTCGCTATTAAGTGTACCAACGATTCCGCAATCTAGCCCTATCCACATTGGGTTCTCTGGATGTTCGGGTTTGACGAACACATTACCCGGATGCATATCGGCATGGAAAAAGCTGTCTCGGAACACCTGAGTGAAGAACACACTCACACCGCGTTCCGCGAGCAATTTCATATTGGTGCCATTTGCTTTCAAGCCTTCAATATCAGAGACTTGAATGCCATATATTCGCTCAGAAACCATGACAGTTTCATTACTGAAGTCGGGAAAAACTTCAGGAACATACAATTCTTCGCTGCCCTCAAAGTTGCGGCGCAACTGAATGGCATTCGCCGCCTCACGTCGCAAGTCGAGTTCATCAAGCAGGGTTTTCTCGTACTCACGCACGACTTCAACTGGTTTTAAACGACGTGCTTCAGGCATCGCTCCGGCGACTATACGCGCCATTCGGTGCATCAGTTTTAGATCTGAATCAATGACTGGGCGAATATCTGGGCGGATAACCTTTAATACCACTTCTTGGTTAGTGTCTTTTATGCGCGCAGTATGTACCTGAGCAATCGACGCAGACGCCAGTGGTTTGATATCAAACTCGGTAAACCATTTTTCTAACGGACCACCTAATGCTTGCTCCATCTGCTTTTTTGCCAACTCGCCATCAAAAGGCGCGACTTGGTCTTGAAGTAAAGCTAGGGGATCAGCGATATGCGGAGGAAATAAGTCACGGCGCGTCGACATCATCTGACCGAACTTAATCCAAACCGGCCCCAGCTCTTGCAGTGCTAAACGCAGACGTTCACCGAGTGGTTTTTCTGGGTGCTTGTTCTTAATCCAAAACAAGCTTTTGCGCAGTAAAAGCGGCGCTTTGGTCAGTTGGTGATCGGGAAGCAGCTCATCTAAGCCGTATTCCAGTTGTACTTTGGCGATGTGGTATAAGCGCTTTAGTTCTGCTGGCGTCATGGTTTCTCCAATGCAGGCTTATCTGCATCCAGCTTATTCAGCAAAGCCGTTAAACGAGCTTCAATACGAGAAGCCTGGCTGCGAACCTCATCAACTTGGTCGCAGAAATAGGCCACTTCTAACGGAGCGGGAGCCAGTTTCCATTCTTCAGTCACTACTTGCGCAAGATGACGCTGGTGTTTTTCTGCTTGAGACGCAAGAAAGTTGCCGATGTTTTTTGAACCTTGCACAAAGGTATGTGCGGCGACATCGCCAGTCACGCGAGACAACCACTCTTCAACATCTGGTTTGCAATCCACCATCAACTGAGAGAATTTCTGCGCCAATTGAATATCGCCTTCGAGTTCAAGTTTATCTTGTTTAATAAGACGAGTGATGTTGGCCTGATCGCGCAGCTCTGGTAACACACTCAAGTTGAGCGATAGATAGCAGTTAGGCTGCCCTTCGTAATGACCAAGCACATCAATTTGCTGACTAAAAACGAATGTCAGTGTTTTATTGATCTCTTTCAGGTGAACTTGAATAACTTGACCTTTTAGACGCGCTAAACGACGGCCCAATGCAGGGTCGTCTTTGATCAGTGTATTCAGTGACGTTTCAATCACAGCGGTGATAAGTGGTTCAAATGGCATGCCGTTAACCCTTAGAATTTATAACCGCGATGCAAAGCCACAATACCACCAGTTAAGTTGTAGTATTTGGTGTTTTCAAAACCTGCTTCTTGCATCATGCCTTCCAGCGTTTCTTGGTCTGGATGCATACGGATTGACTCCGCTAGGTAGCGGTAACTCTCTGAGTCATTCGCAACTAGCTCACCGATTCTCGGCAACAAGTGGAATGAATATGCGTCGTATACTTTCGATAACGGCTCTAGCACTGGTTTTGAAAATTCCAACACCAATAGACGGCCGCCTGGCTTCAGTACGCGGAACATTGAACGAAGCGCTTTGTCTTTGTCAGTCACATTACGCAAACAAAAACTGATGGTGATGACATCAAAATAATCATCTGGGAACGGCAGTTCTTCTGCGTTGGCTTGAACGTAATGCACGTTACCCACAATACCGTTATCACGCAGTTTATCGCGACCAACGTTAAGCATTGAGTTATTGATATCGGCAAGGATGACATGGCCTTCATCGCCAACAATGCGCGAGAATTTCGCCGTCAAATCCCCCGTACCACCACCTAGGTCAAGAATACGTTGGCCAGGGCGAGCGCCACTACAATCGATAGTGAAGCGCTTCCAAAGGCGGTGAATACCACCTGACATCAGGTCATTCATGATGTCGTATTTTGTTGCCACGGAGTGGAATACTTCGGCAACCTTAGTCACTTTTTCGTCTTTTGCCACTGTAGAGAAACCAAAGTGAGTGGTTTCATTCTCTAACGCTGTATTGGATTGCAAACTTGTGTCCGTCATTCTAATTCCTCTTAGGCAGCGCTTTCCTCTACGGGGCGTTTGTTGACAAATAAAATCGCCCACTGCACTGCGGGCGATTAGTTTACTTTATCCTCAGCCGGATGTCTTTCTACTAACGGGTCATTTTCTGAAAATGCATCACTCTGCGCTAACTGCGCGAGGTCGGAAGAAATCGGTCGTTTAATTTCAACTCCCAAGTGTTTAAAGCTTTCGGCTTGGCGAATCACATTTCCGCGCCCTGTGGCAAGCTTGTTCATCGCACCTTGATAGCTTTGATTCGCCTTATCCAGCGCACCACCGAGCCCCTCCATGTCGTCTACAAACAATCGTAATTTGTCGTAGAGTTTTGTCGCACGCTGCGCAATCATTTTGGCGTTTTCATTTTGGCGTTCATTGCGCCATAGATTATCAATGGTGCGCAATGCCACCAGCAACGTTGTTGGGCTCACCAAAATGATGTTTTGCTCCATCGCGTCTTTGATCAAACTTGGATCGGCTTGAATCGCGACTTGGAACGCCGGCTCAACCGGGATAAACATCAGAACATAGTCCAAACTCTGAATACCTTTGAGTTTGTGGTAGTCCTTCATGCTTAACCCTTTGATATGTGCACGTAGAGCGGCTAAATGCGCATTCAAAGCCTGATCGCGCTCAGCATCAGTTTCGGCGTTGAAGTAGCGCTCATAGGCAACCAGCGCCATTTTAGAATCCACAACCACTTGTTTGTTTTGTGGGAGATGAACAATGACATCAGGTTGGTAACGCTTGCCTGCTTCATTTTGTAAGTTCACCTGAGTCTGATATTCGTGCCCTTCACGCAAGCCAGATTCGGCAAGTACCCTAGCGAGCACCACTTCGCCCCAGTTACCTTGTTGTTTGTTGTCCCCTTTCAACGCTTGGGTCAAATTAACTGCTTCGCGCGTCATTTGCTCGTTCAAACGTTGCAGGTTTTTCAGCTCATGCACTAAGGTATGGCGCTCTTTAGCTTCTTGGCTAAAGCTGTCATTAACGTGCTTTTTGAACCCTTCTAACTGTTCTCTAAGCGGTGACAACAAGCCTTCTAAACTCTGACGGTTTTGCAAATCGACCTTCGCGGTTTTTTCTTCAAACAGTTGATTTGCCAAGTGCTCAAATTGTTGTTTCAAGCGTGCTTCCGCTTGTTCTAAAATTTGCAGTTTTTCTGCATTGGCTTGGTTAATTTGCTCATGGCGAGCTTGCTGTTCACGCAGTTGCGTTTCTAGACGTGATTTGTGTTCACGCATTTGACCAAGCTCATCGAAGTATTGCTGGCGCTCTTGCTTTACGGCCTCGAAGTAACGCAGTTTTTCCATAGCTGCCATCAGCTTTCCGTGCGTTTGACGCACTTCAAACGCGGCTTTATCGCGCTCATCATCTAATTCATCCAACTCTTGCTGGGCATCGGCAAGGCTTTGCTTGACCTGTTCAAGTTGCTGTTGATGAAGCTGTTTTTCTGAAACAAGTTGTTGCTCGAGAAGCTGAGTTTGGGTGATAAAACGCTGTTTCACCCACCAACCGGCAGCGACACCACTAAGCGTGGCAGCACAAAGAGAAGAGAGAATGAGAGATTGGTACTCAAGAATCCATTGCATAATAGCGAGTTAGCCTGTGTTTTGTATCTATAACAATGGTATTTAGACACTGGATAAATGTCCAGTTTGTTGGATGAAAAATCCTCGCATACACTAGGCCTTCCTATAATATTCTTTCTTCCGCTCAAATTATCCAAACCGAGCGGCACATCATCACGCAGAGGCATCATGAACGAGCGTCGCGCCCTAGGATTTGGGCTCTCAGCAGTATTACTTTGGTCTACCGTTGCAACCGCATTTAAACTCACGTTGGCAGAATTTACGCCGATTCAAATGCTATGCATTGCCAGCATCGTCTCTGCGATTGCGCTAACAGTAATCTGTGGCGTGCAAGGTAAACTGGGCCAGTTAAGCGCTACATTTTTCTCAAACCCTTGGTATTACCTACTGCTTGGGTTGATTAACCCTTTGGCGTATTACGTTATTCTGTTCAAAGCATATGACTTGCTGCCCGCATCTCAGGCTCAAGCGATCAACTACAGCTGGGCCATCACCTTAACGCTAATGGCCGCTGTTTTCTTAGGACAAAAGATCCGTGGTAAGGACTGGCTGGCTTGCGGTTTTAGTTATGTCGGCGTGATAGTGATTGCCACACAAGGCAATCTTTTAGGCATGGAATTTGAGAGCCCGTTGGGTGTTGGTCTTGCGCTGCTATCAACGCTGCTGTGGGCCGGTTACTGGATTTTAAATACCAAAAATAAGGCCGACCCTGTGGTTGGCGTTCTGCTCGGCTTTTTGGTCGCTATTCCATTCGCCATTGGTTTAAGTCTTTATGAAGGTGCGAACTGGCAGATGATCTCAGCTAAAGGCTGGGCAGCGGTGACGTATGTCGGACTGTTTGAAATGGGGATCACTTTCGTTTTGTGGCTGAGCGCACTCAAATCAACGCAAAACACCGCGCGTATCAGTAATCTGATCTTTGCTTCTCCATTTATCTCACTCATGTTGTTAGCTACTATCATCGGCGAAGAAATTCATCCTTCAACCTTGATTGGCCTGGTGTTGATCATCAGTGGCTTAGTCATTCAGCAAGTCTCATGGGGCAAGAAAACCAAAGCGGTAAACGCTTCTTAATCACCTATCAAAAGCCCTAAAAAACGATGCAATAAGTTGGATAAAAAAGAGATATAGATAACATTTTAATGATAGAAAGCACTTTACGCTGCTAGGATTTAGCTACGCGTTGGATACGATACTCACAAAGCCCAATAGCTTACGCTAGATTCTAATATAATTACCTTTGGGCGATTTAGGACTCGTTATTAATTATGTTTCGCTTCGCTATTCCTTCGCCTTTGATGGCAGACTGGCAACACGTTCTGCGACAATGCTGTGATGTAACTCAAGCTCAGGGACAGCTTTATACTCTGAGCGATACTCAGCAGTGGCTATCGACTGAGGTGTCCACCTCAACCCAAAATCATCGTGCTATCGTCGATGTGATAACGCAAGTTGTCGATCACTTTACGCCGACAGATTTTACAGTTAGCCATACCCCTTTTGAAGAGCAAACCTTGAGCATAGGACCGATTTGGCTACCTAATGGCGAATTGCTTGCCGTACTGACATTGACTCACCCTAATGATCAATCGACGGTTGTTTCGGCATGGCTAAGCGCAATCGCGGGGCGGATCAGCTTTGATATCAACTTGCACTGTCAGCAAGAACAAACGCGACATCAAAGCGCGGAAATAAAGCCAACACCAACACTACAAGAGTTTATCGACTGCCTTGAAGACCACGTATGGATAAAAGGCATGGATGGCCTTTATTCGATGACCAACCGAAGCGTAGAAAACGCGTGGCAAAAAACCAACAGTGAAATCATTGGAAAAGACGATTTTGCCCTGTTTAGCCATGAACGTGCGGAAAAATTCATTGATGCCGATAAATTGGTGGTAGCCACTGGCACGCAAAATATTGTTGAAGAATGCCGTCAAATTGATGAAAACAATAACCCCACTTGGCTAGAAACCATTAAGTCTCCTGTCCGTGATCATGCGGGAAACTTAATCGGCATTCTGGGGATGACACGTAACATCACCCGCCGAAAAATGGTAGAAACGCAGCTCTCCTTAGCGTCCCAAATTTTCAACAATTCGCAAGAAGGCATGGTCATTACAGACCGCAATGCCAACATCATTGATGTAAACACGGCTTTTACCCAAATTACAGGTTACCGCTCTGAAGAGGTGATAGGAAAAAACCCACGAATCCTGCGCTCAGGCCATCATGATCAAGGTTTCTATCAACAGTTGTGGCATCAACTCGAAAACAAAGGCCAATGGAAAGGCGAATTCATCAACAGAAAGAAAGATGGCAGCATTTATCCGCAATTAGCGACCATTAGCGCCGTAATGGACGATAAAAACCACCTTATTAACTACATTTGTGTGTTTGAAGATATCTCTGTGCGTAAGGCACACGAAGAAAAGCTGCAGCGCATGGCTTTTTACGATCCATTAACCAATCTACCTAATCGCACCCATTTACTCAGCTTACTCGAACAACACATCGAAACCGGACACAAAAACCAGCAGACGTTTGCCACCCTATTCTTAGATATCGACCATTTCAAACACATCAACGATAGCATGGGCCACTTCTGTGGTGACCAATTGCTGTCTAAGTTAGCGATTCGTCTGCAAGATGTGCTTCACCTCAATGCGCATGTGGCTCGCATTGGCGGCGATGAATTTGTGATTATTTTGCCAGACATCCATAGTGATGTTGCCTTACTGGAAACCGTCGGCGATATTCTAAGCGTATTCCAGCAACCATTCGACTTGGCAAATCACGACTCACTTCGTGTCTCGACCAGTATTGGTATTGCCTTGTACCCAAGAGACGGTCAAGACAGTGAAACCTTACTGAAAAACGCAGACACCGCGATGTACTTAGCGAAGAAAAATGGACGCAACGGCTACGCGTTTTACTCACCGGATTTGACCGATAAATCCGTATCCCATGTACGCATTCAATCCGCTTTGCATCAAGCAATAGAAAAACAACAACTCCGGTTAGAATTCCAACCGCAATACAACTTGGAACAAAATTCGATTGTCGGCGTGGAAGCTTTATTACGCTGGCAGCACCCAGAGTTTGGCCTTGTACCACCAGCAGACTTTATTCCAATTGCAGAAAAAACAGGGCTGATTCAAAGCATTGGTGAGTGGGTGTTACAACAAGCTTGTTTGCAAGGTAATGCTTGGCTGGACCAAGGCATCGAGTTTGGCAAAATCGCCGTCAATGTTTCTGCGTTGCAGCTTCAGCAGTCAAATTTCATTCAGCGATTAAGTACTATCCTCGATAACACCGGATATCCTGCCCAACGGTTAGATTTGGAGATCACAGAGAGCTTTTTACTGATCGACCCTCAACAAGCCATTGCATCGTTAAATCAATTACGAGAGCTGGGTATTGAGATTTCTCTGGATGACTTTGGAACTGGCTATTCGTCTTTGTCTTACTTGAAAGGTTTGCCAATCAACAAACTGAAAATTGACCGCTCATTTGTCAGTGATGTCCCAAGTAATAGCGACAGCAACGCGATTGTGAATGCCATTATTGCCATGGGAAAAACGCTGTCGTTGAAAGTCGTCGCGGAAGGGATAGAAACTCGGGAACAAGCCGATTATTTATTCGAAAAAGGCTGTATTTATGGTCAGGGATATTTATTTAGTCAGCCAGTGAGCGCTGAAAAACTGTTTCATTGAACCAGCTTGCTCCTCAAGTCACTCTCGCGGTGCCACGTCCGCGGAGGTGATTTGCTTTGCTTGATTTTGGGCTGATTGGCACAGCTCTAGGCGATCAACCAAAATATTGATACAAACCAGCAACGGCACACCGATCAATAGTCCCATTCCGCCCCAAAGCCAGCCCCAAAAAACAAGCCAAGCAAAAATCACTAATGGGTTTAAATTAAACCTTTTCCCCAATAGTGTTGGTGTAACAAACTGACTTTCAATCAAATTGAGCAGTAAATAGATAGACACAACCGTCAGCATAAAACTGACCGACTCCAACTGAAGATAAGCAACAAAGCCAAAGCTCATCATGGATATGACAGGGCCGAGGTACGGCGCAAAATTCATCACGCCTGCAAATGCGCCCCATAGAAATGGATCTTCAAGGCCTAGAACAAAAAACACGGCCCCGACACTCAACCCCAGCCCAGCATTCACTAAAGTGATGGTGCCAATGTATCGAGATAGGTCTTTCTGTAGCGCTTTGACCAACTCAATCGCTTGGCGCTGTTTGGCGAACCCATGTAAGTAAGACACTGACTTTCGAAATAAGCTTCGTCCATGATTGAGCATAAAGTAAACCATAAACAGCACGATCATCGCTTGTGTCAAAATCGTCGGCGTAGTGGTCGCGAGCGTTTTTACCAAAGAAAATACGGTGTTGTTCCCGACCTCATCCATACTCATATCGTTGGCGATATTCAATGGAGTATTAAGGTGATCAGCCGAAGCTTTAGTAACTTCGCTTACTTCTTGCGACACATTTTTCACGATACTGGGCAGCTCAGACCACCATTGCTTGGCGGGCTCCGACATGGCGGCAAGACCAATAATTGAGGCGCCAACGAGGAATGACAGCGTCAACACGACGGTAATAGCACGTGGTAAACCTTTGTCTTCAAGATAATTAATGAAAGGGCTGCACAGCAGAGAAATAAAGGTGCTAAGCACAATAGGTAACAATATTGGCTTGGCAAAATACAGCCCTGGGACGAGTAACAGGACGAGAAGCGTTGCACCAATCGCAGTGTTGGCAGGAATGTTCAATTTCGCTGTCATAATAAGCTCAGAATCGGTAAGAAAATTTTGCGGTGAAATCCGCTATTAGAGTGGTTCGCCCTCTGTCGTCGCAGCGTTGCTTACTTGTGTTGCTGCATTTCCATTTTGCTCCGCATCTGACTCATCCAGAGAAGCTGCCGCGACCGGCTTTGTGAGCGAATCGGTAATATCAGACACGCTGCTAACCAATAGCCCCATTGACGAAATAGAAGAAGTCAGTCGAGACAATCGACCTGCTTTTGCTGCGGTAACGGCAACGACAGCACTAATGCCTAATGTCGTCCAAGGGTTTTCTCTCACAAACTTCTTGGTGGTAAACGTGAACATTTCCATCGACAAACAGCATTGCTCTAGAGACGCTTTACCTTCCATCCGCTTGATCCGCATGGCTCGATTGAGCTTTTGTAGCGAGCGCATCCCACCCCTCCTGTAATTGTTCTGTCGTATTTTTGAATCCAAGAAATCCAACTAAACGCTTCTGCCACCAGGCTAAAGCAAATAATGCCAAGCCTAATGATGTGATAAATACACCCACGGCAACATATACGTTGGCAGTTAACTGATAAGCCACCACCCCAGAGGCAAGGCACAAACTGAATACGAACAATACCGACAATAGGGTAAAAACAACGGTACACAGCAAAATCTGACGCACTGCGGACACGTTAACTTTCATCTCCAAGAGGAACAAATCCAACGTTGAACCTGACCATGCTTTTAGCGATTTCGTCAGTTGGTCCAATTGCGCAAGAATGCTGCTCAAACCATTAATGGTTTGTTGGATATCCTGTTCTTCTGCCCCATCAGGGGCTCGGCCGCTGTCTGAAGCCGCCGAGCCTGATTGCTGATTGGTAACTTGCCCTGAGTTATTCATGTGAAGCCTCGCCTTTCTGTTGTGTGGCTTAATCCTTGGTGACCACTATTATTTGATCAGCTTCGAAACCGCCCAACCAGCAAGGAAGGCACAGCCTATGCTCAGCAATGGGCGCTCCTTGATTACATTTTCTGCCGACTTAGTCGCCTGCTGAACTTGCTGTGCACCGACATCCAGCTTCTCTTTGGCTTGGTCTTTCATCGCGCCAACGGCTTCCGTCGTGGCTTGTTCCGCTAAGTGATATGCTTCTTCTAACTGCTCTTGAGGTTTTACTGTGCTTTCTTTTGTAGTAGCCATAACTAGCCTCCATTAATGAGTTGAATAGTGAATCAAGTGAAACAATGTTTGACCTCACTTACTCCCTACAAAGCCATATCCATGCCAGAATTTTAAGTTGTTGTTTTTTATTAATTTTATTTTCATTTCGATAAAAAGCCGTATCTGTACGTGTAATTCTTTCCAAGCTTTCCCCGCCATTCTTGTAATTTTTTCTTAGCGCCTTACCGACTGTTAGCAAGTTATTGCAAAAAAAGACATTAAGTCACTGATTAATAAGACTTAAAATTCATTGGCATACAACCTGCAATTAAAGATGAAACATCGTGTTTGTATTCCATACGCTCAAACACCCCTATCACCAGTAAATAAGGAGTGGCATATGAAAAATGAAAACATCGCCTCAATCATTGAGCTTATCGAAAGCGGAAATGAAATTTACAACAAGGCCATCGAGAACATCGACAACACTTCTTTGAATAATGTGTTGGTAGAACTGCTCAGAGTACGTGAGCGTGCAGTCATTGAGCTCACTCCCTACTCTCTAGCAAGTAACAATGAAGAATCTGCCGACGACACTCCGGTTTCCTACACCATCAAGGCGCGTGAGGTCTACAGCGACGTGATGAAGGAAGTGTCCTCTGACAAAGAGTCTATGTATTTAGAACAGCTTGAAGGTGTCGAAAGCAAGGTACTCAAAGAGATTGAGAATTTGATTACTTCCCACCCAGAGCAGGCGGATAACTCGGTTCTGCTGAAAGTTCGTAGCGATATAAAAAGCTGCAAAGAAAAACTCAGCAGCATCAGCCTTATTAGCTAAAACTTGGTGGTCGCCTTTGCAATAAAGCTCAGTATTGAGCAAAGAAATGGCCAACTTGCTTTGGCCATTTCTGACAAGCCCACAGGCGCATTAACATAACCATCACGAGAAATGTCCCACGACAATAGTCATAAATAAAGAGGTCACTATGACATTGGATAACAATCGAGTAAGGGAGCTACTCGTAAAAATGACACACCATCGCCAAACGTGTTTGCCTCTCGTTAACCCGCAATCACATATGACACTCGCAAGAGCGGCATATCGATTCGTGAAAATAGAAAAAGTGATGATCAAAAAGATGGCGAAGCTGTTCTTCGATCAAGATGGTGAACAATTCATTGCAGAAAATGCCACCGAATACGGCGTTGCCGAGTTAGGTAATTACAAAGAAATGCATTTTATGAATAAATTACTGTTAGATGATTTAAAAGCCCTGCTTAGAGCCATTGACGACACCAACTTAACCGCACTTGTTTCTTATTGGTTAGCTGCTTTACAAGTTGAAAACGATGAAATTGAAAAGCACTTACCTCAGGGTGAGTAATTGTACTCGCCCTTCTTTCACTTTGTTTAAACCACATCCCCAATCAACCTAGTAAAAGGTGCAGGTAGAAAAAAAGCCGCTGCATCTACTACGCAGCGACCTTGATAGCCTTTTTACGACGCACACCAAATCATCAAACAACACAGAAAAAGCGCCATGTAGAATACGAAGCAAATGGCGCGTTATCCGCGGATTACAGTGTTAAAGCGAAGCTGATTTACGTCTCTGGCTTGGAACAAATACGTTCAATGACTTTGGACGCAGCTTGATTGCTAGTTGCTCATCAGAATACAGTTCACCATCAATCACATACTCAATCGGTTTATTCGCAGAAATAGTGACGCTCTGAGCCGTCGCGTATTGAAAATGTGTCGATTCTTCCTGTGCGCCTACGCTCGTTAATGTCAGATCCGACAAGGCGATAAGACGTCCGCCTAAAGACTCGGTGTTATCTAAATATGTGATATGCAGCTTGCCATCATCAGGCTGCGGCGCATCACCACCTTGGGCAAGCAACGTACTAAATGGAGCGATATTCGCAACGACAAAACTATGGACTTCAAGCGTTTGTGTATTATTGTCGTGGTTTCCATCTTCAGTTGGAGCGTCTAACGAAACGGTTAAAGCTTGCGTTTCTTCCGCCACTACAGCATTAAAAAAGCCAGTGAGGTAAGCGAGTTGTCCAAAAACATTTTTCTCTTCTCGCTGAGCGTGCTCGATCATCTTCTGTTCTAGCCCAATACCTAAGACCAATAAAATAAGCCGCTGATTGCAGTCCGCAGTATCAATACGTTGGCAGTGTCCGCCAAGCAACGCTTCACACGCTTTTTCGACCGGTGAGAATTTTGCGCCAACGCCATAGAGCACATGACATAACGCATTGGCAGTTCCGAGCGGAACAATACCGAGTTTTAGGTCGGTATCCACCAATTGGCTCGCCACCTCTGTTACTGTGCCATCGCCACCAGCTACGATGATTTGCTTAGCTCCACTTTCTTTTGCCTGTTGTGTTAGCTGCTCGGCGCTGAAGTTTGTGGTGGTTTGATGAATACTCAAGCGATATTTTTTGGTTAGTTCACGAATCAAGTGCTGTTCGTTTTCCTCCCATTTTCCGCCACCTGCAACAGGGTTAACCACCATCCAAGTGGATTGATCCAGCCCTAGCACGCCTTTTTCACTGATCGCTCGTAACGTTCTAATCTGTAATTTATTCAATCTCGCGGTACTGCGTACGTCATTGATTTTTTTCATCACGGATTCAACCGTCAGTGACGGGTCTTTACTTAATAAATACGCCGCCACAACAAACACTGAACGACCACGCCCTAACGCACAATGCACAACCACGGCCCGCGAGCACGAGATTTGAGTATCAATCCAGTTAATCGCATGGCGAAGACGCTCTAGCGTTGGGGCTTTGTGGTCGAGTACCGGAATCGAAAGGTAATGAAACTGCTTGTCGGTCATCGCGCTTTCAAGGCCTGCAAATTCTGCGGTGACATCGACAATACAAGAGATCTCATTGGATTCGAGAAAATCTAAGTCACTCTGAAACAAACGGCGAGATAGGTATAAATTGTCACTGACTTTTTGGATTGGAGGCACTGTATCACGCCGTCTTTCCCAGGCGTTATACGCTCTAGCCCCCAATAGAAATGGGATGAATGCCCAGCGAATCCACCTGACAATCTTGCCATCTTGGTTTTTTCTAAAAATAGAGGGAATGTCGAATACGTAGGCTACGCTGACCAACGCTAAAGAAAGCGATATCCATAAGAACAGCAAACTAACGATAATTTGAGGCGTATGGATAGCGGCCAATAAACTGATCAGAGCGCCAAGAATATAATATTTGATGATAAACATTCGCTCTCCTTGCCTTCAGCGAGTGCACTTTTTAGTGGAAGTTAGAATACGCGGGGGATTGAGCTTGGATACATGAACTTGAGTAAACGCCTTGATTGAGTGCCTTCCCGTGCCGAAATGGCACGAAAAGGTCCAACACTCTACCTAGCTTACCATCTCTTCAACATAACCATCCGCTAGTTTCATTTTCTGCTTATCGGTCATTACCTTACCGGCTAACTGGAAGAAACGCTGCTCTTCTTCCTCAAGATGGTGCAACACTTTGTGACGCAAGGTTTTCATTAGGTTGAGCCACGCTGGCGAGCTCATATCGGTTGCATCAAGCTGTGCAATCACTTTATCAATTTCATGATGCTCTGCGATGCCATGGCGAGTGAGATCAATGGTCTTATCGCTATCTATTAAAGGCGCGTAGAAAAATCGCTCTTCTGCCGCTGCGTGCTGTTCGAGTTCCTCTTTAAGGTTATGATAAAACTCTTCACGAGCGGGGGAATCTCCAGACGTTTCCATCAGAGCATCGAGTAAAAGGCGCTGCTTTTCATGACTCTCTTTCAGTACATCAAATATGTTTTTCATCTTTGACTCCTTATCTGATTGTAAACAATTGGGACAAAAGGAAGGGCGGTGATTGACCGCCCCTCTCTTACATAGCTATGCGTAAAAACCTAACCTGATTCGGCTAACAGTCTTGGTCTTCAGCGTTTAGGTTTTCTTTAATGTTTTCACATTCATCTTCAATCGCATTTTGGGTTTCTTCGGCGGCTTCATCTATCTTTTTGCCGGCCTGTTCCATTGGCCCTTCTTCACTACAAGCTGCCAACGCAAACACCAAACCGAATACTGCGGCGATACGGTAAATAAATGACGTAAGTCGCATGGAATCTCCTATCTATTTACGTTTTTTCTTCCCAGCAGAACAATCACTATTGATACAATTAATGACAATAGGAATAGGTAAAATATCACTTGCGCGATAGAGGCAGCAGCTCCTGCAATACCAGTAAAGCCTAATAGTGCAGAAATTAGTGCCAGTGCCAGAAAAATAAACATCCAACGAACCATAGTGTTACCTCCTAATAAAAGTGGGTTAAATCACTCGGCTCGCTATTATTGAACCACTTCTAGCTTATCAATCACCTTATTTACGTCATTGGTGTTATTTGCAATTGAAATTGCAAGATCATGCTCCGCATCTGAATTAACTTTACCTGCCAACGTTACCGTTTTGCGTTCTGTCGTTACATCAATATCCGTACCACTCACATTGGTATCCATTAGTAGGCGCGTTTTAACTATAGTCGTGATTTTAGAATCGGTCAGTGTAGCTAAAGCTTCTGAATCAGTTTCTTTCTTGCCTTCATTCACTACTGACAATTCGTTGTTTACTTTTTTCACACCATCAAGACCAGTAACAAGCTCTTCGGCAAGTGATTTTTCAAGATCATTGTTTACCGAACCAGAAAGGGTAACGACCTGATTCTCAACATCGGTATTGATATCAAAAGAGTTGAGATTGCTGTTTAGCAGTAGCGTGGTTTCAGCTTTACCATCTAGCCAAGCGTCCATGGATTCTTTTTCCCATTTATCACTCGCTAAGACTGCTGTAGATGAAGTAGCAAGAACTGACGTAAGTACAATTTTAGCTGCGATGTTATTCATGGTAATTCTCCTTTATTGACGTTGCACTTCCCTAGGAGCAAACCATGTGCCAACTTTATAACTTATTGTTTTTAATTAACTAATAAAGAAAAGAGGTAAAAATGAGATGAGCAATAAAGTATAAGCATGAATTATTTACACGTAAAAAATGTAATTTTTAATCGGTGATAAAGCCTCCGTCACTTGTGCCGAAATAACCTGATAAAACAGAAAGGCTATTTCTCCAGAATCAATTAATAGCAAAATTATTATTTTAAAAATAAAAATCTGAACAAAAGGAAATATCTACTGATGGCTCTCACCGATATATATCAAAAAGGGGCTAGCAACATAAAAATACCGAACAAATCCTTAAATCTATGCTGACAATATTTTGTCTTGTGAAGTGAGAATAATCCACGTACATTGTTTCTGTCATAGTAAAGAGGACATTTCTATGTCGATGCCAAGCCTGTTTCTAAGAATACAAGATCCATCACTTAAAAATGCCATCGCTTCTTGCCAGGAACTGAACAAATTTCGTCTGCATGACATCGATGCCGCAGACCAATGGATTGAAGATTTCCTACAACTCAAACCGGAAGTTGCGATTGTTGAAGTCGCCCACTTTACTAGTGCAGATTATCAACGTCTTTCTAATATCGAAGACATCTACGATATGGACTTGATCATCATTAGCTCAGGCGCTCCAAACGAGAACTTGGATAAGCTGATGAACTTGGGTGCTATTTTTCACTACAGAAAGCCCGTTGATATTGCCATTCTGACGGACACCCTGAGCGAAGTCAGCCAGTACTATCAACACAAACAAGATCAAGGGCGTAAAGTGTCCACCAGCGATCTTGACCAATTTGGTCTTTTGGTCGGCTCTTCCTCTCCGATGCATCAGCTCTATCGTATGATCAGGCGCGTTGCTAAAACCGAAGCCAACGTCCTTATTGTCGGTGAAAGTGGATCAGGCAAAGAACTGGTGGCGCAGACCATCCACTTAGCGAGTGAGCGTAAACAACAGCCCTTTATAGCGATTAACTGTGGTGCCATTAGCCCTGAATTGGTTGATAGTGAACTGTTTGGCCATGAGAAAGGCGCTTTTACCGGAGCAAATAAAACTCACCAAGGTGTATTTAAGCAGGCAGAGGGCGGCACCCTATTTTTAGATGAAATCACCGAGATGCCTATCGAGCATCAAGTGAAGCTATTGCGGGTGCTAGAAACCGGAGAGTATCGCCCAGTTGGCAGTAATACGGTTCATATCGCTAATACTCGCATCATTGCTGCTACAAACCGTGATCCTAAAATCGCCATTGAGGAGCAGTTCCTGCGTGAAGATCTGTTTTTCCGCTTATCGCATTTCCCATTAACGATACCGCCACTGCGAGAACGAGGCGGTGATATCGTAGGTCTGGCCAAGCACTTTATTGCGCACCGCAACGCC
Organism: Vibrio sp. 2092; assembly: GCF_033339635.1. Lineage (NCBI taxonomy): Bacteria > Pseudomonadati > Pseudomonadota > Gammaproteobacteria > Vibrionales > Vibrionaceae > Vibrio > Vibrio sp. 2092. The sequence continues at coordinate 14,832 of NZ_JAWOUY010000034.1, read as the reverse complement.
AATGAGGCAAAAACCAAAACGATTCTTGACTCTGCGATCCAAAAAATCGCTGCACACGACTGGCCAGGTAATGTCCGTGAGCTCAAACACACGATCGAGCGTGCATTTATTTTGGCTGATGACACCATCCGAGATGAACACCTTATCTTCGACACACCACCATTGGAAACAGGCACCAGCATCGAAGACCTTGTTCCGGCGGGCGTTTCACTAGAAGAGCTAGAAAAAGCCGCCATTCTCAATACCCTTGAAGAGAATCAAGGCAATAAAACGGAATCAGCGCAGGAGTTAGGCATTAGCGTGAAAACGCTCTATAACAAACTCGAAAAGTATCAAGACGAATAACTCGCTATGGGCATACAAAAAGAGCACTGACTTTTATTCAGTGCTCTTTTTGTATCTTATCTTTTATGCAGTTAGGCTGCGTTTGGTGTTTGATTAAACCCACTGCCCCGCAACAAAGCCGCTCGACCAGCACCACTGAAAATTGTAGCCCCCTAGCCAACCAGTCACATCCATCACTTCACCAATAAAATAAAGCCCTTTAATGTCTTTGCATTCCATGGTTTTCGAGGATAAGTGATCAGTATCGACACCGCCGAGTGTCACTTCCGCGGTTCGGTAGCCTTCAGTGCCATTCGGGGCGATATCCCAATGCTCTAGGCGCTCCACAATCGCCGCAAGCTCCTTTTGATTGAACTGTTTTAGCGGTTTATCGACTAGCTCTTTACGTTCAATTAAGACTTCAACCAGACGCTTAGGCAGCACTTTGGCAAGCGTATTCTTGAGTGACTGATTTGGATGCTTCTCACGACTGCGTTCTAATAACTCAGCAACATCATCGTTTGGCACAAGATTGATCAACACCTTTTGTCCGGCCCGCCAGAATGAAGAAATCTGTAACACTGCTGGACCAGATAACCCACGATGTGTGAACAACAGGGCTTCTTTGAACATGGTGCCATCTTCAGCCGTAATTTCCGCAGGTACCGCGATACCAGATAACTCAGCAAAGTCTTCTTTGTCTTCTTTATGTAGAGTAAATGGTACAAGCCCTGCCGTAGTTGGGATAACTCGAAGACCAAATTGTTCCGCGACTTTATAACCAAATGGTGTCGCCCCCAGTTTTGGCATCGACAAACCACCTGTTGCGATAACTAAAGACTCACATTCGACAATCTCAGTACCAGCATGCAAACGAAAGCCTTCATCAATTTTTTCAATCGAATGAACATCGCATTGGTAACGCTGCTCGATGTTCGGCATGTCACACTCAGCTAACAACATCTTCACGATATCTTTGGCCGTAAATGCATCGACACAAAACAACTGGCCGTGATCACGCTCTTCGAACTCAATGCCATGTTTACACACCATCGAGATGAAATCCCAGTTAGTGTATTGGGAGAGCGCCGACTTAACAAAGTGCGGGTTTTGACACAAATAGTGATTAGCTGAAACGTCGTAGTTAGTGAAGTTACAACGACCACCGCCCGAGATAAGGATTTTACGTCCTGGCTTTTTAGCATGATCGAGCACCAAAACACGGCGGCCTCGCTTGCCTGCTTCTGCAGCACACATTAAACCTGCTGCGCCTGCGCCAATTACAACAACATCAAATTTCTTACTCATCGGTAGCTCTTAGACTGATTGGTATCGAATCAAAATAAAAAAGGATGTGCACATTGCACATCCTTGCTTTCTAGGCGCGACATTCTACCGACAAATACCGAAAGGGAAAAGCGCTTAAACTCTAAGCGCTCTGTATGTCCGCAAAATCTCAGACAGAACAACTTCTGGATTATTGACTCTTAGAGAATGAAGGCCGCAAGTAGCGTCACGCCGAGCAACGCAGTCGATAGAACAAACAATTCACGCACTCTTTCACACTTACCAGTAAAAATTTCATCGTGGTGATGATGATATTCTTTACTTTTAATGTAGTGATACAACCTCACCTGCTTGGTGACATTTCCATGAGTAGTAAAAAAACCATTACCATCAACTTGCTGATATAACAGCGGATGCGCTTCACGCATGATATAAATTAGAGAACGAAGAGCGGTGAGATACCGGACCATATTAACTCCAGTTACCACCATTAGCGCAAATAAGATTGTGTCTCCACTGATCATCTTTTCCTCCCTACATCTTCAACAATGCTCAAGAGAAAAAGACGATCAACACTTCGTCTTTACCCGCTACTTACAACGTCCCAAAACGCGTTTACGCAGCTGGAGCATCCATGATTGAAGATGAACCTTCTTTCGCCATTTGTGCTAGATCTTTGTCAATGAAGAACAACGCTTTACCGTCTTCACCTACCAGTTCGATCTTATCTAAAATCCCTTTAAACAACTTCTCTTCTTCGTGCTGTTCTGACACGTACCACTGTAGGAAGTTAAACGTTGAGTAGTCTTGGCTAGTAAATGCAACGTGCGCCAGTTTGTTGATTTTTTCCGTGATCATTTGCTCATGTTCAAATGTCTCGCGGAAAACGTCACCTAGGCTCGCAAAGTCATGCTTTGGCGCATCAATAGCGCCTAAGATTGGCATTGAGCCAGTTTCACTCACGTAAGTGAATAGGCGTTGCATGTGCTCCATTTCTTCTACGGCGTGAGCGCGTAAAAATTCAGCCGCACCTTCAAAACCTTTGTCTTCACACCAAGCACTCATTTGTAAGTATAGATTGGATGAGAAAAATTCTAGGTTAATTTGCTCATTCAATTGTTCGACCATAGTTTGAGACAGCATGTTAACTCCTATTATTGTGCATGCAATATACCCAAGTAACCTCGAAATAAGTGACGCTGCGAGAATAGCTTGGTCCGGCAGACACGGCGAAGTTTCACTTCAACTCTAGTCAGTAACACTACGCTTATTTCAGCATATCAAAGTCACTTGGGTATAACGCCACTATAACATGATTACTGAGACAAGACTTTGTACCTACGGCACCGATATGAGATCACTTCAGCAAATTTTTTTTGGGGTTGGTGCTAATCTAAAACTATGACCTTACAAGGAGATAGCAATATGAGTTACAAACACATACTTGTGGCAGTCGACCTTTCAGACGACAGTAAAGTGTTGATTAAGAAAGCCGTATCACTGGCTAAACCTCTGGATGCGAAAGTCTCTTTTATTCACATCGACGTGAACTACGCAGAACTCTACACCGGGCTTATCGATATCAATATGGCAGAAGCGCAACATCAAGCAATGGAAGCATCGCGCACACAATTGGCAAACTTCGCTGAATATGCGCAATACCCAATTGCCCATACTTTAGTCGGTAGTGGCGATTTGAGTAATGAGCTGTGCGATACCATTCAAGACTACAGTATCGATTTGGTGGTTTGTGGTCATCACCAAGATTTCTGGAGCAAGATTCTATCTTCGACTCGACAGCTGATTAACTGCTCACCAGTCGATATGCTGGTCGTACCGCTAAAAGACTGATTGGCGCAGCGATAAAACTTGGTTAGACTGCGGGCACATTTGTTGTTGATAAAGATTCTCATCCATGGCTTATCTATCCGCAGTTACCCTACTTTGGGCATTCTCATTTAGCCTGATCGGCGTTTACCTCGCCGGTCAGGTTGATTCTTGGTTCTCGGTGTTTATGCGCGTGGCACTGGCGAGCCTGGTTTTCATTCCCTTTTTGAAATTCCGTGGCGTTAGCAAATCCCTAATCGCGAAACTGATGACTGTCGGTGGCTTCCAGCTCGGTTTGATGTATTGCTTCTACTACCAATCTTTTTTGCTCCTTTCCGTGCCAGAAGTATTGCTGTTCACTGTATTCACACCCATTTACGTCACGCTAATCTATGACTTCTTGAAAGGTCGCTTTTCACCTTGGTACTTAGTTACCGCTGCAATAGCCGTATTTGGTGCCGCCTGGATTAAATTTGCAGGCATTAATGAAGATTTCCTACTGGGCTTTTTGGTCGTACAAGGAGCAAACCTCTGCTTTGCCATCGGTCAGGTGGGCTACAAATATATCATGGAGAGTGAGCCCGTCGATTTGCCACAACACACCGTGTTTGGCTACTTCTACTTAGGTGCACTTTGTGTAGCAACCGTGGCTTTCGCGCTCATGGGTAACCTCGACAAACTACCAACCACTACAACGCAATGGGGCATTCTGACATACCTTGGGTTGATTGCTTCTGGTTTTGGTTACTTTGCTTGGAACAAAGGCGCGACTATGGTGAACGCAGGGGCACTGGCAGTAATGAACAATGCATTGGTTCCGGCGGGCTTGATTGTAAACATTGTGATTTGGAACCGCGATGTTGATGTCATGCGACTCGCCATTGGCGGTGCGATCATCATGCTATCCCTATGGATTAACGAAACCTGGGTGAAAAAGCGCGTAGAGATGAGTTACGCCAATAAGTAACGCAGCTAATCCTATAAACATTTCGACAATAAAAAACGCTCTCCGACTGGAGAGCGTTTTTTGTTTGATTAATGCACTTTGGCTTGTGAGATTGCGTTCACCAAAGCATTAGGTGGAGTTGGCAGCAACACTTCTAGTTTCGCATTGCGCGCTTCAAGCTTGCGCTGACGCTTAAGTAACTTTTGTTGTTTTTTCGCCACTTTTAGCAACTTCTTTTGCTGCTTATAGTGCTTTTTCAGTGTTTTTTTCGCTTTCTTGAGCGATTTTTTATCCGCTAAATCAAACCATACTGGTGCGTCGGCTCTTACTGGCTCCGGAGATTTTTCGGCTTGTTTTTTCTCTTTCACACGCTCAACAACACGCCTCACAATCGCGGCTTTTTCGTTGCTTTGTTTAGTGGTCACTGGAATCGCTTGTGCTGGCAGAGCTTCAACCAATAAGCCACATGCTTGTTGCTCACTCAATGGCTTGTCTTGGCATTTTTGTGGAGGAATTGCGGCTGGCTTACAAAGGGTATCTTTGGCCGATGAAGAGCGTGCGCAAGAACGACAAACGAATTTTGGTGCGACAACTAAACGATGGATATCACCAAGTTCTGCCGCGATCTGTTTGCGACTCATTTTACATAAACGTTTAGCCATTCTACTACTCCAGCTTCCCAGTTATCGACCGCATCACAACAAGTGAAATAATAATAATTCTTAGTTAGATATACAGTCAGGGAAGGGAATTAGCAAGAGAAAACTATCAATAGAGACGAGGAAAGAGAGGCTGAGTCACAGCACGACACACCGTACTGTGACAAGAAAAGTTGAGCCGTCAGGAAGTTATGCCATCGATGCTTTAACGTAGACATCGAAGCGATTTTTTTTCGTTTCAATCGCCATGGTCGGTTTTTTCTCGTTCAGCCAGTTAGCATAGTCTGGGCGTTTAACTACTACGCGCTTTGTGGCTAACGCCATGGCTGGTTCTAGTAGGCCATCGGCGTCCAAATCAGCGCCAACCAACGATTGGAAAACGCGCATTTCTTTTTTCACGAGCGCCGACTTCTTTTTATTTTCTGGGTGCGGATACATCGGGTCAAGATACACCACATCTGGCTGGACAAAGTCTTTATCTTGCGCCAATTGTTCCAGCGCATCATGGCTAGAGGCATGGATTAGCGACATGCGCTCAGATACCCAGGTGCCGATTTCTGGGTCTTGTTTCGCTCGATCCAAGCCATCATCTAACAAAGCCGCGACGACTGGATGACGCTCGACCATCTGCACTTTACAACCTAGTGAGGCGAGCACAAACGCATCACGACCAAGACCTGCCGTGCCGTCTAACACGGTTGGCGTTGCCCCTTTGTTCAACCCCGCCGCTTTCGCAATTGCCTGACCTTTACCACCACCGAACTTGCGACGATGACCGACCGCACCACCAATCAAATCCACAAAGATTGCACCCAGCTTTGGCTCATCCACTTTACGTAGCTCCAAACGCTCGGTGGTTAGCACCAAAGCAAAATCGCTATCGTCAGTATGAGAAAGCCGCCAACGCGCAGCGAGTTCATCAAGATGAGATTGTTGAGACAGGTTTTCACAGATCAATTGCAGTTGCAAAAGGAGGCTCCAATAAAAATCGAGGTAACTGGCGCTGAGTGTATACCTAAGTTACCTATTAATGCTAGGTTGAGCTTGCTACGCAGAGGTTATACAACCGTCAGTTGCTCCACTAGCTCAGAAAGCGGCTTAGGATGACCAATACCGTAGCCTTGGCCGTAGTCCACACCGAGGTCTATCAAATGCTGCATGACCTGGTCATTTTCGACAAACTCCGCCACCGTCACTTTGCCTAGTTGTTTCGCCAAGTCATTGATTGAACGAACCATCACGCGGTCCATTTCATTTACGTTGATATCTTGCACGAAAAGACCATCAATTTTCACGATATCGACAGGAAGTTTCTTTAAGTAACCAAATGAAGACAATCCAGATCCGAAATCATCCAATGCAATCATGCAACCCAAAGCCTTTAGCTTGGTAAACAGCTCAATGGCTTGATCCAGATTGCTCATCGCCGCTGTCTCGGTGATTTCTAAGCAGATTTTTTCACACGGCAGAGTCGAACTTTCCAATCGCTCCAATAAGAAGTCAATAAACTCTTGATTCCCCATAGATTGACCTGAAAGGTTTATCGAACAGCGACCAAGCTGTTCAATCACCTCAGGACGCTGTTCAAACCACTCTAGCGTTTGAGTAATAACCTGCTTATCAATCCAATGGGCAATGTTGTAGCGCTCGGAAGCAGGGATAAACAGCGCAGGAGAAACATAATCACCGTACCCATTGCGAATACGCACCAAAATCTCAAAATACATTTGAGTCTCGTGCTTTTGTAAGCTTTTTATCGGTTGAGCAAACAGTTCTAAACGTTGATTCGACAATGCCTCATGCACCAAATTGACGCTCTGCATTTCCATCTGACGACGCTGCAACTCTTCGTTATCTAAGCTGAATAGATTATAGCGGTTACGGCCTTGCTCTTTAGCGGCGTGACAAGCAGAGTCTGCTTGAGCGTGCACCATTTGTGGCGTATCAGCGGTATGATCGATGATACGGATACCAATTGAGCAACTGATGAACAGGCGTGTGTCTTCCCAAATAAAGAGGTGTTCGCTTAGTGTCGAGATGATCAGTTTGGCAATATTGATGGCGCCATATTCGTCACAGTCTTTGAGTAACACCGCAAACTCATCGCCTCCCATTCGAGCCAAGATGGAATTGTACGGCAGAACGCCTTCCAGCATACTTGCGCAGAATTGAATCGCCGCATCACCTGCATCATGCCCAACCGTATCATTGAGGACTTTTAGTTGATCTAAGTCGAGGTACAACATGGCGTGGACTCGACGATGGCTGTCCACTTCGCACAGTGCGGTCTTAAGCTCTAGTTCAAAATGGTTTCTGTTGTAAGTCCCCGTCAGTAAGTCATAGCGAGCTTGGTATTCCAATTTCTCGGAGAGCAGTTTGGTTTCGGTAATATCTTCGCCCACAATCAGCAGTTGCTCAGATTCACTCAGCGGACGAATATTCTCGCGCACCCAAACACGATGACCATTTGCATGACGATACTCGACTTCACGTCGCCAAACACCATGCACTTGCTGGTTGGGTTGCAATAACACTTGGCGAGGGAACAGCACTTTGTCATCAAAATAGAACTCCCTCAGGCGATGTCCGAGCATGTCCATCGGTTTGTAGCCAAGAAGTAGTTGAGCAAATCGATTCACTTCTTGAATTCGGTTATTACTATCAAGCGTCACCATCATCACGGGCTGCTGCTCATAATAGTTGCGTAGGGTTGACTCACGTTGGTAGAGCTTGTCCTCCATCAATTTACGACTGGTAATATCGCGCGCTTCAAACAAGTATTGCTTATGATTCCCTACTTGCTGAGAAAAAGGCTTGAGCGAAACTTCTAACACCAATGCGCCGTGTTCTTTACTCCAAATTTCAGCTTCAAACGTCGACACTTGATGGTGAGGCGCGTGGAAATACTCCTCAAGCAACGCTTGTGCTTTTTCACTCCAGTTGGGGTGAAACCAAAGTGGTCGGTCTAAACGCAGTCCTTGGTGATAAAGTAAGGATTGAAGGTGATCGTTGCCCGATTTAAGCACACCGTTGGCATCCAAAATGCCCATATACTGCATGCTCTGATCGAAAATCGATTCTAGAATAGCCTGGCTTTCTCGCGCAGCGCTCTCACTGCGACGCATCCGCTGTAAATAATAACCCATCAGCAAAATGACCACCGACATCACCACAAACAGACTACCAAACAGGCGAATTTCCTTGGCAAAACGTTCAGAAAGCTTCATTGGCTTATTAAAAAATACCGCAGAAACCTCTTGTTCAGCCCCCAATCCCCAACGCGCTACCGCTTGGTAATCGAGCTTTATTTCAGAATCACTTTTTTTCACGGCAGGCAGAGGCTGATCAGGGTTATCCAAAACGAATTCAAGCATCTCTGCACTCTCAATACCATGCCGATAACCACTTTGAATAACCCCTCCAACTGCGCCATGACCCAAACCAATGTCATGCACCATAAACAGCGGCGCGTTTGAGACTTTGTTGACACCAACCCAGTCACGCTCGCTGCCAACCATACCTTGTTTATCTCGGTAATAGGTCCAGAACAAGACGACTTTATCGGAACTCAGTTTTGCGACTTGTTGTTTTAGATCGATGATGCTGTCTGGGACAAGTTGTACGATTTTGTCTCTATATTGCGGGAACTTGAGGACAAAATTGTCGATTTGATAACGCAACACCTCACCGGTCACCGAGTGGTCACTGACGATGAGAACTTGTGTGTAGTTCGGATGTAAGCGCTCAATAAGAGCGAGATTCGCTTCCAAATCGACATCTTCCATGACTCCGGTTGCATTCAGAGAACGATGTAAAGAAGGATGGTAGTTATTAATGCCGTTAAATATAACTGGGGTGTCTTTGATGACTGGGGCTAAACGCTGCATGAGTTCAAGTGCATTGTTATCGCTCACTAAAATGGCATCGAATCGCTCTTTGCGTAATTTCGTAAGATACAAGGATTTTAGTTGCGCAAAAAACTGCTCACTCTGGTTACGTTTCGAGTCTAGATAGAGCACACGCATGTCCAGCGCTCGATCGCCCAGCTGTTGCTCAATGCCTCGCTGTATGGAGTCCGTCCAGAAAAAACCCTGATGATAGGAGTGCACGACCAACACCTTCGGATCTGAGGCCGTAGCAAACGCGCTCCAACATAGCGCGGCAATAACCAGAAAACGCTGCACATTATCTCCATAGCTCGGAGTTAACCCGCAGTTACTCCTGCCAAACCTTGTGAATCCTATCCGCTATGAGTATAAAAGGGAGGTAAAACTCTATCCCTAACGGAAATCATAGTATGAATGCGAGCCTGCCGAAACTCGACGACCTTGACCGCGCAATATTAAAAACACTGATGGCTGACGCCAGAACGCCCTACGCAGAAATGGCAAAGCAGTTCGATGTCAGCCCTGCCACTATCCATGTGCGTATCGAGAAGATGAAGTCGGCTGACATCATCGAGGGAACGGAGGTGATCATCAATACTAAAAAGCTTGGCTACGATGTGTGCTGCTTTATTGGTATTAACCTCAATGCAGCTCGTGATTACCACTCCGCGTTAGAAAAACTCAACGCGCTCGACGAAGTCGTTGAAGCTTACTACACCACGGGCGCGTATAACATATTCGTCAAATTGATGTGCAAATCGATTGAAGAGCTGCAATTTGTACTGATCGACAAGCTGCAAGCCATTGATGAGGTTCAGTCCACGGAGACATTGATATCGTTGCAGAACCCGATCAACCGCAACGTAAATCCGTAAAATTTTTTATAAAAAATGTACAAAAAAGGCCAACCGTTCGGTTGGCCTTGATGTTTTTTGCTCAATTTACGCCGCAATACCCGAATGGCGCAACAGTGCATCGATTTGTGGCTCGCGGCCACGGAAGCGCTTAAACAGCTCCATTGGCTCTTCACTGCCTCCCATTTCTAGGATGTTGTTCAGGAAGCTTAGACCCGTCTCTTTGTTGAAGATGCCTTCTTCTTCAAAGCGAGAATACGCGTCTGACGACAGCACTTCAGCCCATAGGTAGCTGTAGTAACCCGCACTGTAGCCACCAGCAAAAATATGGCCGAAGCTGTGTGAGAAACGCGCCCACTCAACCGCAGGAACTACCGCGACTTTCTCTTTCACTTTCGCCAGAGTTTCCAGTACACGCGCACCCACTTCTGGGTCATATTCAGTGTGAAGCGTGAAATCGAACAAGCCGAATTCTAGCTGACGCAAAATACCCATCGCAGATTGGAAGTTTTTCGCTGCGAGCATTTTGTCTAGCATCGCTTTCGGTAGCGGCTCACCTGTCTCATAGTGACCAGAAATGAACGCCAGAGCGTCCTCTTCCCAACACCAGTTTTCTAGGAACTGACTTGGTAGCTCAACCGCATCCCAAGGCACGCCATTAATACCTGAAACAGCACCTGTATCAACTTGCGTCAACATGTGGTGGATTCCATGACCAAATTCATGGAATAGCGTCACGACTTCATCGTGCGTGAACAGTGCTGGTTTGTCGCCCACTGGACGGTTGAAGTTACACGTTAGATACGCAACCGGCGTTTGCAGCTCGCCAGATAGCGTAACGCGACGACCACGACAATCATCCATCCACGCGCCGCCACGTTTGTGTTCACGAGCGTAGAGATCTAGGTAGAAACTGCCACGGAGTGTGCCTTCAGCATCAAAGATATCGAAAAAGCGCACGGACTCATGCCAAGTGTCTACGCCTTCGCGCTCTTTTACTATCATACCAAACACGCGGTTTAGCACTTCAAACAGACCGCTCACGACTTTTGACTCTGGGAAGTATGGGCGCAGTTCTTCATCCGAAATTTGGAACAGGTGCTGCTTTTGTTTCTCGCTGTAGTAAGCGATATCCCAAACGTTCAGCTCTTCAACACCAAACTCACTTTTCGCAAACTGACGTAACTCTTCGACTTCACGTTCACCTTGCGGTTTCGCACGTGTCGCTAGGTCATTCAGGAAGCCCAGCACTTGATCCGGCGTTTCAGCCATCTTTGTTGCTAACGACTTTTCACTGTAAGTATTGAAACCTAGCATACGTGAAATTTCATGGCGCAGTTTTAGCTGCTCAGTAATGATTTCTGAGTTATCCCATTTGCCTGCGTTTGGACCTCGATCAGAAGCGCGCGTCACGTACGCTTCGTACACTTCTTTACGCAACTCTTGGTTATCGCAGTACGTCATGACAGGTAGGTAAGATGGGATATCTAGCGTAATGAGGTAACCATCTAACTCTTTTGCTTCTGCGGCAGCTTTCGCTGCTGCCAGCGCCGATTCTGGCATACCTGCTAGGTCTTTCTCGTCTGTGATGTGCTTGGTCCAACCCATGGTGGCATCCAGCACATTGTTAGAGAATTTAGAGCTCAGCTCAGACATACGTTTGCTGATCTCGCCGTAACGGTGCTGCTCATCGGATGGCAAACCAATGCCTGATAACTCGAAATCACGCAGTGCATCAGTGATGGTTTTCTGCTGGGCACGCGTTAGCGTTGCAAATTCTTCGCTCACTTTGATGGTTTTGTACGCTTCGTACAGGCCTTTGTGCTGACCAACCCAAGTGCCGTACTCTGACAAAATTGGTAGGCAACTTTCGTAAGCTTCACGTAGCTCTTCGCTGTTCACTACCGAGTTCATGTGACCCACTGGCGACCAGATGCGGCTTAAGCGATCATCCGCTTCTTCAATTGGCGCAATCACACTGTCCCAAGTTGGGTGAGCGTTGTCTTGTAGAACTTCATCGATTTTTGCTCGGCAGTCAGCAATCGCTTGCTCAACGGCAGGCTTGATGTGTTCTGGTTTAATTTGAGAAAACGGAGGTAGGTCCGTAAACGTCAGAAGAGGATTAGACATGAATAATTCCTTTTGTGTTTTGACTCTGTGATTGCCTGTCTATTTTGTGTAGATAGGCCAACTCAATGTACAGACGAGCCAGCAACATGGATTGGGGGAGCTCCGTTCCCTTTCTCTATGCCGCGATGACCATCTTATAGTCAACCAGCGCTACTCTGTCCTTGAGTCTTGTTATACCTAAATGAGATTTCACACCCTTTTGAGTGCGAGAAACTCACCTAGTTCAATTCGATTACCAATAGTAAGTGTGGGTGACTTAAAGAAATTTCAATAGCGTCCCCTTATCAGAGGAACAGATTTGATTGGAAGTTCTACATCTTTAAGTTACTTGAGTATAATACCGCCATAGAGTGAAAATCACAGACCACACTCAGACAAAGAGTGTTTCGAGAGTTTAATTTGTTAAGTTACCGCCACAGCTTCCACGCTGGCAACCATGCCGACGTGGTCAAACACATCGTTCAAAGCCTCATTCTTGATGCGCTGAAACAAAAAGATAAGCCATTCGTTTATCACGATACCCACTCGGGTGTGGGCCGTTACGATCTGACTCACGAATGGTCTGAAAAAACGGGCGAATACAAACAAGGCATCGCACGTATTTGGGATAACCCAAGCATTCCCGAAGACATCAAAAGCTACATCGATGCCATTAAAGTGCTCAACAACGGCGAGAAACTGCGTTACTACCCAGGCTCACCACGTGTGGCGCGCGCGCAAATCCGCCCACAAGATCGCATGGTGCTGACCGAGTTGCACCCGGCCGATCACCCATTGTTAGAGCAAGAATTCCATCGTGATCGCCAAGTGAGCATCTTCAAAGAAGACGGATTCCAACGCCTCAAAGCAAGCTTACCGCCACAAGAACGTCGTGGTTTGGTGCTGATTGACCCACCATACGAACTCGCGAAAGAGTACCGCGATGTGGTGCGAGCGATTCATCAGAGCCATAAACGTTGGGCAACCGGTATCTACGCGATTTGGTATCCAGTGGTAAACCGTCACGACATCGAAGATATGATCGAAGGTTTGGAAGCACTCGGTATTCGTAAAATTCTGCAAATCGAGTTAGGTGTTGCACCAGATACCAACGAGCGCGGCATGACGGCATCCGGCATGATTGTGATTAACCCGCCATGGAAACTGGAAAGCCAGATGAAAGAGATTCTGCCATTCCTGCAAGACGCGATCGCACCAGCAACTGGCCACTGGAAAGTGGACTGGATTGTGCCAGAGTAAGCACTTCAGTACTGCTATCTTCAAGCGCAACGATATTCTCGTTGCGCTTTTTTATGCTCTCACCTTCTCCCTCCAGTCGTGCTTATTCTTCTTTTTGTGCCTCTCATCGCTATTTGTCATAAGTATTGTCGCTTTTTCCCATTTAGGAATTAGTCGAATTCGATTTATGATAGTGGGATAACGGTGGCATTGAGTTCGGGCAAGGTCATCCCAATCTATCTATGTACCAGATAAAATTTATAAGCTCTTGGAGAAAGTAATGGCGACTCATTTTGACTATATCTGTATCGGTGGCGGCAGTGGCGGCATCGCATCTGCAAACCGTGCGGCGATGTACGGCGCGAAAGTTGCGCTAATCGAAGCTCAAGACCTTGGCGGTACCTGTGTAAACGTAGGTTGTGTACCGAAAAAAGTGATGTGGCATGGCGCGCAAATCGCAGAAGCAATGAACCTGTACGCAGAAGATTACGGTTTTGATGTCGACGTGAAAGGTTTCGACTGGAGCAAACTGGTTGAGAGCCGTCAGGCATACATCGGTCGTATTCACCAATCTTACGATCGCGTTCTTGGCAACAATAAAGTAAACGTGATTAAAGGCTTTGCTAAGTTTGTTGACGAAAAAACTGTCGAAGTAAACGGTGAACACTACACAGCAGATCACATCCTGATCGCGGTTGGTGGTCGTCCTACTATTCCAAACATTCCAGGCGCTGAATACGGCATCGATTCAAACGGCTTCTTCGACCTAGCAGAGCAACCAAAACGCGTTGCGGTTGTTGGCGCAGGCTACATCGCAGTTGAAATTGCTGGCGTACTGCACGCGCTAGGTACAGAAACGCACCTGTTCGTACGTAAAGAGTCACCACTGCGTAGCTTCGATCCAATGATCATCGATACGTTGGTTGAAGTGATGGACGCAGAAGGTCCAAAACTGCACACCCACTCTGTACCAAAAGAAGTGGTAAAAGAAGCCGATGGCAGCCTAACTCTGCACCTAGAAAACGGTGAAAGCCAAAACGTTGACCAACTGATTTGGGCAATCGGTCGTCACCCTGCGACAGACGCAATCAACCTAGCGTCAACCGGTGTGGCAACGAACGAAAAAGGCTACATCAAGGTAGACGAATACCAAGAAACCAACGTGAAAGGCATCTACTGTGTGGGTGACATCATGGAAGGCGGTATCGAGCTAACGCCAGTAGCAGTGAAAGCGGGTCGTCAACTTTCTGAGCGTTTGTTCAACAACAAACCAAACGCGAAGATGGACTACGATTTGGTACCAACTGTGGTATTTAGCCACCCACCAATCGGCACTATCGGTCTTACAACGCAAGAAGCAGAAGAGAAGTACGGCAAAGACAACATCAAAGTCTACACATCTGGCTTTACTGCGATGTACACCGCTGTTACTAAGCACCGTCAACCATGTAAGATGAAGCTTGTATGTGCGGGCGAAGAAGAAACGGTTGTTGGCCTACACGGCATCGGTTTCACGGTAGATGAAATGATCCAAGGCTTCGGCGTAGCAATGAAGATGGGCGCAACCAAAGCAGACTTCGACTCTGTTGTGGCTATCCACCCAACGGGCTCTGAAGAGTTCGTTACCATGAGGGGTTAGTGTAGGAAAAGCATCTTACACACGTAAAGAAATCTGGAAAATAATCAATCACTGTCCATAC
>NZ_JAWOUY010000033.1:0-38263 GCF_033339635.1 Vibrio sp. 2092 | reverse complement strand
CGAGTGCCCACACAGATTGATAGGTCTATATTGTTAAAGAGCTTGCTTTGCGAGAAGTTTTTCTCTCAAAGCGGAGGTGCATTCTAACGAGATAATTGAGAGTGTCAAACACTTTTTTTCAATTTTATTTTTCGTAGAAGCTTTCACCTCTCCGACCCTGCTGAAGCCTTATCGCGTCTGCCGTGTCGGTGGATGCGCATTATAGGGAACTCAGATCCGTTCGCAACCCTTTTTTGAAAAAAAATGGAAAAAAATGACTGTTCGATGACTATTTCATCAAAAAAGCAAAAAAGAGGGTAAAAAACCCTCTTTTTCTGCCTTAAAAGCCGTATTTAAATGAATGCGTACGCGTCTGCGAACATACGTTCGCTCTTCGCTTTCTTGTTCTGAGTGAACTGTTCACGTGCTGCGCCAGCCATTTCAAAACGACCTGCAATATAGATATCGTAGTTTTCTAAGCTTTCGAAATCTTCAGCTACAGCTTGTAGCACGTTACCAACTTTACCTTGCCAGTCTGCAGGAGCTTCTTCTACTACTGGCACAAAATGAACATTGGCAAACTTGTCGGCAATCTCGACCAGTTCGTCTTTAGCATAAAGCTGGCAGTTATCGCGCGCCCCCCAATATAAATAGATAGGATTGGTTTTATTCTGCGCTACGCAATGATCCAGAATCGAACGTACGTAACTAAAACCTGTACCACCAGCGATCAATAACAGCGGGCGTTCACTATCTTCTTGAACCCAAGCATCGCCATGTGGCGCATCAATTTCAATCTGACCATCAGTTTCAAGCGCCGCTTGCATTGCTTCGACAACTTCTTGTGCATAAGCGTTGTGTTCCGCCGCACCGATGTGCAGTTCAAGTTCACCTTCATGACGACAAGGACTGCTTGCGATAGAGAAAGGACGTTTGTCTTTTTCACCCATCACCACCATTAGGTACTGACCCGCTTTAAAAGGCACTGGTGATTCTGGATGAAGAAGGATTTGGTAAGTATTACAAGCTAACGGCTGAATAGACTTTACTTTACATTGGATGGTCATGGTGTTCCTCTCGCTTACTCGTCAAAAGTAAGCACTAAATTACTTTCTGTATAGGCTTGGCAAGGGAATATCCAACCTTGCTGTTGCTCTTTTTCGGTTAGCATAGGTTCGAGGTGATAGCTCACCTCGCCCGTTAGCTTTTTACACATGCACATGGCGCAAGCGCCAACTTGGCAACGGTGTGGGAAGCGAATATTGTTGTTGAGCGCAGCTTCTAACACCGTCTCCCCTTCTTTTACTTGGAATGTAACGTCCATTGGTAGAAGGTGGACTTGATGACTCATAGAATACCTAACTGGTCCCAAATCTCATCGACTTTAGCCACAAGTTTAGGATCTTTTTTGATAGGCGTACCCCACTCGCGCGTGACTTCAGATTCGAACTTGTTGGTCGCATCCAGTCCTAATTTGGATGAACTCTCAGTCTTACCAAGCACTTGAATCGTGTCTCTATCTGGGTCCATTCGAGTTGTCACCGCCCAAATGATGTCATTCCAATCTCGTGCATTAACGTCATCGTCGCACAAAATGATGAATTTGTTATCCGTGTACTGAGCAAAGAAGCCCCATAGATGTTCCATCAATTCTTGGGATTGACCAGCTTGGTCTTTCTTCATAGTCACGACAGCAAATTGGTTGTTTGCTGTAACTGGAAGATAGACGTCAACAATCTCAGGGCGTTGCTGTTTCAACTCATTTAGTTCTGCTTCGGTAATCGCTTTGCTGTCTCGCTCAGTGACCTCGGTTCGCGTCGCCAGCTCGGCATCCCATTTAATGGTCGCATCCAAGCCCATTTTGGAGCCAAGCCCAACCACTGGTGAAGCAAAGTCGAGCGAGTCGATTGGCGTGTTATCTATCATCAAGGTATCACGTACAGGATCCATATGCTCTGACATGGCTTTCACGACATCATTCCAATCTCGTGCGTTTACCGATTCATCGCACACAATAACAAACTTGGTATACATGAATTGACGTAAGAAAGACCACACGCCCATCATTACGCGCTTGGCATGTCCTGGGTACTGCTTCTTCATGGTGACGACGGCCATTCGGTACGAACAACCTTCTGGCGGTAGATAGAAGTCTTCAATCTCTGGGAATTGCTTTTGCAGAATAGGTACAAACACTTCGTTTAATGCCACACCCAATACAGCTGGTTCATCTGGCGGACGACCTGTGTAGGTGCTGTGATAAATAGGGTCTTTACGCATAGTAATGTGCGTAATAGTAAATACGTGGTGCTTTTCTTTTTCGTTATAGTAGCCAGTGTGGTCACCGTAAGGACCTTCATCAGCAAACTCGTTCGGGTCGATATAGCCTTCCATCACGATTTCCGCGCTCGCTGGCACTTCCAAATCGTTGCTGACTGACTTCACGACTTCCGTTTTGCTTCCACGTAGCAAACCTGCAAATGCGTATTCCGATAGCGTATCTGGCACTGGTGTTACTGCGCCAAGAATGGTTGCTGGGTCTGCACCAAACGCGACCGAAACTGGGAAAGGTTTACCTGGGTTGGTTTCCATCCAATCGCGCAGATCAAGCGCACCACCACGATGGGCTAACCAACGCATGATGATTTTGTTCTTGGCAATTTTCTGCTGACGGTAAATGCCTAGGTTCTGACGTTTCTTATTTGGACCTTTGGTTACGGTTAAGCCCCAAGTAAGCAGCGGCGCTACATCTTCTGCCCAGCAGCTCATTACCGGAATTTTATCCAAGTCGACTTCATCACCTTGCCAAACAATGTCTTGGCATGGTGCTTTACGTAAACGCTTAGCCGGCATGTTCAATACTTGTTTGAACACAGGCAGTTTTTCTAAAGCGTCTTTGAAGCCTTTTGGTGGCTCAGGTTCTTTTAAATAAGCCAGCAGCTTACCGACTTCTCTTAATTCTTTAACGTCTTCACGTCCCATGCCGATTGCGACACGCTCTGGTGTACCAAACAGGTTCGTCAAAACAGGTACGTCGTAGCCGATTGGGTTCTCAAACAACAGCGCAGGTCCACCAGCACGCAAGGTGCGGTCGCTGATTTCTGTCATTTCATAAGCGGGATCGACAGGGTGAGTGATGCGTTTAAGTCGACCTTTCTGTTCTAGGTGGTCGATAAATTCGCGTAAATCCTTAAAACTCATAGGCCTTCATGCTGGCTGATTAAACTGTCCGCAGTATAACAAATAGGAGGACGCTAAGATCCTCCTATTTTGTGTGGGTATGTGAGCCAGATTACTTTAATACTTGTTCAATCTGCCGAGTCTTTATCTGATGGTTCGAAGATACTAACTCTTCCAACCAGGTTTGATGCCCTTGTTGAGCAAGCTCTCGAGCAACCATGGTTGCTTCTTCTGATAACGCCATTTTTCTAACTAGAAACTGCTTTACTTGCGGAGATAGAGGGTTAGATTTTGTAAGTAGACTAATAGCTTCTGGCTTGAGTGATGGGTTAACTGTGGCATTCATCAATTGCTGAATGGAAAAAACGTCTCCAACCGCAGCTAAACGCTCAAGTTCGGACTGGCTGTTGTAATCAGCTTTCATCCGCCAGAGTAAGTTGTACACTTCCTCATCCTGACTAACTTGTGCCAACCTGACTATCACGGCCGTCGATGGTAACCAACTGGTCACATTTGCTTTGGTTAACTGGGCCGTTAATGCAGCAAGCGCATTGGGTGATAAGCTGTCTAACTCTCGAATCAAAAGCGCTTCACGCGCTTGAGCTTGTTGAGATGGCCCTGTAAGCCATTGCTTTAAGTTAAGCTCTCTTCGTTCAGCTTGTAAGACAAAGTCCAAGGTACTTTGGTCTTGTTTCCAACGCTTAATCAAGCGACTCGCAATAACGGGAAAGTTAAAAGCGGGTACACTAAATTCATACCCATCACCTCGCTCTAACACTTGATAAGTCGGGGTCATACGGATCTGGGACTCAACAAACAGAGCCATTCGAGGCGTGAGAATCACATCTTGCTTTTCAAGCTTTTCCAATAATTGAAAGCGCACCACCTCTTGTTGAGGCAAAGCAAGTCTATCAAGGGCAAATTTAAGCGAGTCGACTTCATCTCTGACAGCGTAATCAAGCAGTTCAGAGACTTTAGTATGTATTTGAGTATCCTGAAGCCACTGTTCTACTACAGACTCATGCATTTCCTTGGCAGATAATGTCGCAGGTAGAGTGATAAGTGACAAGCTCAGGAGTAATGACGACAACATTCCTTGTTGCATGTTAACCTCCCGATAACATTTCCTTCATTCTGATACTTCTATCGGGAGAAAGCAATAAAAAAGCCACCGATATACGGTGGCTTTTCGCAGAATGACTATTTGAGACTATTGACGACGCATCGCATCGAAGAACTCATCGTTGGTCTTCGTCATCGCTAGCTTGTCGATTAGGAATTCCATTGCGTCGATTTCGCCCATTGGGTGAACGATCTTACGCAGAATCCACATCTTCTGTAGTTCGTCAGTCTTCGTCAGTAGCTCTTCACGACGTGTACCTGAGCGGTTAAAGTCAATCGCAGGGAATACACGCTTCTCAGCAATCTTACGGTTCAAGTGCAGTTCCATGTTACCTGTACCCTTGAACTCTTCGTAGATAACTTCATCCATTTTAGAACCAGTATCTACTAGTGCCGTTGCGATGATAGTTAGGCTGCCGCCTTCTTCTACGTTACGTGCAGCACCGAAGAAACGCTTAGGACGATGTAATGCGTTTGCATCCACACCACCTGTTAGTACTTTACCTGATGAAGGCACTACGGTGTTGTAAGCACGAGCTAGGCGAGTGATAGAGTCAAGCAAGATAACCACGTCTTTCTTATGTTCAACAAGACGTTTTGCCTTCTCGATCACCATTTCCGCTACTTGTACGTGACGAGATGCTGGCTCATCGAAAGTCGACGCAACCACTTCACCTTTAACTAGGCGTTGCATCTCGGTTACTTCTTCTGGACGTTCGTCGATAAGAAGAACCATCAACTCACACTCTGGGTGGTTGTACGCGATGCTTTGCGCGATGTTTTGCAGAAGCATTGTTTTACCCGCTTTAGGCGGAGCAACAATCAGACCACGTTGACCTTTACCGATTGGCGATGCCAAGTCTAAAACACGTGCTGTAATGTCTTCTGTTGAACCGTTACCACGCTCCATAACCATGCGCTCATTCGCATGTAGAGGGGTAAGGTTTTCAAATAGGATCTTGTTACGGGCGTTGTCTGGTTTATCGTCGTTAACGGTATTGACTTTTAGAAGGGCAAAGTAACGTTCACCGTCTTTTGGTGGACGAATTTTGCCAGCGATAGAGTCACCAGTACGTAGGTTAAAGCGACGAATCTGACTTGGTGATACGTAGATATCGTCCGGACCCGCAAGGTATGAACTATCTGCACTGCGTAGGAAACCAAAGCCGTCTTGCAGAATTTCCAGAACCCCATCGCCAAAGATGTCTTCGCCGCCTTTCGCGTGCGCTTTTAAAATCGCGAAGATGATGTCTTGTTTTCTTAAGCGAGCTAGGTTCTCTAATCCTAAGCTTTCGCCCAGTTTTACAAGGTCAGACACAGGTCTGTTCTTCAGTTCGGTAAGGTTCATGGTGGTGGATTCTTGTTTAGTCAAAATAAGATCTGTTTTCTAGTTAAGATGGATTTGGTCTCAGGATCGACCAAGAAGAGAAATTTGTTCAATTAACGCGCGATAAGTTAGCACTAATTAGTATTCTAGTCCAGAGTTAGAAAAACAAAACCGTGCATTGTAACTTTGCACGGTTTTATCTGTAATCACTTGGTGATTATAAGTTTGCGTCTAGGAACTCTTTTAGTTGAGTTTTAGACAGAGCACCTACTTTCGTTGCCGCTACGTTACCATCTTTAAATAGTAATAGCGTTGGAATGCCGCGAATACCAAACTTAGGTGGTGTACCTGCGTTATGGTCGATGTTTAGTTTACCGATAGTGAGTTTGCCTTCGTACTCGTCTGCGATTTCGTCCAAAATAGGAGCGATCATTTTACAAGGACCACACCATTCTGCCCAAAAATCCACTAGAACCGGGCCTGCAGCGTTGATTACATCGTTTTCAAAACCGTCATCAGTTAGCTGCAAAATCTTATCACTCATCTTCCACTCCAATGTGTTTTTCGAAACTGGTTGGATGATAACCAGTAATTAGATGCCCTATTGGAATGTATTTACTTTCGTATTGCAAGCTTTAGCTGATATTCTATAGCCATGAAAAAGACGCATATCACAGAGCAAAAGTTCGCCGATTTGGGCTTAAAGCCCCAAGTTATTGAAGGATTGGACAAAAAAGGGTTCGAATTTTGTACCCCTATCCAAGCCTTGGCGTTGCCGGTCCTGCTCACCGGCCAAGACATCGCAGGCCAGGCCCAAACGGGTACTGGTAAAACGCTCGCGTTTCTTACTGCTACGTTCAACCACCTTCTGACGACTCCGGAACATGAAGGTCGTAAGCCTACACAGCCACGCGCAATTATTATGGCGCCTACACGTGAGCTCGCTATTCAGATTTACAATGATGCAGAATCATTAACTGAAAGCACAGGTCTAAAAACCGCCCTAGCTTACGGTGGTGAAAGCTACGACAAGCAACTTGCGAAACTGCAAGACGGCGTAGATATTCTGATCGGAACAACAGGCCGTATCATCGATTTCTACAAACAGCGCGTATTTAACCTCAACAACATTCAAGCTGTTGTTCTGGACGAAGCCGACCGCATGTTCGATCTTGGCTTTATTAAAGACATTCGCTTCTTGTTCCGTCGTATGCCTGAGCCAAAAGAGCGTTTGAACATGCTGTTCTCAGCAACGCTGTCTTACCGCGTTCAAGAACTGGCATTCGAACACATGAATACTCCTGAGCATGTCGTTGTCGAACCAGAACAAAAAACTGGCCACCGTATCCAGGAAGAGCTTTTCTATCCTTCGAATGAAGACAAAATGGCGCTGCTTCAAACACTAATTGAAGAAGAGTGGCCAGATCGCGCTATCATTTTTGCCAATACCAAGCATAAGTGTGAATCGGTTTGGGGTCATTTGGCTGCCGATGGACACCGTGTAGGCCTTCTTACTGGCGATGTACCGCAGAAGAAGCGTGAGAAGATTCTTGAGCAATTCACCAAAGGTGATGTCGACATCCTAGTTGCAACTGACGTTGCAGCGCGTGGTTTGCATATTCCTCAGGTAACGCACGTTTTCAACTACGACCTTCCTGACGACTGTGAAGATTATGTTCACCGTATTGGCCGTACTGGTCGCGCTGGTGCGAGCGGTCATTCGATCAGTTTTGCTTGTGAAGAGTACGCGGTTAACCTACCAGCAATCGAAGAATACATTGAGCATACAATCCCAGTTTCAGAGTACGATTCGTCGGCACTGATTCAAGATCTACCGGCTCCGATTCGTATGCGTGCACCACGCAACCAACAGCGCCGCACGAATACTGGCGGTACCCGCTCTGGTTCTGGTAACCGTAAGCCGCAGGGACGTCGTCCACGCCAACCGCGTCAATCGGCACCAAAACAATCGTAATAGGAAACTGAGTTCGTTTTATGAGTCAAGCAGGATCATCACCGCTATATGCCGCCATCGACCTCGGGTCGAACAGTTTTCACATGCTCGTTGTGCGTCACATCGATGGCAGCGTTCAAACAATGGCTAAAATTAAGCGCAAAGTTCGTCTAGCAGCGGGCTTAGATGAACATAATTCTCTTAGTATGGAAGCTATGCAGCGAGGATGGGACTGCTTAAGTCTATTTGCGGAACGCTTGCAGGACATTCCTAAACAAAACATTCGCATCGTCGGTACTGCAACATTACGTACCGCGACCAATGTAGATGTGTTTTTAGAAAAGGCTAACCAAATTCTAGGCCAGCCTATCGAAGTGATTACTGGTGAAGAAGAAGCAGCCACTATCTATAAAGGTGTCGCTCACACCTCTGGCGGTAGTGGTCGTCGCCTTGTAGTCGATATCGGTGGAGCAAGTACCGAACTGATTATCGGTGAAGGTTTCGAAGCCAAAGCACTGACCAGCTTAAAAATGGGCTGCGTGACTTGGCTTGAAAACTTCTTTAAAGATCGTCAATTGAATGCTCGTAACTTTGACGCGGCAATTGAAGGGGCGAAACAGACCATCCAGCCGATTTTAGAACGTTATACAGAAATTGGTTGGGATGTGTGTGTTGGTGCATCAGGCACTGTTCAGGCATTGCAAGAGATAATGCTGGCGCAAGGCATGGACGAAGTAATCACTCACTCCAAACTCAAACGTCTACAGAAGCAAGCCATGTTGGCCGACCATTTAGAAGAACTCGATATTGAAGGCTTAACACTTGAGCGTGCATTAGTGTTCCCTAGTGGCCTCTCTATTTTGATTGCCGTTTTTGAATTGCTTGAAATCGATGCTATGACACTCGCTGGCGGCGCACTACGCGAAGGCTTAGTGTATGAGATGGTTGAAGAGCTTCGTCAAGAAGACATTCGTGCCCGCACTATCGCTAGCGTACAAAATCGCTATCAGCTCGATCACCAATACGGCGAACAAGTCGCTACTCTGGCACACACGCTTTTACAGCAAGCTGGGGGCGATGAGTGGATTACAGAGCCTCAGGGCAAGATATTACTCGAGACCGCCGCAAAACTGCATGAAATTGGCTTAACTATCGATTTCAAAAAAGGCGGAGAGCATAGTGCTTACTTGCTACAGAATTTGGATCTGCCTGGTTACACGCGCGCGCAGAAGTTCTTTATTGGTGAAGTGGCTCGTCGCTATCGCGAACAGCTCACTTCTTTACCTGAGCAGCATGCATTATCAGGCTCAAGTGCCAAACGAGTATTAAGACTGTTGCGTCTTGCGGTTCTACTCAGCCATCGTCGCAATCCTGATCTAGAGCCAAATGTGACTCTAACGGTTGAAGGCGACAATCTAACGTTACACATTGATGCGCAATGGCTAGAGAAAAACCCACTGACTGCGGCTGAGTTGGAAATTGAATCCAACCGTCAGACAGACATCGGCTGGCCATTAAATATCGTAGCAAAATAAGCGAATATCACTGCCTTACAATACTAAAGCCCAGGCGTTCGCTTGGGCTTTTCTGCTTCTACTTCCCCTACAAAACGTGCTGCCCAGCAAAAATCTCAGCTTCTCCGCTCTACATCGAAAAACAGCCATGCTTTATTGATAAACACAATTTAGCCAACCAAGATGCACCATCATGAAAACCGTTTTAATGACTGGCTTAACTGGTACCCTCGCCCCAAAAGTCGCTCATCAGTTTCACCTACGCGGCTGGAACATATTGGAGTGGAATCACCACCAAATCTCACCAGATGATCCAGAGCAAAGTGAACAATTTTGGCAGCAACACCACATCAATGCGGTGTGCCATATGGCGATGGGAAGTGAAGAGTGGGCAGCGTGGCTTGGTGAGCAATGCAAACGCCATAATATTCCTTACCTCTTTGTCAGCACAGCAATGGTATTTGATGCCACAAAAAACGGGCCTTATGGCATCTTTGAAGAAAGAAACACCCAAGATGATTACGGCAAATACAAAGTTCGTTGTGAAGATGCAATCTGGCAAGCAAATCCAGATGCGATGGTTGCTCGAATTGGTTGGCAGCTCCATCACCAAGCAGAAGGCAATAACATGTTGGCGCATCTCAACCGCCAACATGAAGAGTACGGCGTTATTACCGCTAGCACAGCTTGGTATCCCGCGACTTCTCATATGGACGATACTGCACTCGCCTTTTTGCAGCTTATTGAGCGGAACGAAGCCGGTTTATACCATCTTGATAGCAACTTAAAGGATAAGTGGAATTTCTACGAACTCGTTTGTGCACTCAAACAGCATTACAACAAGCCATGGCAAGTGCTGCCAAGCAATGACTATCACCATGACCAACGTCTAACCGATGAACGAATTGCCTTGCCGCCATTGAGTGAACGTTTCAACAAATCAGAGCAAATCCAGCAAGCCGGCATCATAGGAATCAACTGGGGACGCACGCACATTCCCCACTATCGAAACAATGGTGTATCGGTCACAACGTTATGCGCCAACCAAATAGAACCGCTTCAGCAAGCGTGCAGTGAAGAAGCAATCCCAAAGGCAGAAACGAACATCAGCGCACTCAAGCAACTTGATGTAGTGACAATCGCGACACCTGCGCATACTCATGCAGAGATAATTAAGAAGTTAGGTTCAACCAAGCTAATTTGTGAAAAGCCATTGGTGGGATTGAATTCTGACATAACTCACTGGCAGCAACCGAACGCCAACCTATTGGTTAATTACGCCTTTGCTCAGCTTAATACCGCCAAGACGATAGAGAAGTGGCTCACTTCGCAAACCCAACCTTGTGTGGTCAATCTAGTCACCCAAGTTAACCTACCGGGCACCTTCACGCTCAAAGAGTGGTTTCTTGAAACTGCCAGTCACCCTATATCTTGGTTGCTGCACTGCTTTGGAGACTATTATCAATCGACACTGGTTGAGGAAAACGGCCAACTGATCGTTGATCTGCAATGTGACGACCACCAGCTAAGGTTTGTATTTGAACTAACAGGTGAACCGGGCATCGAGCACAATCTAACGATTCAATCCAACCAGACCTTAACCAGCAAAGGCTACTACCGTGTCGGAGAAAAATGGCGTTTCGAGCCCATTCTCGTTAATGGCAACGCGATAAATGATGGAGAGTACAGCGAGTCTGATTGCTGGCAGGACGCCAATCAACGCAGTGTCGGTTTGATGTTGGCGATGTTCAATCAAAGCATCAGCTGGGATAACGGCCTGCAACTTGGCGCCTTCGATGCGCAAAAAGCCATTTTGATTGAGAAGATGCTCTGTTAGCCATTTCACCAGCGAGCTTCCTCTACGTGCCGTACCTTCGATTAAAAGGTCTCACTCGGGACCTTTTTTACTGCTCATTTTTACCTTCGTACAGCTCAGGGAGCTTTTGGACACCCATGATCTAATTACTCCCCACGCTGTACAAAACGCTCTAAACCCAAGTAAACAGGCACAAAAAAGCCGCTTGATTTGAGCAAGCGGCTTTCGGGGTTCCCACTGATATTAAGACTGAACGCTTGTCGTCACCTTAAAGTCAGGGTTCACCTCAGTCAGCTTCTTAATTAGGTAATTCAGTAATACGCCGTACATCGGAACGAACAAACCAAGACTGATAATCAGTTTGAAGCCGTAATCCACCAGCGCGATTTCCGTCCAATGCTCTGCCATAAATGGATCTGGGCTTTGATAGAACGCAATGGCGAAGAAAGCGATGGTATCAAGTGCATTACCGAAAAGCGTTGAACACGTTGGTGCCACCCACCATTGCTTCATTTGACGTAGGCGGTTGAACACGTGCACATCCATGATCTGACCAAGTAGGTACGCCATGAAGCTAGCAATCGCGATACGAGCAACGAATAAGTTAAATTCCCCTAGGTGACCAAAACCTTGGAATTGACCTTCGAAGAACACCACCGATAAGAAGTAAGACACTGCCAAAGCAGGCAACATCACTAAGAAGATGATCTTACGCGCCAACTGAGCACCGAAAATACGCACAGTTAAGTCAGTCGCTAGGAATATAAATGGGAAAGTGAATGCGCCCCAAGTGGTATGGAAACCGAAAATAGTAAACGGTAGCTGAACTAGGTAATTGCTAGATGCAATAATGACTAGGTGGAATAGAACCAGATAGATAAGGGCGTTGCGCTGCTGCGCAGGGGTAAAGTTACTCATGCGATACCTTTTTAGTTTGGTTTGGGGGTGAGGGAACCCAAATCGAGTCACTGAATAAAGTGGCTCTTACCAACAATGTAAAATGAAAAATAAACTGGCTTGGCTCTTTCTGAGCGAAGCGGTGGGCGATTATACATTAACCACTTTTCGCCGCAAGTCGTCTGTTTTACGCAAACGTTTGAGCATAAAAAAGGGTGTTTCATGTGAAACACCCTTTCAAGAAAAATTCTATTTTTAGAAACCGCGCTGGAACAATCCTGCAAGATAATCCAACTCTTCCCTGCTCTCTTCAATCGCTAAAGCTTCAAACCAAATCGCTTCGCTGTAATGCTCTGCTTTCATAAACAGTCGGCAACCTTCAAAATCGATCAGCCAAGAGTGAATGTCCGCATCCCACTGCTTTTCCACCACAGTAGCAGAAAGCAAGCCGACTAAACGCTCACCTAAGGCAGGAAAACTATCAAGGTCAAAGCTCGGCGCGGTAATGATTAAGCGCCCTTCTTGTGCCATGTAGTCCGCTAAGCCAAATTCCTTTTGCATCTTGGTTCCTTATCCGTGGTGAGTAATGTGTTCTTGAATCAAATCGAGGAATGGGTCGGCGTACTTCTCTAGTTTGCGCTGACCAACGCCGCTAACCGCCAGCATTTCGCCGTAAGACGTTGGCAGAATTTCCGCCATATCAATCAGAGTCGCGTCACTGAAGACCACGTATGGTGGTAAACCATCTTCATCAGCAATCGACTTACGCAGCTTACGTAACTTAGCAAACAGCTTTTTGTCGTAGTTCTTGCTGGTCAGTTTATCTGATTTCGCCGCACGTGCTGCAGTGTCTAAACGTGGAACCGCTAACTCCAGAGTCACATCGCCACGTAGCAGCGGACGCGCTTCTTCGGTAAGTTGCAGCGTTGAGTTACGCGTGATGTTTTGGAACAACAGCCCTTTGTGGATTAATTGACGGAAGATACTCACCCAGTAATCGTGGCTGTGATC
This sequence comes from Vibrio sp. 2092, assembly GCF_033339635.1. NCBI lineage: Bacteria > Pseudomonadati > Pseudomonadota > Gammaproteobacteria > Vibrionales > Vibrionaceae > Vibrio > Vibrio sp. 2092. The sequence goes on along the minus strand of NZ_JAWOUY010000033.1, from coordinate 25,463 downwards.
GCGCCCTATCGCGTAGGTAGAAATCTTATCGTGCCCGTTTTCACGTACACGAATATTTTGCATGCCACGTAGCACTTCTACCACGTAACCCATACCAAAGCTTTGATTAACACGGTACACACAAGACAACGCCTTACGTGCTTCTTCCGTGGCATCAAAGTGTTTCGGTGGATCTAAGCAAATATCACAGTTGCCACATGGCTTCTCACGATACTCACCAAAGTAATTCAGTAGCACCTGACGACGACAAGTTTGCGCCTCAGCAAAGGCACTCATCGCATTCAGTTTGTGGGTTTCCACCTGCTTCTGTGGACCATCGTCTTTCTCATCCAACATACGACGCAGCCAACTGATGTCCGCTGGGTCATACAACATCATCGCTTCGGCAGGTAGACCATCACGCCCTGCACGACCCGTTTCCTGATAGTAAGACTCGATGTTGCGCGGGATATCAAAGTGAACCACAAAACGCACGTTTGGTTTGTTGATGCCCATACCGAATGCCACGGTCGCCACTACAATTTGGATGTCATCACGTTGGAAAGCTTCTTGAACGTAAGCGCGCTCATCAGCGTCCATACCGGCGTGATAACCAGCAGCACGAATGTGGTTGTTGCACAGCTTCTCGGTCACCATCTCAACTTTCTTACGGCTACCACAATAGATGATGCCGCAGTTACCCTTTTGGGTTTCAAGATAACGAACGATTTGCGAAACCGGCTTGTGCTTCTCAACTAAGTTGTAGCGAATGTTGGGACGGTCGAAGCTGCCTAGGTAAACCTCTGGATTATTCAGTTGCAGGCGTTCAAGAATATCTCGGCGCGTTGCGTCATCTGCGGTCGCCGTCAGCGCCATAAATGGCACATGGGAAAACTGCTGCTTAAGCTGACCAAGCGCGGCATATTCTGGACGGAAGTCGTGTCCCCACTGGGAAATACAGTGCGCTTCATCGACGGCAATCATCGATAGCGGCAAGTTTTCCAAGCGCTCAATGAAATCACGCATCAATACGCGTTCTGGCGAGACGTACACCAACTTAAGATGACCAGTGTGCATGCGGTTATACACGCTGAGCAGTTCTTCACGAGGCATGGTCGAGTTAATGCATTCAGCCGCTACACCGTTGGCTTTAAGCTGGTCCACTTGGTCTTTCATCAGCGAAATAAGCGGAGAAATCACCAAAGTAATACCAGAGCGAACCAAAGCAGGGATTTGATAACACAGCGACTTACCGCCACCAGTAGGCAGGATAACTAAGCTGTCGCGACCTTCTACCGCAGCATCAATCACCAACTGCTGACCATCACGGAACTCTTGGTAACCAAACACATCCTCCAACACACGTTGAGGCGTTACAGGCGAATCAGATTGTTCGGCTAACAAGGTCGAGGTCATGAAAAGTCTCAGATTGGGTCTTAAAAAAGAGGTGCTTATGCATACCACTGGCACACAAAGTGAGGGCACATTGTAATGGGGTTTCATGGTGAATAAAACCGCAAATTGTTAGGTGTTTCGCATCACGACTCGTATACTGATTTTCTGCTCTATAAAACACACAATTAGGTGACACTTCATGACACCAGAAGACGAACAACAACGCGCGCGGCAAGGTATCTTGCTAGCGATTGGTGCGTATACCATGTGGGGCATTGCGCCGATGTACTTTAAGTCCATCGCACAAGTATCTCCTTTGGAAATTCTAAGCCACCGAGTGATATGGTCTTTCTTTTTGCTTGCTGCACTCCTCCATTTTGGCCGTCACTGGCGCTCGGCTTACCACATCGCGAAAGACAAAACGAAAATCGCTTACCTGATCGCAAGTTCCATGCTAATTGGCGGTAATTGGTTGATTTTCATTTGGGCGGTAAACTCGAATCATATGCTCGACGCCAGCTTAGGTTATTACATTAACCCACTGATCAACGTCTTACTCGGGATGGTCTTCCTTGGTGAGCGACTGCGTAAATTACAGTGGTTCGCGGTTGTATTGGCAGGTTGTGGCGTACTCGTTCAACTGATTGTATTTGGCTCCGTACCTGTTGTTGCGATGGCGTTAGCAATGAGCTTCGGCTTTTATGGCTTATTAAGAAAGAAAGTCAGTGTCGATGCAAAAACTGGCTTGTTTATCGAGACATTACTTCTACTGCCAGTGGCCGCTGTTTATTTGCTTTTTATTGCCGATACACCAACCTCAAATATGCTTACGAATCCACTTACGTTAAATAGTTTGTTGATCGCGGCTGGGGTTATAACAACCCTGCCACTGCTGTGCTTTACGGGTGCAGCAACAAGACTCAAATTATCGACTTTGGGCTTTTTCCAATATATAGGCCCAAGCTTAATGTTTTTACTTGCAGTATTGATGTATGGCGAACCCTTTACCATGGATAAAGCGATCACTTTCGTCTTTATTTGGGGAGCACTAGTCGTATTTAGCTTTGATGGATTACGTAATAACCGTCGCTCACGCCGAATCGTTCAGCCACAGTGATCGTTTTTTACAAGACAAGTTAGAAATTGCCAGATAAGCTTGGTCATAATGTGACCAAGCTTTTTTATTTAATGGAACATATTCAGTACTACGCAACCGACCATGACAACTTGAGTCTAATAGAGGCGAAATACCAGAAATTTGCTTTTCAAAGGCATTACCATCTGGATTTTCATCTCGGCCTGATCACGCATGGTGCGCAGAAGTTCCAATACCAAGGTAACAGCCACCAAGTTGGTCACGGGCAAATTGTGATTATGCCGCCGGATGAGCTGCACGACGGGCAATCTAAGCTCGAGAGTGGCTACGAAGTAAATGTGTTTGCGATCGAACCTCATCTATTGAGCGATCTGGCTGATCTTAAGCAAAACGGTCAAATAATACACTTCAACGAACTGATCATCTCGGATCCGCAGATATTTTCACAACTTAGTAACTTACACGGGCTGCTTCGTCGTGAAAACCTCAGCCAACTCACCAAAGATTGCCTTCCTTTTGAAGGATTTAACCAACTTTTTGATCGCTACGGATCGCTTGAGCGACAAAAAGTGGTGCCGCTAGGAAACCAATCGCTTGGGACGTTAAAAGATTATCTAATGGCTAACCTTGACCAAGCGGTGCGTTTGGATTCACTTTCAGAGCTGTGCCAACTGAGCCCAACTCAGTTCCAGCGCCACTTTAAAGCGCAAACTGGCATGACGCCTTATGCATGGTTCGCACGCCTGCGCCTTGAACAAGGCATGAAGTTACTGCAAGCTGGTCAATGTGGTACCGACGTCGCTCATCAAATCGGTTTCTATGATCAAGCGCATTTCAGCAAAGCGTTTAAACAGACCTACGGCGTTTCCCCTTCTCAAGTGGCTCGTTAATTTCATTTACCGAGAAAGCTGTCAGTTTTTTACAAGCGCCACAGGTGACTTACCACGACAATAGCCGCATTGGTTAAATTTGAGATGTGTTATGAATGAATCCACCATATTGCTGACACTCGCCAGCATTCACTTTATTGCCCTAATGAGTCCAGGTCCGGACTTTGCGCTGGTCGTACAAAATGCGACGCGTCATGGTCGTCAAACTGGCTTGTACATTGCGTTGGGATTGTCCGTCGGTATTTTGCTGCACTCTTTGTTCAGCCTGACAGGTGTGAGTTTTGTCGTCCACCAGCACCCAGTGCTGTATTCCGTGGTACAACTGCTCGGTGGTAGTTACCTGCTCTACTTAGGAATTGGCGCATTGCGTGCCGTGATCTCGATGATCCAAAACCCACTGACGGATCAACCTAAGAAGCAAAATAACCTAGTGATCAGCAATAAGCGTCAAGCGTTTGCTAAAGGGTTTGCGACCAACATTCTTAACCCAAAAGCCCTGGTGTTCTTTGTCAGTTTGATGTCGAGTTTAGTCCCAGCAGGTATGTCGATTACTGGCAAAGGTATTGCACTGGTCATCCTGTTTGGCTTGTCGCTATTCTGGTTCTCTAGCCTTGCATGGATGCTGTCGACACAGCGCTTACAGCGTAAATTGCAACAAGCGGGTATCTACATCGACGGTCTATGCGGCGTGGTATTTACTCTAGTGGGCGGCAGTATTCTATACCAAACTATCAATACTTTTATCGGATAAAGTACTGATTTAAAAGCGTAGCACAATCGACATTTCTAAGATTGCTGACTCGACGTGACTCTCCATAACTGCCAAGCTCAAAGCACAAAACTGGCAACATGGAGAGTCATCATGCATTGGACGTTCAACCGACTCGTGACCACGGGTCTTTTTCTTACTTCCCCACTAATCTTATCTACCTCAGTCTTTGCTAACCAAGCAGCAGATGCGGTTGCGCCGGAGCACAGCACTGGCTTCGAGCAAAAACAATTGATCAAAGCGAAAGATTATATGGTTACCGCTGCTAACCCAATTGCAACCCAAGCTGGTGCGGATGTTATTGCCCAAGGTGGTAATGCTATTGATGCTATGGTTGCCGTGCAGCTGATGCTGGGCTTGGTAGAACCGCAATCATCAGGTATTGGTGGTGGCGCCTTCTTAGTGTATTGGGACAGTGAGAAACAAAAACTAACTACGTATGATGGACGCGAAACCGCACCGCTCGCCGCGACGCCGAAACTCTTTTTAGACGAAAAAGGACAACCCCTACAATTTTACGATGCGGTTGTCGGCGGGCGCTCCGTTGCCACTCCTGGTACAGTGAAACTGCTGTGGGACACGCACCAGAAATACGGCAAGTTGGAATGGAAGAAGATCATCCAACCTGTGATTACCTTGGCTGAGCAAGGTTTCGAAGTCAGTCCTCGCCTCGCGAGTCTGATTGAGAAAGATACTAAGCGCCTATCACGCTTCCCTGCGACTAAGGCTTACTTCTTCAATCCAGACGGCTCACCAAAAACCGAAGGCACGTTGTTGAAGAACCCTGAATACGCGCAAACTCTGACGGCAATTGCAGAGCAAGGGGCAAAAGCTTTCTATCAAGGCGATATCGCTACAGACATCATCAAGACCGTACAGAATGCACCGGGCAATCCTGGCGTATTGGCACAACCTGACTTTGATGCGTTCCAAATCAAGCAACGTGAACCGGTTTGTGCGGCTTACCAAAGCTATGACATCTGCGGCATGGGACCACCTAGCTCTGGCGCATTGACGGTTGGACAGATTCTCGCGATCACCGAGCAATACGATCTTAAAGGTTGGGGAGCCGAAAGCGCAAAATCATGGCAAGTGATCGCCGATGCATCGCGCCTTGCGTTTGCGGATCGCGGTAAGTACATGGCTGACCAAGATTATGTGCCAATGCCAACCGAAGGCTTGCTTGATAAAGATTATCTCAAACAACGTGCTGAGCTCATTCAAGTCGGTAAAGCCTTGAGTAAGGTTGAAGCCGGCAACCCTCCTTGGTCGCACGCGATGAACTTAAGCATGGACCAATCGATCGAGCTGCCTTCCACCAGCCATTTCAATATCGTCGATAAGCAAGGCAATGTGGTTTCAATGACAACAACCATTGAAAACGCTTTTGGCTCACGTTTGATGGTGCGCGGCTTCTTGCTCAACAACGAACTGACCGATTTCTCTTTCCGCACTCATCAAGATGGTGTGCCAATCGCGAACCGCTTAGAACCGGGTAAACGCCCACGTTCATCCATGGCACCAACCATTATGATGAAGGATGACAAACCTTACATGGCAATTGGCTCACCGGGTGGCAGCCGCATCATTGGTTACGTCGCACAAGCCATTATCGCCCACACGCAATGGGATATGGACATCCAAAGCGCGATTAATCAGCCACGATTACTGAACCGTTTTGGTACCTTAGATATTGAGCAAGGTACCGCTGCAGAAGGCTTACAGCCTGAGTTGGAAAAGATGGGTTTTAAAACTGATGTTCGTGATTTGAACTCTGGACTGCATGCGATACGTATAACAAAAGACGGTCTTGAGGGTGCAGCCGATCCAAGGCGTGAAGGTGCCGCTATCGGGCAGTAAGAGTCTTTCGCTCGACCCCTTGTGCGAGATCTCTCACAAAGGGTTGAGCAAACCTCTCTTTTTTAATGGTAAAACCGTACAACAAAGAACATAAGTCATTGAATTTAATGTTTATGTATCTTTTTTGAACGCAAAGAGAGTGAAAAAATGTGAGATTAGCCCGTTGTTGGAAATCGTTAAACACGTAATATTAAACCTGTCGGAAGGATGCTGACACGGAACAGGAAACACCACGGACTTGGTGAACTTCAGGAAGAAGAAACGGTTATTCAGGATGAATAGTCGGGCATGGATTGCAAAATTGGACATTGAACGGAATCAATAGTGACTAGGATGGTTGCTACTAAGGACGGGAAATGGACACCTCTGGACGAGGCAAGGATTTGAACATCAGGATGATGTCAGGGACACCGCTCAGGGAACAAGTGATGAGAGCTAACGAGGATGGTTAGCAGACCAGGATAAGGTCATTAAGGACACCGCTAGGAAGGCGACGTAAGGATTAAGCTGACGGATTCAGCACACTATCATGGATTAGATGCATGGAGCACTCTTAGTAGCCGGATTGCTGCGAGTAAGACTATAACCCCGATGGGCGCAAGCCCTCGGGGTTTTTCTTTGCCTAAAATTTTTCTCAGCAGCTCTGCTGAAAACAGACATTCACCAACAACACCAAACTTTCCCTTCAAACAGCATCGTTAAATCGCGCTTTCGCACTCCATTTATCATTCCATTTTTTACTGCATTAGCGACACAAAAACAGCACAAACAAAAAGAGCCGCCGAAGCAGCTCTTAAGTTGATTAGTTTTGGTGAAGCCTTACAGTTTCTCTAGTCGAGCGTAAGCAGTCACCAACCATTTGATGCCCTCACCATTAAAGGCAATCTGTACGCGGCTCTGTGGACCACTGCCTTCGAAGTTGATGATGGTGCCTTCACCAAACTTAGGATGCATCACACGAGAACCTAGCGTAAAGCCAGTTTCATTGAAGCTCTCTTTCACCGCCGTTTGGCTAAATCGACCACTGCTTGCAGGACGGCTAACTTGCGCCTTCATGCGTACTTCGTCTAAACACGTTTCTGGCAGTTCACGGATAAAGCGAGACGGTTTATGGTACTTATCCTGACCGTACAAACGGCGCATTTCAGCATAAGTGATGTACAGTTTCTGCATCGCACGGGTCATGCCTACGTAACACAGACGACGTTCTTCTTCCAAACGCCCTGCTTCTTCTGCCGACATTTGGCTTGGGAACATGCCTTCTTCCACACCGACCATAAACACTAACGGAAACTCTAGACCTTTCGCACTGTGCAATGTCATGAGCTGAACCGCATCTTCAAACTCATCCGCTTGTCCTTCACCCGCTTCTAGTGCTGCATGGGTTAGGAATGCCGTCAGCAGTGACATGTCTTCGGCTTCTTCTGGTTTCTCGAATTGGCGAGTTGCGGTCACCAATTCCTCCAAGTTCTCAATACGCGCCTTAGACTTTTCACCCTTCTCTTGCTCGTACATGGCGAACAAGCCCGAGTATTTGATCACATGGTCAGTTTGGTGATGCAGTGGCATCTCGATGGTGTCGTCTTCTAGTGCTGTGACAAGCTCGATAAAACGGCTCAGAGCACCAGCAGCACGACCAGCAAGCACCTTCTCATCCAACATCGCCACACTCGCTTCCCACATGGTGCAACCACGATCACGAGCCGCAAAACGAATTGTTTCAAGCGTCTTATCACCCAAACCACGTGTTGGCGTATTCACTACACGTTCAAATGCCGCATCATCATTACGGTTAGCAATCAAACGCATGTAGCTCAAGGCATCTTTGATTTCCTGACGTTCGAAGAATCGCATGCCGCCGTAGATACGGTAAGGCAGACCAGCTTGGATTAGTGCTTCTTCAAGAACACGCGACTGGGCGTTGTTACGGTAAAGCATTGCAGCGTCATTCAGAGCACCACCCTTGTCTTGCCACTCTTTGATTTTGTTTACCGCAAAACGGGCTTCATCTAGTTCGTTGTAAGCGCTGTAAATCGAGATAGGCTCACCGACAACGCCATCAGTCCAAAGCTCTTTACCCATACGCTCGGTGTTATTAGCGATCAGAGCGTTCGACGCTTCCAGAATGGTCTTGGTTGAACGGTAGTTTTGTTCAAGACGAATGGTATTCACGCTTGGGAATTCCAGCGTAAATTTCTCAATGTTCTCGACTTTTGCACCACGCCAGCCGTAAATCGACTGATCGTCATCACCTACGATCATCACATGACACTCAGGACCCGCCATCATACGTAGCCAAGCATATTGAATGTTGTTGGTATCTTGGAACTCGTCCACCAAGATATGCTTAAAGCGTGCTTGGTAGTGTTCACGGACGAACTTGTTATCACGCAGTAGCTCATGTGCGCGCAGCAAGATTTCCGCAAAATCGACTAAACCAGCACGATCACACGCTTCTTGGTAAGCGGTGTACAACTGCAGATATGTCTTGGTTACTGGATCATGGTACGCATCAATGTGCGACGGACGCAGACCTTCGTCTTTCTTACCGTTAATCCACCATGCCACTTGGCGTGCAGGCCATTGCTTCTCATCGAGGTTTTGCGCTTTGATCAAACGCTTTAGCAGACGCTGCTGGTCGTCACTGTCAATGATTTGGAAATCTTCCGGTAGCTTCGCATCAAGATAGTGTGCTCGCAGAATACGGTGACAAATGCCGTGGAAAGTACCATTCCACATACCGCCTGCACTGCCCATCATTAGCTCTTCGATACGTCCACGCATCTCTGCCGCCGCCTTATTGGTAAAGGTTACCGACATGATTGAAAACGGAGAAGCTTGCTCGACCGACATCAGCCAAGCGATACGGTGAACAAGAACGCGTGTCTTACCACTTCCTGCGCCAGCAAGAACGAGCAAGTTTTCTAGAGGTGCTGCAACGGCTTCACGTTGTTTATCGTTCAAACCGTCGAGTAATAGAGATGGATCCATCATGATGAGAGCTACTGGTTATTTATACATAAAAACGGATTATAACCTAAACAACCGGGTGCTGTTTAGACAAAACTTGATAAAAAAATCGATGTTTTTTTGCCCAATACATCAATTAGTTATATCTATTTAACCCTACAAACCCATTTACTTCAGAAATTTTTCTGAAAGTTTTTTAGCCAGTTTCCTATCTTTTAAGTTAAGCAAGTTGATAACAAAAACGCCAAAACAGGCGATTCATCTTGCCAACTTAAAGTAAAGGAAATCATTCAGAGGAATTTATTATGAAAAAGTCGAATCTAGCTGTTACTGCTGCTGTTACTGGTCTTCTAGCTCTTGGTGGCACAATGCTAACTGCAGCTCCAGCTGTCGCTGCTGAAAAAGAAAAGTGCTATGGCGTTTCTAAAGCGGGTAAAAACGACTGTGCAACAAAAAGCAGCTCATGCGCTGGTACTTCTAAAGAAGATAACCAAAAAGACGCATTCGTAGTCGTACCAAAAGGTCTTTGTGACAAGCTCGCTGGCGGTAGCACTTCTTCTTCATAATCTTTTATCGCTAGCTATTGTGAGGATGCGTTGACGCTCAACCAACGCAAAGCCAAGACGCATCCTTCTCTTCCCGCACGATTTGAAAAGGAGTTTCACGTGAAACACCACACCTTCCACGACCTTGTTGGAGTTGGATTAAGAACCCCTCACCTCGATTACTTTAGCCAAAACCAACCCGAGTTGTCTTGGTTAGAAATCCACAGTGAAAACTATTTCCAACCCAATGCAGCAGAGCGTCATCAACTACAAACGCTTCGCGAGCAATATCAAATTAGCTGCCACGGTATTGGTTTGTCGTTAGGTTCGGTGGAACGTGTTAGTCAAAAGCATCTTGCGCAACTTAAAGCACTGATTGACTCAATCGACCCAATCCTTGTTTCTGACCATTTAAGTTGGAGTGAAAACGGCGGTCACTACTTTAATGACCTGCTTCCACTTCCGTATACGGAAGAAGCGCTCAACGTGTTCACTCGTAACGTGAATGAAGTGCAGGAATATTTGCAACGCGAGATCTTGATAGAGAACCCATCTAGTTATGTGAAGTTTCAACATTCGACCATCAGCGAATGGGAGTTTCTTACCGAAGTGCAAAAGCGCACTGACTGTCGTTTATTGCTCGATCTAAACAATGTTTATGTTTCGGCGTTCAACCACGGTTTTGATTGCGACACATACCTAGATGCGATTCCAGCCGACAAAGTGGATGAGATTCACTTGGCAGGTTTTACCATCAAACAACTCGACAAAGGTGAGATATGGATTGATACCCATAGCCGCCCAGTTAGTGATGAAGTTTGGCAACTGTTCGCGCAGTGGACAAAAAAACACGGTCCACGTCATACGTTGATTGAATGGGATTTGGATATCCCCGCGCCAGAAGTCTTGCTCGAAGAAGCACAGAAAGCATCGCAACTACTGTTGCAAGGCACACTTCCAAGTGAACAAAGCGAACCAAGGAAGGCATCATGAATCTAGCCACCTTACAAAGCCAGTTTGCTAAAGCCCTACACTATCAAGCACTCGGTGAAGATTGCGATATTGCCAGTGATACGTTTACCGCTGATGAACGCATGCAGATTTACCGCAATAACTTTATCGTCAGCTTAAGCGAGGTGTTATCCGCGACCTACCCGATGGTTGAAGCGCTGCTTGGTGAAGAATGCTTTGAACAGATAGCTCGCCAGCATGTTCTTTCTTACCCATTAGAAGAAGGAAATGTGGTGCATTATGGCGAAGGCTTTCAAGACACCATCATGCAGTTCAGTCAGGTGATCGCAAAAGCACCTTACAGCCCTGAAGTCGCACGCTTCGAGTGGCATATCGACCTAGCTCGTCAAGCACAGTATGAGCAATCCAATGCAGCGGAATTAAAACCGCTTGCGTTACTTGGCGAAGTGAGTGAAGAGCAACAACCCACTTTAGTCTTACACCTTAAAAAGGGCTGCCGCAGCTTTGACTCCAACTACGCTGTATTCGATCTATTTAGCGCGATTCAAACTGGGCAATTCGAACAACTTAATATCAACCAATTACAGCAAGGTGTCATATCGATTCAAGCCAATGGAGAAGCCTTGTGTCACGCACTCGATGCTGATGTGTTCCAACTGCTGCAATGCTTAGAGCAGAAGCGGAGTTTGAGCGAAATACCTGAAGTTTTACTCGCTCATCTCAATCGCATCATGGCACTCGATATTGTTGACGGCTTTACATTGCAATCAATCTAAGGAGCACTCTATGACGGATACGGTTAAAAACTTAGTGAATCGGTATGACGATTTAATCAGTACCTTACAAGCTGGCTTTGTCCCTTTACTACTTCTCTTTTGCCGCTTTTGGGTTGCTTGGGTGTTCTTCAATTCAGGACTAATCAAAATCTCGTCTTGGGATAGCACGTTGTACTTATTTGAGCTGGAATACCAAGTGCCAATCTTGCCATGGGAATTGGCGGCTTATTTAGGTACGGCTGCGGAGTTGGTTCTACCGGTGTTCTTGGCACTGGGATTGATTACCCGCCCGATGGCAGCAATGCTGTTTGTGTTCAACATCATCGCAGTGATCTCTTACCCACTGTTGTGGGAGAAAGGTTTTTATGACCACCAACTTTGGGGATTGATGATTCTTATCGTAATCGTATGGGGGCCAGGACCGCTGTCTTTGGACCACATCCTGAAAAAGAAAATGACGAGCTAAAAAAATCCCCGCATCATGCGGGGATTTTTTATTATTTATTCAAGTAAGCCAGTAGCTCTTCTGCTGAGATACCTTGCTGAGCGAGGTCTTTTGCCATCTGCTCGACTTGTTCATCTTTGCGTGACTCAATCACTTGCTGAAATTGGTACACGATATCACGCAAAATTGGCAGAGGTACTTGTTTAGCCGCACTACGAATACGCTCGGAGCTTTGATTACCCAGCTCATTAAGCAACTTGCCAAACATCACCTTTTCTGGTGAATCTTCCATTTGCTCTAGAATACGAGCCATTTCATACGTGGTTAACGACATTACTTTTTGAGTTCCGTTATGGTGTCAGGAAAAGTCTGAGTGACAAATATACACGCCTTACTTACATTGGAAAATACTAAATTACACTGATTTACGCTTTCGCAAAGCTCGAGTGCCAGTTCTTCCCTGCTTTTGTAAACAGAACGACCAACGCAGGTAATAGGACCCACATATGAATTGCGATCAAGGTTTGTGGATCCAGAGATAAGCGTTGCAGTGTACCCACCAACAAACCAGAGCCACTCATTTGGAACAATCCAAGCAGTGCAGCTGCCGTGCCCGCCTTATCACCAAACGGTTCTAACGCTTTCCCTGCCGCTGCACCCAGAATGAATGCAAAACCTACAGAAGACATGAAGATAGGTAGCATGAAAGAAAGCGCGGTATTCTGACCATTCATCACTAGCATGATCACACCTGCGAGACCCAGAGTTGAGATCCCGGTGACCAAGGTGTTGTGAGTTCCAACGCGCTCCATAAACTTAGGCGCCAGCATACATGCCGCAATGTTTATCACCGCATTTACACCAAACCAGAAAGTGAATTCATTCATCGACAGCCCCATCCCCGTCATCAATACCGACGGTGCTGAGGTAACGTAAGCAAGAATAACCGCCATCGCCATCAAGCATAATGACGCATGGAAAACAAAAGATGGTGTGCTAAGCACTGCCCAATACCGACTAAGCTTAAACACGGCTTGCTTTTCTGTTGACGGGTTAGTCTCTTTCATCATGAAAAACATCAATGATCCAGACACCACAGCAAAACCAGCCATAAAGCTAAAGTTAGCACGCCAGTCAAATTGCTGAGTTAACCAGCTACCTAGAATTGGAGCTAAAGCCGGAATAAAACAAATCGCACCGTTAAGGTAGCTGATCATTTTGCCGCTTTTTTCCGGGCCAAAAATATCGCGAACTGTTGCAAAGGCTGCTACCGATGTCGCACACGCACCTAAGCCTTGTAGCAGTCGGGAAACCAACATCCACTCAATATTTTGAGCACTCCACGCCAATAAAGCGCTCATCGCGTAAATGGTGATACCGCCCAATGCAACAGTTCGACGTCCGAGTTTATCTGCTAAGGGACCTGCGAATAGCTGACCAACACCCATAGCAAATAAGAACCAAGTGATCGTGTCTTGTGCTAGCGCATTATCGACCTGAAAAGTGGAAGCAATAAGAGGTAAAGCAGGTAGATAAATATCAATCGCTAAAGGACTGAAAAGAACCAAAAGGGTCAATAACGCCATCTGTTTTTTACTATTAGAAAACTGGCTAGACACACAACACTCCGAATTGGATAAAGAACTTTGGGTAAAGCTTAATCATCTGATGATATGAATGGAAATGATGTATAATCATGAGCATTATTCCTCAGAGGAAACTCACTGTGAATGTCGAAAAACTGGCTCGTATCGATTTAAATCTATTGGTCTGCTTTAAAGTGCTGATTGAAGAGTTAAATGTCACTCGTGCGGCCCACCGATTGTGCTTAAGCCAATCCGCCGTAAGTAAATCACTGGCTAAACTGCGCATTCAATTTGATGACCCGCTTTTCACTCGAAACTCACATGGATTAACACCTACGCCGCGCGCATTGTTTCTTAAACCGAAACTGGATCTGTTGATAAATCAGTTAGAAGTGCTGACTCAACCCGAAGAGTTTTCTCCGCAAAGCAGCGAATACCGTTTTCAAATAGCAGCGGTAGAGAGTGTCTACCCTCTCATTCTACCCCATTTCTTACCGGCGATTTTTCAACAAGCACCTGGCGTGACAATTAGCACACACCCGTGGTCGGATAATACATTTAAAATGCTTCAACGCGGCGAACTGGATTTAGGCTTAACTGGAAAAGATATCGATATAAACGATGCCAAGCTGACTCTTCAACCACCCGATGACATTTGCGAGTTGGAAATTTATCGTGATTACCAAATGTGCATCATTCGCAAAAACCACCCTGCGCTAAAACAACCTTGGAATCTGGAAGCCTATCTCGCCCTACGCCATGTACAAGTACGTTGTGATGGCAACGACCGTTGGTTGCTGGATTATCGCCTTGCAGATATTGGCGCCGACCGCGATATTGCCGTCACTGTGCCCGACTTTAACAGTGCCGCAAGTTTATGTTCATACACCGACTTTATCTTTACTGCACCAAGTCATTTTGTGCAACTTGCGGCCAAACAGCTTGATTTGGTCGTGCTGCCACTACCGTTAGAATTCCCACCTATGGCTTACACTTTATTCTGGCACCGAGACAGAGAAAACGACCCTGCATTAGGCTGGCTACGTACGATGATCACACAAAAAACCGATCACCTTAGATAAAAACACCGCGCTCAATTTGCGCTTAGCGGCTAAAATGAGTAGCTTAACTGTCGTAGTCCTTTTTGGCTCATCTATGGCCTAGTTGTACTCCGACTCTATTGAAGTGATTGCGAACCTCAATGGAATCGTAAACTGCATGAAGCAGATGGAAACAGCTCCCACACCTGAGCATGAAGGAGCGGTAATTTGAAGGAATAACACAGATGCACAACGATACCCAAAGCCGCGTGAATGCAATTCGCGAATGGCTAGCACAACATAATATTGATGCCCTACTTGTCCCTCATGAAGACGAGTACTTGGGTGAATACGTACCAGCGCACAACGAGCGTTTACATTGGCTAACTGGCTTTACTGGTTCTGCTGGTGCTGCGGTAATCACCAAAGACAAAGCCGCTATCTTTGTTGATGGTCGCTACACAGTACAAGTAACAAAGCAGGTTCCTGCTGATCTATTCGAATACCGTCACTTGATTGAAGAGCCTGCACTAGATTGGATTAAAGACCATCTTGCAAATGGCGCGTCTGTGGCAATCGACCCTCGCATGCACAACTCTGCTTGGCTAGACATGGCACAAGCAAAACTTGCAGGTACCCTTGAGCTTAAGATTCTCGATAGCAACCCAATTGATGAACTGTGGCACGACCGCCCTGCTCCTGTGGTTTCTGATGTTCGCCTAATGGCAACAGAAACAGTTGGACAATCAAGTGAAAGCAAACGCCAAGAAATCGCAGAGCTCGTGAAAAAAGCCGGTGCAGACAGCGCAGTGATCACAGCACTTGATTCTATCTGTTGGTTGCTCAACGTTCGTGGTCTAGATGTCTCACGTCTACCAGTTCTGCTTTCTCACGCGATTCTGCACTCAGACTCAAGCGTGGAATACTTCCTAGATCCTGCTCGCCTACCTGCTGAGTTTGACGCTCATGTTGGTGCCGGCGTGACGGTTCATCACCCAGAAGCATTGCAAGCACGACTAGAAAACCTAACTGGCAAGAATGTACTGGTTGACCCTGCGACAAGTAACGCGTGGTTTAAGCTGGTTCTACAAAACGCTGGCGCATCTGTGGTGAGTAAAGCTGATCCATGCCTAATGCCAAAAGCGGCGAAGAACTCAGTTGAAATCGCAGGCATGAAAGCATGTCATATCCGTGATGGCGTAGCGATGAGTAAGTTCCTATCTTGGTTAGATACTGAAGTCGCTGCTGGTAACCTGCATGATGAAGCGACACTGGCAGACAAACTGGAAGCATTTCGTAGCGAAGACCCGACACTTATGGATCTTAGCTTTGATACCATTTCAGCGGCAGGTGGCAACGCGGCGATGTGTCACTACAACCACGAGAACCAACCTGAACCTGGCAAGCTAGAACTGAACACGCTTTACCTAGTGGATTCAGGCGGTCAGTACCTAGATGGCACGACAGACATCACGCGTACAATTGCGATCGGTCAGCCTTCACAAGAGATGATTAAACAATTCACTCTCGCACTAAAAGGTCACATCGGTGTTGCTCGTGCACGTTTCCCGAAAGGCACACGTGGTTACCAAATCGATACGCTAGCTCGTCAGCACCTATGGGCGGAAGGCTACGATTACGATCACGGTACTGGTCACGGTGTTGGTCACTTCCTAAGTGTTCATGAAGGTCCAGCGAGCATTTCGAAGAAGCAAATCGACGTGCCTCTAACAGAAGGCATGGTGCTATCCAACGAGCCAGGTTACTACCGTGCAGATGCGTTTGGTATCCGTATTGAGAACCTAGAGCTTGTTGTTGAAACCCCAACTAACGGTGACTTCCCTGTTCTGTCATTTGAGTCGCTAACGCGCTGTCCAATCGACAAGCGCAATATCAACGTTGATATGCTAACTCGTCCAGAACTTGCTTGGCTGAATGATTACCATCAGAAAGTATGGGATGAGATCAGCCCACTTGTTGAAGGTGATGTGAAAGAGTGGCTTCGTCAAGCAACGCTACCAGTAGCACACAGCTAGAAGCTAGAAGCTAGAAAAAAGTAGAGGGTTGATGTTTTGCATCAACCCTCTTTTCTTTACTTATGTTTCACGTGAAACATAACGATGACCAGTGGCTTTATTTGCTGATTAACCAGAATACGCCGAGTGCCAATCTCGCCATACAGGATCAAAGCCTTTGGCTCGAATCATATCTTCCACAGAACCAGCACTTCGCTCATCACTGATCTCAAACTGCTCGAGTTCAACATCATCCATCGCATAACCGCCCGGCTGAGTTTTAGATGCAGCAGACATACTGGTGATACCTAACGGTAATGCATTGTCTCTGAACTTTGGTGATTCACGAGTCGATAATGACAACTCCACTTCTGGATTCAACAAACGATAAGCGCAAATCAGCTGAACAAGTTGCTTATCCGTCATGACTGATTTGGGTTGTAGCGCGCCCTTACAAGGACGTAAACGTGGGAAAGAAATTGAGTAACGAGTCTGCCAATATGTGCGCTCAAGATAGTCCAAGTGCGCTGCCACATAAAAACAGTCGGTACGCCACTCTTCCAACCCTATCAATGCGCCAATACCAATCTTATCGATGCCTGCTTTTGCAAGACGATCGGGTGTATCCAATCGGTATTCGAAATCCATCTTATTGCCACGCAGATGGTGCTCGGCGTAAGTCGAAGGATGATACGTTTCTTGATAAACCATCACCGCATCTAAACCCAATGTCTTGAGCTCAGCGTATTCGTCTTGATCAAGTGGCTGCACTTCCATCGCCAAATAGTTAAAACGTTGCTTAATCATCGGCACCATTTCGCGGAAGTATTTCATACCCACTTTAGTTTCGTGCTCGCCAGTCACCAGCAATACGCTATCAAACTTCATGCGCTTGATGGCTTCGACTTCTGCTGCCACTTCGTCCCGATTCAAGGTACGACGCTTGATTCTATTCTCCATTGAGAAGCCGCAATAAGTACAAGCATTGGCGCACAAGTTAGAAAGGTACAATGGAATATAAAGCGACATGGTATTACCAAAACGCTTGCGAGTGGCCGAGTATGACAGTTGTGCCATCTGCTCTAAGTACGCTTCAGCAGCTGGTGAAATTAGCGCTTTAAAGTCTTCCAAATCACGTTTGGGTTTATTCAATGCTCGCTCAACATCTTGTGCCGTTTTCGCATAGATAGACATCGAAATGTCATCCCAATTAAGCTGCTTAAATTGTTCAACGAAGCTCATGTTTTCCTCGCTTATTAGCTAAATCAATCTAGGGCTAAAGCTCATCTAGGAATGACGTCAGTGGACTCGACGCAACCGCATGAGAAACCTTACCAGCAAGTCCGGCTTCATAAGCCATACGCCCCGACTCTACCGCCAACTTAAATGCCTTCGCCATCGCAACGGGATCGCTCGAAGCTGCAATCGCAGTATTAACGAGCACGGCATCCGCGCCCATTTCCATCGCACGCGCGGCATGTGAAGGTGCGCCAATACCCGCATCAACAATGACAGGAACATTAGCTTGGTCGATGATGATCTCTAGGAAATCGTGAGAAACTATCCCTTTGTTGGAACCGATCGGCGCACCTAATGGCATGACAGCAGCGCAGCCAACCTCTTCCAATCGTTTACACAGAACCGGGTCAGCATGACAGTAAGGAAGGACAATGAAGCCTTCACGAACCAGCTGTTCAGCGGCTGCAAGTGTCTCAATTGGATCGGGCATCAAGTACTTCGGGTCTGGATGAATTTCCAGTTTTAGCCAGTTAGTACCCAACGCTTCTCGCGCCAGTTGTGCAGCAAACACAGCATCTTTAGCATTCTTTGCTCCTGATGTGTTTGGCAATAAGTTCACCCCCGCTTTTACTAGCGGCAGCAAAATATCGTCTTGTTGGTCATTCACATCCACACGCTTCAACGCCATGGTCGCAAGTTGAGAACCCGATACTTGAATCGCTTCTGCCATTAATCGGCTGCTGGCAAATTTCCCTGTTCCCGTGAACAGTCTTGATTCGAATTGTTTATCACCAATTTTAAGCATCGACTTTAACCCCCCGCGATCGCTTGAAACAAAGAGATGCTATCTCCCTGTGAAAGAACTGTGCTAGCCCACTCACTGCGTGGCACAACATTGTTATTAATTGCAAAAACACAGCCCATTTCAGGCAGCGCAAATTGACTAATGATTTGCTGTAGATTCGACTCACTGACAACTTGATGTGACTGGTCATTGATGACAATAGTGATCACATCTAAGTCAGCAGCGGTCATTTGTGTTGTTTGTTGTTCTGATAACGTCATTGCTTCCAACTCTCTTAATTCTGCCCATTACTCACAAGCTAAATCTGAGCACACACTTGGCACTGTTTATCTTTGCTTATCGCCATGGTTTGCCATTGCAGTTTCAACCCATCAAACAGATGCAACTTGGCAGTCTCGACATGAAACTTTCCCGTCGCCAGTTTTTGAATTGCCGCAATCGCTTGGTAGTTACCAAGTGTGCCGACCACCGGACCGACGACACCGCTGTCACTGCACTTTTGAGTTTGTGGTAATTCGTCGAACGGATACAAACAGCGGTAACAGGCTTTACTCTGCGCTTCTTGTTCACTTGGTGTTTGGTAATCAAAGACTGCGAATTGCCCTTGCCAACCAACAGCTGCCGCCGAGATGAGCGGCGTATTTTGCTCGAAACAAACTCGGTTAATTAGCTGGCGCGTTGGCATGTTATCGGTGCAGTCGAGCACCACATCCGCTAGCATCACCTCAAGCTGCAGCTGTGCTTTGTCTAATCGCTTATTGAGAGCACGAATTTGAACCATAGAATTAAGTTCAGTCAGTTGCTTTACAGTCGCTTTTGTTTTCGCAACTTGTAGGTCTTGTTCACGATAAATGATCTGACGTTGTAGGTTACTGCTATCAACTTCATCGTCATCGACCACAACCAATTTACCAACACCCGCTGACGCCAAGTACAAGCTCGCTGCGCTCCCTAACCCACCACAACCGATGATCAGCACATGCGATTTACTCAAACGCTCTTGCCCAATTTCGGCAATTTCAGGCAGAGCGACTTGGCGCTGATAGCGAAGGAACTGCTTATCCGTGAGCATGCTCGCCTCTCTTGTTATGCGCCAATTCACTATTCTGATCAGTAAACGTTAGCTGTCTTTCCTTCATCAGTTTTGCGAAGAACTCGATGACGGACTGAGGTGATTCTGCCAACGTAATAGCTCGCACAACTGCCAAACTAGAAACACCTGCTTGCCAAACTTGGTCTGCATTAGATTGGTCAATGCCACCAATCGCGACCGTCGGAAAGCCAAGCACATAGTCACTACCTGCTTTGTCTTTTGCGGGACGGAAAGCAGCCTCTGTATTTGTATAAGGAATGCTATCAATCAGCTTTTGATATAGAGCCAAGCGCACCAAACCTTGTGGTTTCGATGGCATCTGTTTAGTGGTGGTTGGGAAAATATGCCCTAGCGCGATGTAACTAGGATGAATTTGTACGATGCGCAGTAGTTCGTAATAACCATGCGTAGAAAGACCAAGACGAATGCCGGCTTTAGTTATCTGAGCCAAATTCGATTCTTCTATGTCTTCTTGTCCTAGGTGAACGCCATAAGCGCCATGCTTGATTGCCAACTGCCAATAGTCATTGATGAACACTTGTGCTTGATACTGACGGCCTAGCTCAATTGCTCGAATGATCTGTTGTTCTAAATCGGCTTGTTGTGGGTTCTTGATTCGCAGTTGAATAGTGTTGATGCCTAGTGGCAGTAGACGCTCAATCCAAGCAACATCATCAACGACTGGATAGAGCCCTAGACTTTGCTTAGTTAGAGTTGGAAAGCTAACGCTCTCACCTTGTGCAGACCAACCAACTTGAATACCTAGCCGGTTATCCTCTAGTACAGGTGTGGGGAAATCATCAAATTGGTCAGCCCACTGAGTAGATCTTCCCTCACCAAGGTTGTCATTCAACAGTGTTTCACGTGAAACATTCGCTTGTTGAGTTAGCATTCCTCGAGCAAGTGTTAACGCATCTTCGATAGGAAAATCGAGTACTGTCAGCGTTACTATCCAAGCAAGGTGATGTTCAGGATCGAACATTGCGTTGAATTTGGACTTAACGGAAAGCGCTCTCACTTCGTTGTTAATTGGGTGACGCCAGATATCAAGCTGAAGCACTTTCTCCTTTTCATCGGATACCTGCGTATCAGCAATGCCAATATGAATCGCTTTCGACGGTTGCTTAGCGCACGCTTCTACCGACAAAGCAGAACGGTAATAGAGCACAAATGAACTCTCATGCTCAGAGTCATAATCATCAATGAGATCAGTCGTTATGTGTGTGGTCTGTTGGCCGCGAACAAGCTGAATAGATTGAGTTGGGCTCACACCCAACTCAATGTCTTCGATGCTAAAACCCTGTTCTTTCGCCAACAACAAACATTGCTGAACTAAACCTGCCAGTTCAATCAATGATGACGGAATAAGGATTTTGCTCATTAGTCACTTACCTCGGCATGTGCTGCTGGGTGGTATAGCTCGGAACCTGACTCTCTAAATTCTTGCGATTTCTGACGCATCCCCTCAAGAGGATCATCCAGCATTTTGATTGAGATAGCTTGGTCCGCAGCAACTTGCTCAGTGTCTTTCGCGTACTCTCGTACCTCTTGCGAAATCTTCATCGAGCAGAACTTTGGTCCGCACATCGAACAGAAGTGAGCAACTTTGCCGGACTCTTGAGGTAAGGTTTCATCATGGAAAGCGCGCGCGGTATCTGGGTCGAGTGACAAGTTGAATTGATCTTCCCAGCGGAACTCGAAGCGAGCTTTAGAAAGCGCATTATCACGAACTTGAGCACCTGGGTGCCCTTTCGCTAAATCAGCGGCGTGCGCAGCAAGCTTATAAGTGATCATGCCTACTTTCACATCTTCTTTGTTTGGTAAGCCAAGATGCTCTTTAGGAGTGACGTAGCAAAGCATCGCACAGCCATACCAACCAATCATGGCAGCGCCGATGCCTGAAGTAATATGGTCGTAACCAGGAGCGACGTCTGTCGTCAGTGGGCCAAGCGTGTAGAATGGTGCTTCATGGCAGTGCTCCAGCTGCTCTTCCATGTTCTCTTTGATCATATGCATTGGAACATGGCCAGGACCTTCGATAATTACTTGTACGTCGTATTCCCACGCAACCTTGGTTAACTCACCAAGGGTACGAAGCTCTGCAAATTGCGCTTCGTCGTTAGCATCGGCCACCGAGCCAGGACGCAGACCATCACCGAGAGAAAGTGCCACATCATACTTAGCACAGATTTCACAGATCTCTCGGAAGTGGGTATATAAGAAGCTTTCTTGGTGATGCGCTAAACACCATTTCGCGATGATAGAACCACCACGAGAGACGATGCCAGTAACGCGTTTTGCAGTCATTGGCACATAACGAAGTAGTAAACCGGCATGGATAGTAAAGTAGTCAACGCCCTGCTCTGCTTGCTCAATCAGGGTATCGCGCATCACTTCCCAGTTAAGGTTTTCCGCAACACCATTCACTTTCTCAAGCGCTTGATACATTGGTACGGTACCGATCGGAACCGGACTGTTACGTAGAATCCACTCGCGAGTTTCGTGGATGTTACGTCCAGTAGAGAGATCCATAACGGTATCGCCACCCCAGCGCGTTGCCCATACTAACTTTTCTACTTCTTCCTCAATCGAAGAAGTGACCGATGAGTTACCGATGTTGGCGTTCACTTTGACCAAAAAGTTACGTCCAATGATCATTGGTTCGGATTCTGGGTGGTTAATATTTGAAGGGATAATAGCGCGACCTTCGGCGACTTCTTTACGCACGAATTCGGCGGTAATATCTTTTGGTAGGTTCGCTCCGAAGCTTTGACCCGGATGCTGTTGATTCAGCACTTCATCGCGATACTTGGCACGCCCCATGTTTTCACGCAGCGCGATATATTCCATTTCTGGGGTAATAATACCTTTGCGAGCATAGTGCAATTGAGTCACACAATGGCCATCTTTGGCACGTCGAATACGTGGTAGATTACCGTAACGAAGACCGTCTAGTGTTTCGTCTTCTAAGCGTTCTTTGGTGTACACCGAGCTTACTTCATCAAGTAGCTCAGTATCGGCGCGCTCTTCAATCCACCCTTCTCTCAGCTTAGGTAAGCCGTTATAGAGGTCTATGGTGTGCTCTGGATCTGTGTATACACCCGACGTATCGTAAACGCGTACTGGCTCATTAGGTTCGAATATAGGCGCTTCTTTTGTGCCTCCAATAAGGCTATCAGCGAGTGATATTTCACGCATTGGCACACGAATATCTGGACGTGAGCCTTCTACGTAGACTTTGCTTGAATTGGGGTACGGTTGTACCGAGAGTGTATCAATGAACTGTTTTGCTTCCAGTCTCGCTTGTTTGCGACTCGACATAGCATTTTTCCTTGCTTTGTTATACTAGATAAAAAGTAATTGGATAAAAATGCTTGGCGGATAGATGCGACAAGAGGAGTCAAATTAAGGCTAGTTAAAGCTTACGATATTTGCCTGTAACAACATTCGACTTTTGATAGATCAACCAGAAAGAACTCCGGTGTGAATATCTTCTCTTGTTCCCTTCGCAGATTCTAATCTGATCAGGTTCAACGGATCCCGAATTAACGGTCTCAGCCTTATGGCACTCCGACAAGTGATGTCAGTATATAAAAACGGCTTGGTGAAACCAAGCCGACCTGTTCAATTTTTAACTACTTTGCTAGCTGCGCATCAATAATTGAAAGCCTATCCACGCCGCTGAAATACTTAACACGACATTCAACAATACGTTCAACCCCATCTTAAAGAAAGCGCCCTGCTGCATAAGCAAAACATTATCCATCGAGAAGGTGGAAAACGTCGTTAGTGCGCCTAAAAAACCCAAGCCAATCACTTGTCGCCAAGGTTCCGTTGCCAAAAGTTCATTATCGAAAGCTGCTATCAATAAGCCCATCATAAATGAGCCAACAACGTTAACGGTTAACGTACCATATGGAAAACCACGCCCCAATAAAATG
Source organism: Vibrio sp. 2092 (assembly GCF_033339635.1). Classification (NCBI taxonomy): domain Bacteria; kingdom Pseudomonadati; phylum Pseudomonadota; class Gammaproteobacteria; order Vibrionales; family Vibrionaceae; genus Vibrio; species Vibrio sp. 2092. The sequence continues at coordinate 2,047 of NZ_JAWOUY010000033.1, read as the reverse complement.
ACACAAAGTTCAGAAATTAAGTAACGAGAACATGCACCAAATGCACCACCCAATGCAATAAAACCCAAAACGGATAGTTGTCCCATAATTCCCCCAGAAAAGTTAATGGCGACATTGTAATCAAATTTACGGCAATAGTGATTATACAATCTTAGAATTCAGCAAATTATAGCGCTTAAAACTTATCAAGATTTAAAAAGTTACAGGAGTCACTTTACTTCAATATAACCCATCAACCCCGTCTTCATGTGTTCGATCACATGACAATGGTACATCCAACGTCCAGGGTTATCTGCAACAAATGCCGCTTTCGCACTGCCGTTTTTTCCAAGCAAGACCGTATCGGTATGAAACGGTTCGTCGAGTTTTTTTCCATCTAACTCAAGAACCGTAAATGTGTGTCCATGAAGGTGAATAGGATGATGATATTGGGTGACGTTCTTTAGGTTGAAGATATAGGTTTTTCCCATCTCCAATGTTGAAAGGGGCGCTGGAATATTATCTTTGCTCATTCCCTCCCAAGCCCGTTTGTTCATCAGCCAGAATTTAGGTATCGCTTTGCCCGATTTATCAGCAGGAGTGATCGCCCCCTCCCACTCAAACACATAATCGATTTGCTCTGCATTTTTCAAGTCGAGAGCTGGCACAGGGTTGAGAGGTAATAAAGGCAGTTTCTGGTTGTTCGACAGGTCAGACTCAACAACGTCAAACTCGCACAAAGGGAATGGGAAGCGTCCTTTCATTTGACGCACATAAACACGTTTTCCAACCTTCGGAGCAATCAATCCGATATCTAACCTCATTCCTGGACCAATTTTGTGCTGAGTGAGCTTATAAGGCGTTTTAACAGGATTACCATCAATAGCAATAACCCAAGCCTCTGCACCTTCAATAGCGATCGGGTAAGTAATGGTATTATCGACATTAGCAATTCTTAATCGCGTAGTGGCATTCTGCTTCAGCGTATAAACAGGTTCATGCACACCATTGACGCTACTCCACTCTCCGGGAGTCCCCATACGAGCGCTCAAGCGCGGCACCATAAGGTTCTTCCACTGACCTAGTTTGTCTAAATGCCAATGCTTGAGGACGACCTCATGCTCTTCATCAAACTGAACCGGCTCTGCCTCTTCAACGACAATTAGCCCGACTAAGCCCATACCAAGCTGCTTCACACTATTCATATGTGGGTGATACCAAAATGTGCCCGCATCTGGTGGTGTAAATTCATAAACGAATGTTTCACCTGGCATGATAGGCTGCTGGCTCAAGAAAGGGACACCATCCATTTCAATAGGGATTCGCAAGCCATGCCAGTGGATTGTAGTCGGCTCTGAAAGCTTGTTAGTAAACCGAATTATAACTTTCTCGCCTTGGCGACAACGAATCACAGGCGCTGGAATCGAACCATTAAATGCGAGTACGTCTGTGTTAAACCCAGGGACCAATTCTGCAGTAGAAGGCTCTGCAGTGATATCGTATATATATTGCCCCTGCTTATTAGTGCTCCTAGATAGAGAACATGCAGGTAGAACGGCAAGCGCGGAGATTGCTAAGGATGATTGAAGAAAGCGTCGACGAGATATATCCATACATAGTTACTCATTAATCCAGATCGGTTGAGTGTAACTAAATATAAATAGTGATTCCCCTTTATTATTAAAATTTCGGGCCACTGATCATTACAGCTAACTGTAGTTTCGTTCGTTCAGTAGATTAAATGCTGCCAAAGTACAGCAGAAAGCCATACTTACGGGATAAGAGTAGAAATAAGCTGTAATAATGAGAAGAAACCAGATACAAAAAAGGCTCTGACCTAAGCCAGAGCCTGATATGTGGCAGGGGTGGAGAGATTCGAACTCCCAACACGCGGATTTGGAATCCGCTGCTCTGCCAATTGGAGCTACACCCCTATAGAATTTTCATATTCTAGATTTGACAAAACCTCGCATAAGCGAGGTTGTCGATATTAAGTGGCGGAGTGGACGGGACTCGAACCCGCGACCCCCGGCGTGACAGGCCGGTATTCTAACCAACTGAACTACCA
>NZ_JAWOUY010000032.1:0-38520 GCF_033339635.1 Vibrio sp. 2092 | reverse complement strand
TCAGAAGTGAAACGAAATAGCGCCGATGGTAGTGTGGGGCTTCCCCATGTGAGAGTAGGACATCGCCAGGCTTTAAATTTAAGAAGCCCGCTCGAAAGAGCGGGCTTTTTTGCATCTATAGAGTTTTAAAATTAGCTCACTTTATACCTAAAAAGTGTTCATCTAAGGTGCGATATACTTGCTCTCTGCAACCTTCCAAAAGGCTTTAACAAGCGGATTCTCCAACTGAGTTTTGTTGCAGCAAACACCAAGTTTAAAAGGTTTAATTGGTAAGACTTTTAAACGATTTATCTTTTCTCTTACCGGACTGTTGTTGATTACAACATCAGGTGCGATACCTACTCCACACCCCAATGCAACCATACTTACGATGGCTTCATGTCCGGAGGTTTGTGCGTAGATCTTTGGCTTTATTTTCATTTGTTTGAGCCAAGTATTGGCCCTGTCCCTTGCCGTTCCTGCTTCTGGGAGTATGAATGGAATGACCGACCAGTCTGGTTTTTCTTTTTGTAGCTCTTCAGCAAACGCACTAACCCCAACAGGTACGATGACAGAAAGTGGGATTTCACTGATCGTTTCAAATGCGATTTTATTTGGCATCTGTTCTGACTTGGCTGATATGGCAATATCGGCTTCATCTGCTAGTATTTTGTCGATCGCTTGAGCTGGATCGCCGGTTGATAGTTTGAACTCAATGAAAGGGTTCTGAATACGAAAGTCAGAGATTAGCTCCGGAAGATGGCTGTAGCTTGCAGTAACAGAACAAAAGAGACGGATTTCTCCTTTCAATTCATCCTCGGTTCCCTTCAGGTGACTCTGATACTGCTGCCATTCGCCAAGAATCTTTAAGGCTACTGGGACTAGCTTTTTACCTTGGATAGTTAAATCAACGCTACGGTTGTCGCGTAAAAACAATTGTTGGCTGGTTTCCTCCTCTAATTTTTGTATCTGTCGGCTTAAGGCTGAAGGGCTAATATGCATTGCCGCTGCGGTCTTGGCGAAACTTTTACTCTCACAGAGATGAATGAAAAGTTGCAGGCTTTTGATATTCATTAAATTTTCATTTCCATGTTGCATAAATTGCAATAACTAATTGTGAATATATCACTTTAAGCAATCTCATGTCTGTTTTAGTATGAAGTTATTCGGTAAGGCAATTACTGACCTCAATGGAAGAATCTCAAAGGAGCACCCAGATGGCTAATTATTTCAATACCCTAAACTTGCGCGAGCAGTTGGACCAATTAGGTCGTTGTCGTTTTATGGACCGCAGTGAGTTCGCTTCAGAAGCGGATTATCTGAAAGGTAAGAAAGTAGTCATTGTAGGTTGTGGTGCTCAAGGTCTTAACCAAGGTCTGAACATGCGCGACTCTGGTCTAGACGTTGCTTATGCGCTTCGCCAAGCCGCGATTGATGAGCAACGCCAGTCATTCAAAAACGCAAAAGACAACGGTTTTGAGGTAGGTAGCTACGAAACGCTAATTCCACAAGCTGATCTAGTAGTAAACCTTACTCCAGATAAGCAGCACACAAACGTTGTTGAGACGGTAATGCCGTTAATGAAAGAAGGCGCAACACTAGGTTACTCTCACGGTTTCAACGTTGTTGAAGAAGGCATGCAAATCCGTAAAGACCTAACGGTAGTAATGGTTGCACCTAAATGTCCAGGTACGGAAGTTCGTGAAGAATACAAGCGCGGTTTCGGTGTACCGACTCTTATCGCTGTTCACCCAGAGAACGACCCAAAAGGTGAAGGTTGGGATATCGCGAAAGCTTGGGCTGCTGCAACCGGTGGTCACCGTGCTGGCTGTCTAGAGTCTTCTTTTGTTGCTGAGGTGAAATCTGACCTAATGGGTGAGCAAACTATCCTTTGTGGCATGCTACAGGCTGGCTCTATCGTGTGTTACGAGAAGATGATTGCTGATGGTATCGATCCTGGCTACGCAGGCAAGCTTCTTCAATACGGCTGGGAAACGATCACGGAAGCTCTGAAGTTTGGTGGTATCACTCATATGATGGATCGCCTAACTAACCCTGCGAAAGTAAAAGCATTTGAACTTTCTGAAGAGCTAAAAGAGCTGATGCGTCCGCTATACAACAAGCACATGGATGACATCATCACAGGTCACTTCTCTAGCACGATGATGGCTGACTGGGCAAACGACGATGCAAACCTACTAGGCTGGCGTGCAGAAACGGGTGAAACTGCTTTCGAAAACTACCCAGAAACTGACGTAGAAATTTCTGAGCAGGAGTACTTCGATAACGGTATCCTGATGGTTGCTATGGTTCGTGCGGGTGTTGAGCTAGCATTTGAAGCGATGACCGCTTCTGGCATCATCGATGAGTCTGCTTACTACGAGTCTCTACACGAGCTGCCACTTATCGCAAACACTATCGCACGTAAGCGTTTATACGAGATGAACGTGGTTATCTCTGATACGGCTGAATATGGTAACTACCTATTTGCTAATGTAGCAACGCCGCTACTGCGTGAAAAATTCATGCCTTCTGTTAGTACAGACGTCATTGGTAAAGGTCTAGGTGAAACTTCTAACCAAGTGGATAACGCGACTCTTATCGCTGTGAATGAAACAATCCGAAACCACCCTGTAGAATATATCGGTGAAGAACTACGTGGTTATATGACAGATATGAAGCGCATCGCGGTTGGTGGCTAATTTTCTTTGCTTCAAAGTAGAGAAAATATTAAATGAACTCTGGCCAGACTGGAGTGATAAATACAAAATAAAACACAACATCTAATCAAAAGGCTTGGTCGCCGTTGACCAAGCCTTTTTGTTTTTAGCCGATTTATCTGCGCGCCGATAAGAAAAACGCTCCTTTGTGAGGAGCGCTTTGATACTTATTTTTCAGCAAGCTTTTCTTCAAGTTGCGCCAACTTCTGTTCCATTTCTGTTAGCTTTTGACGTGTACGTAGTAAAACTTGAGTTTGAACATCAAACTCTTCGCGACTTACAACATCTAGCTTGTTTAGCTGGCCTTGGATTACTTGACGAACTTTCTGATCGACATCAGAGCCCAATTCTTTTACAGGTTGAGGCATTGAGTCGTGAATCTGTTTAGCAATTTGCTCTAATTTCTTTGGGTCAAACATAGTGGCTAAAACTCCTTTTGATTTGTCCTCATTTTAAGTAAATGATACGTGAAAGTCGCCATTTAGATGGCAAAAAAGAGAGCAGCAATAAAAAAGGCCACCGAAGTGACCTTTTTGAATGCCTTAATAGCTTATCTGTTATCCGCTAATTCACGATGAGCTGCTTTCGCTTCGTCAACTCGCGCTAACTTTTCCAAGTCTTTGTCTTCAACAAATACTGGCAGAGGTTTGTGTTTTTCAGCTAGGTAGCTGTAAATCACAGGTAGTACGAATAGTGTGAACAGTGTACCGATTGCAAGGCCAGCAACGATGACGATACCGATACTGAAACGTTGCGCGGCACCTGCACCTGTTGCGTACATCAACGGGATCAAACCTGCGATCATCGCTGCAGTGGTCATTAGGATAGGGCGAAGACGCACTTTCGCAGCTTCCATCACCGCATCAATACGAGACCGTTTATTATGTAACTGCTCTTCTTTGGCTACTTCACAGATCAAGATACCGTGCTTGGTTATTAGGCCGACCAGCGTGATCAAACCAACCTGCGAGTAGATGTTCATCGAGGCTGTACCCCAGGCCAATGCGATCAAGGCACCACAGATTGCCAGAGGTACAGATACCATGATGACAATAGGGTCGCGGAGTGATTCAAATTGAATCGCCAGAACGAGGAAGATGATCGCAAGTGCAAGACCGAAGGTTGCATACAAGGCACTACCTTCCGTTACAAACTGACGAGATTCGCCCATGTAATCGTGGTTATAGCCTGCAGGCAGCTTGGTTTGTGCAATATTCTCAAACCAGTCGATTGCGTCACCCATAGCAACACTAGGCGATGGTACTGCACCCACAGTCGCTGAGTTTAGCTGGTTGAAGTGTGGCAAAGAGCGAGGCTCAGCCACCACATCGATAGTAATCAGACTGCCTAATGGAACCGCTTTACCATCTACAGAGCGTACATAGTAGTTCTTCATCGATTCTGGGTTTAGACGCCATTTACGCTCAACTTGAGGAATCACCTCATACGAGCGACCATTCAGGTCGATTCGGTTTACATAACCATCTGCCATCATGGTGCTGAGAGTGATGCCAATGTCTTGCATCGTCACACCGTAGGCACCCGCTTTGTCTTTATCGATCTTGATCTTCATCGTTGCTGAATCGTAGTTCAAATCCAGGTCGGAATAGACAAACATTGGGCTACTTGCAACATCGGTTAGAATATCGCTAGCGATAGTAAACAAGCTCTCGAAGCTATTTGGTGTTGTAATTACAAACTGAACAGGTAGACCTGAGCCTGCACCTGGAAGCTCTGGCATTTGGAATGCAGTGACAGACATACCAGGCACACTTGATACTAGGCCACCCACACGTTTCGTGATTTCAGATTGGCTTGCCTCTCGTTCACTCCAAGGCTTCAATGTTGCTAGGCCAAACGCTTGGTTTGAGTTTGGTACACCATTAAAGACCTGTGCGTATTCCACCTCCGGTTGATCTGAGAGTATTTGGTTTACGTCATCCATGGTATTTTGGATATAGTCCAAGTTCGCGTTTGATGGGGCGGTACCCATCAGCATGACCACACCTTTATCTTCAGATGGTGCTAGTTCGCTAGGAATAAACTTGAACAAGACCGGTAAGCTTGCAAATACAATGATTGCAAACGCAATAACAACCGGACGATGAGCCATTACCGCTTTCAACATGCCTTCGTAACGAGTGGTCATGCCATCAAGGATATGGTGAACTTTTTGCTCAAACTTGCTTGGCTTCTCGTTCGCCTTCAGCATCTTCGAACACATCATTGGTGATAGTGTCAAAGCGATGATGCCGGATACGAATACTGAACCTGCCAGTGTCAAAGCGAACTCTTTGAACAATGAACCGGTGATACCACCCATCAATGCGATCGGCGCGTACACTGCACCTAGCGTCAATGTCATCGCGATAACTGGAACCGCAATTTCACGCGTACCAATAATTGCAGCTCGGAATGGCGATTCCCCTTCTTTGATGTGACGGTCAACGTTTTCTAGTACAACGATCGCGTCATCCACCACCAGACCGATGGCAAGCACCATCGCCAGTAGCGTCATCAAGTTCCAAGAGAAACCCATTGCTTGCATCACCATTGCCACACCAATCAATGAAAGTGGAATGGTCACGATAGGAATGATTACCGCGCGGAATGAACCTAGGAACAGTGTGATAACCACAAGTACGATGACCGCTGCTTCAAGAATCGTTTTGACTACCTCGTGAATTGACTCGTTGATCGCAATCGTAGAGTCGTACATCACGTTCATTTTGATGTTACTTGGTAGGTTGCGCTCAAGCTGAGGCAACAGTTCAAGTACGTCTGCTGCAATGTTGATTGGGTTAGCACTTGGCGCTGCGTTGATCGCCGCAACCACAGCTTCTTGACCGTTTGCACTTGCGCGATAAACGTCGTGACTCTTCTCTAGCGTTACTTTAGCGATATCACCTAGGCGGATGACATCCCCTTCACCAGTTTTCACGACCAATGCTTCAAGTTCAGCAACGTTTGATACCTGAGTATCTGCGCTACCGTTATAAAGCACGAACTCACCCGTCGCTTGACCGGTTGCAGATTGGTAGTTGTTGGCGTTAAGAACGCTCATCACATCGGTTGCGGTAAGCTTCAAAGCGCCCATTTTGGCAGGATCTAACCATACGCGCAGTGCGTACTTCATACCACCATACAGGTCAACTTTGGACACACCGTTTACGGTGAACAACTGCGGGTTGATTACACGCTCAAGGTAGTCAGTGATCTGGCTTGAAGATAACTCGTCACTCGTAAAGCCGATGTACAGTACCGCCGTTGTCGAACCTGTCGACATGGTTACGGTTGGGTCTTCGGCTTCTTTTGGTAGCTGTGAACGTACCGAGTTGGTTTTCGCCAGAATGTCAGACAACGCCGCATTTGGATCAGTATTCAACTTCATGTTTACAGTAATGGTCGATTTACCCAATACCGATTGCGAAGTCATGTAATCAATATTATCGGCTTGCGCTACCGCTTGCTCCAATGGCTGAGTAATAAAGCCTTGGATCAAGTTGGCACTTGCACCGTAGTAACTGGTGGTCACGGTGACCACCGTATTCGTCATTTCAGGGTATTCACGAACCTGCATTTTGAACACCGCTTGCAAACCAAGCAATGCAATCAAAAAGCTGATCGATACCGCTAAAACTGGACGTTTTATAAAAACATCTGTAAAGCGCATGATGCCTCCAACTTAAAGCATTGGTGTTTCAGCAGGTGGGGTAGTTGCATCGCTTTCGACAATGCTTACTTTCGCATGGTTACTCAAACGGACTTGACCCGACGTCACCACTACATCACCTGGCTTCACGCCTTCTAGAATGTGTGCGATATCTTTAGAGCGTTCGCCAACTTTTACCACATGCTGCTTAACGCGTTTTTCGCCATCTTCTTCTGTTACGATGTAAACATTGTCGCCATACAGCGTAAATGTGATCGCGGTTTGAGGTAGAGTGACCTGATTTTCTAATTTAGGCAGAATGATGTTTGCACGCGCGAACATACCACTACGTAGTTTGCCGTCACTGTTAGGGATATCCGCTTGAACTTGAATCAAACCACTTTGTACGTTTACAGCTGGTTCAATCGCAGAAATAGACCCTTTGAAAGGTTGGTCTGGATAAGCGTCAACAAAGATATCCACTTCTTGATCGATATTGATACGTGAAATATCGGTTTGTGGCACGGTGAAGCGCAAGCGCATCACGCTGGTATCTTCAAGGCGAACGATATCGGTGCCCGCCTGTAGGTACTGACCGAGGTACACGTTACGAATACCTACCACACCATCAAATGGCGCTTTGATTTCGCGTCGGTCGATGGTTGCTTTCAGGCTTTCAATATCCGCTTTTAAGGAGAAGTAGTTTGCTTCTGCTTCGTCATACGCTTCTTTAGAAATAGAGCCTTTTTTGAATAGGCCTTGGTAGCGTTTGTATTTCGCTTCTGCCGCTGGCAACTTAGCTTGCGAGCTCTTCAAATTTGCTTTTTCGACTTCAGAATCAAGCAACACTAATGGCTGACCCGATTTAACTTGAGTACCGGAATCAAACGCGATTTTATCGATAACACCGCTGGTCTCATTTGCTACCGTCACGCCTTGGTTTGGCTCGATAAAACCAATTGCCTCGATGACTGGTACCCAATCCACCGCTTGCACTTCTGTCACGGTTACTGGGAACTCAGGTTCAGGACGGTTTGCCATGTATTCAGCGATCTTTTGTTGCTTAAATAAATTGAAACCTATCACGCTGCCGAACAAGAGAACGACGATAAGTAACATAAAGAAAGTCCACTTTTTCATTCTATTAAGAACTCCAAGTTAGTGTTTAATAATTGCATCCCAACTGGCTTCAATAGCGGCCTCTAATGCCGTCTTATCCAGTTGATAAAATCCCAAAGCGTGTTTCCGAGCAAGTGCAACACTTGCCTCAAAACTCAATCCAGAAAGTACTTCGTTATCGAGAAACTTGAATACTCCCTCGTCTTTACCCTGATTAAAAAGAAGATCTACTTGGGCAAACATTTGTCTCTCAAGTTCCCGAGCTTTGCTACTATTTGAACAGGGTAAAGACTCATATTGGACTCGGTTGCTGATCGCACTTAAGTTCGAGCTCGCTAAATTCCAAATATTGAGCCACATGGTTCGATAACGCTGTTTTAAAGGCATCTCTTCACTAACACCTAGTTGCACCGCAGTAGCAACACGCTTAGCAACGTTAAGGCGTAGTTCCTCTAAAAGATGTTCTTTATCTGAGAAATAACGGTAAATCGTCCCTGCTGCGACACCTGCCTCATTGGCGAGCTTTTGCATGGAAAGCCCTTGAAAGCCAGATTCAGCAATGAGTTGTTCAGCAGCGACTAAGATTTGTTCTCGTTTATCTACAGCAGGGTTATCCTTCATAATGTCACCCTTTAGTGAATGAACGTTCATTCATTATAGCTTAAATACCCGCCATTTATGCAACAGAATATTGCACTTAATTGGTGTGAAAATTACAAGAAATCAGCATAGCTTTCACGAGGCCACCCCTTTATCATAGGCGCCACATTTATCACCCGCAGAGAATTTCTATGAAGCTGAACCCTAGTCAAGATGAAGCCGTGAAATACGTGTCTGGTCCATGCCTAGTGCTAGCTGGTGCTGGCTCGGGCAAAACTCGTGTTATTACCAATAAAATCGCTTATCTGGTTCAGCAATGTGGTTACAAAGCGCGTAACATTGCGGCGGTGACGTTTACCAACAAAGCAGCACGTGAAATGAAGGAGCGTGTAGGTCAAACGTTAGGGAAAGGTGAGTCTAAAGGTTTGATGGTATCAACATTCCACACTTTAGGATTGAACATCATCAAGCGTGAGTACAAGCATTTAGGGTTGAAAGCGGGCTTCTCACTGTTTGATGACCAAGACCAGCTAGCGCTGCTCAAAGAACTTACCGAAAAGCAGCTTGATGGTGATAAAGATCTGCTACGTCAGCTTCTGAGTTGTATTTCCAACTGGAAAAACGACATGTTGACGCCAGAGCAAGCCAAAGCGCGTGCGCAAGGTGAACAGCAACAATTGTTTGCGTTCTGTTTTGATATGTACCAAAAGCAAATGAAAGCCTATAACGCGCTTGATTTTGATGACCTAATTTTGATGCCCGTTTTACTCTTACGTAATCATGAAGACGTTCGTCAGCGTTGGCAGAATCGTATCCGTTACCTACTGGTTGACGAGTATCAAGATACCAACACGAGTCAGTATGAGCTGGTCAAATTAATCGTCGGAGAACGTGGGCGATTGACGGTTGTAGGGGATGACGATCAGTCTATTTATTCATGGCGTGGTGCGAAACCTCAGAACCTCGTGTTGCTGGGTGAAGATTATCCGAATTTGCGTTTGATTAAGCTAGAGCAAAACTACCGTTCAACGAGTCGAATCCTGCGTGCGGCCAACATTTTGATAGCTAACAACCCTCACGTCTATGAGAAGTCCTTGTTCTCTGAAATTCCTGACGGTGAAAAACTCAAAGTGTTGTTGGCTAAAAATGAAGAGCACGAAGCAGAGCGCGTAACGGGTGAACTAATTGCGCATAAGTTCCTAAACCGTACCGAATATAAAGATTATGCGATTCTATATCGTGGTAACCACCAATCACGTTTGATTGAAAAGTCTCTGATGCAAAACCGTGTACCGTATAAAATTTCTGGCGGCACCTCGTTTTTTGCGCGCGCAGAGATTAAAGACATCATGGCGTATTTGCGCGTTTTGGTTAATCCGGATGACGACAATGCATTTTTGCGCATTGTGAACACTCCGCGACGTGAAATTGGCCCAGTAACGTTAGAGAAATTAGGCAGTTATGCCAATATGCGAGGCAAGAGCCTGTTTGAGTCGAGCTTTGAAATGGGGCTCGAACAGCACCTAACGGGACGTGGCCTAGAAAACCTGCGTCGTTTCACCCAATGGCTAGTGGCGATCGCTGATCAAGCTGAGCGTGGTGATACCGTCGAAGCGGTTCGTTCGCTAGTTCGTGATATCCATTATGAAGATTGGCTATACGAAACTTCAGCAAGTCCGAAAGCCGCTGAAATGCGAATGAAGAACGTTTCTGACCTTTATTCATGGATAGTGGCGGACCTAGAGGGTGACAACTACGATCAAGAAGAGAAAACGTTAAAAGAAGTCGTTCAACGTTTGACCTTGCGTGACATGATGGAGCGCGGTGAAGAAGATGAAGACAGTGATGCAGTACAACTGATGACCTTGCACGCATCAAAAGGCCTTGAGTTCCCATATGTATACTTAATTGGGTCCGAAGAAGGTATTTTACCGCACCAAACCAGTATTGATGAAGATAACGTGGAAGAAGAGCGTCGCCTGATGTACGTTGGTATTACTCGAGCGCAACGTGAACTGACTTTCACTATGTGCAAAGAGCGTCGGCAGTTCGGCGAGTTGATCAAACCGACTCAAAGCCGCTTTTTGGATGAGTTGCCATTTGATGACGTTGAATGGGAAGTAAACAAAAAGCCAGTATCAGCAGAAGAGCGTATGGCGAAAGGTCAAGCACACATTGCCAATATTCGAGCAATGTTTAAGAAGTAAAGTAACCTTGTTCTCACTGACTAAAAACAAAAAGGCTTGCCAACTGGCAAGCCTTTTTCGTTGATGTCTTTACTTATAGACCTTCAATCATGTGGTCAATTGCTGCGATGATTTCATCGTCAGAACAGTCCATACAGGTTCCTTTGGCTGGCATCGCATTGAAGCCTTCTAATGCGTGCTTCACTAACGTATCTTTGCCTTGTGCAATACGCGGTGCCCAATCATCGGCATTACCTGTTTTAGGTGCGCCGTTTACACCAGATGCGTGACAAGCAATACAAAAAGTACCATAAACTGTGGCGCCATCACGTGGACCGGTTGGTTCTTCTTTCACTGGCTCAGAACCTGCTAGATAAACATCACCGACAGGTTGGATGCGTTCTGCGATCGCATCGTATTCAGTTTGGCTGATGTCAGAAGCTAAAGCTGCCGTAGAAAACGTTAAGGCAGCGAACAAAACGCTAATCATTTGTCGAGACATATCCATTAAACCCACTTCACATTCCCGAGGTAAGTGACTTACCTATTTATATAGTTAGAGTATTAATGCCGAGCAGAGAAATCATTAAATTCCACTGAATGGCATAGAATGATTAGACAACTTGGTTGCAGCTGTTAAATCAATGTAAATAATGGGTGATTATATCCCGATAACTTGTTGCAATAAACAACAAGTTATCCATGACAGGGCGTGAATCACATCAAAAATCCACTTTAACGGAAGATAACTGTCGAAAAAGAGACCAAACGATAAAAAAAGTAAAAAAAGTACTAGACGGCATAGTGTGATATCCGTATTATTCCACTCCGCCGATAGGGCATGCGCCCGTAGCTCAGTTGGATAGAGCGTTGGCCTCCGGAGCCAAAGGTCGAAGGTTCGAATCCTTTCGGGCGTACCATTGCCTCGGAGGATACATCGGTAAAAATCAGTGGTGGCTATAGCTCAGTTGGTAGAGCCCCGGATTGTGATTCCGGTTGTCGCGAGTTCAAGTCTCGTTAGCCACCCCATTCTTTCTTTTTTAGATTGAATGCGGTAGCATTGCTCCCAATCTTGATTCAATCAAGATAAAACATCGTCGGTGAATAGCGCAGCTTGGTAGCGCATCTGGTTTGGGACCAGAGGGTCGGGGGTTCGAATCCCTCTTCACCGACCACTATTTAGTTTATGGCTCTAATAGAGCGGTAAACAGCAAAAATTGATGGTGGCTATAGCTCAGTTGGTAGAGCCCTGGATTGTGATTCCGGTGGTCGCGAGTTCGAATCTCGTTAGCCACCCCATTAATTAAGGTGACTTCTTAGTTGAAGTGTCCTGTCTGATTTGAGAAAATCAGCAAATACAGTTCGGTGAATAGCGCAGCTTGGTAGCGCATCTGGTTTGGGACCAGAGGGTCGGGGGTTCGAATCCCTCTTCACCGACCACTATTAGAAAGCCTGCTTTTTAGCAGGCTTTCGTCGTTTTAGAGTTTATGATCTCGCTTGGACTGTATTAGTCGGTAATGTATCAATGGATTTGAACCCAAGTGGGGTTCGCCTGAAGTTAGAATTCGGCTCTTCACCGACCGCTATTTAGAGCCTCAGTCGAAAGACTGGGGCTTTTTTGCATCTCTCCTGAAAAGAATCGGCATTCCATTTCAATTTTCCCCAAAAGTGTACAGCTCTAGGGGCTTTTGACCACCTATGATCCAAATGCTTTTCGAGCTGACAAAATAAACCCCAGAGCAGTGTCTGGGGTTTTGTAGTTTTCTAATCCGCTGCTTTTATTGGGCGAGTGTTTTAAGGATTTCTTTCAGTTCTACCGTTTCTTGGATTTCAAAACTTGGCGTTATATCCGTTGAGTTACTTGCGCCTGTCGCATTCACCCACACACTCAAAATACCCATATTGTTAGCGCCAGCAATGTCAGCAGGTAAAGAGTCGCCCACGTGTAGAGCCTCTTCTGGTTTTACTTCGACCAAGTCGAGCGCTTTTTGGAAAATACTTGTAGCAGGTTTCTCTTCTGGCTCTTCTCCTCCCACAATAATATGGTCCACCCAGTTGCTCATTTGTGTCGCGTTTAATTTAGGGTGTTGAGAAAAAATCGGACCGTTAGTGATCACGACGAGTTTGTAATGTTGACGAAGGTCGCTGAGCATTTCTTTTACACCAGGGAAGAAGGTGAACGCGCCCATACGTGCAGAGTCAAAGTAGTCTTGAGCTTGTTGAGCCTCTTTTGCAGTGATGCTGACGCCTTGCTCCGCCAAGATGTTTTGGATCAGGCCACAACGGAAGGCATTTTCATCGGGTAGCAGAGCCACAAGGTGAGGGAACTCAGCATTCAGCTTTTTGTATACACCCTGTAAGTAGCGCTGCAAAAATGCTTTTGGCTCGGTAACTTGTGGGTAGGTCTTATGAATCCAAGTTGTAAACGCTTGTCCTGCAACTTTATCGGCTTGTGACGTTGCACATAAAGTCTCGTCCATATCAAAAAAAATCGCTTTAAGCACAGGGGCTCCTTTTATTTACGGCTTGGCTTTGACACTGTTCATCTATTATCCCACTCTCAATTGTGTCGTAAAGGGTTAAAACCGGCGAGTTTTCTTATGACGTACGAATGAGGATAGCGGTACTTTCCTTTGCTTAGTCAATAAACCGCTTAAGTGGCGCATAATCTGCGTTGGAGCAGGATTTGTGTGGTTTTGCTGTTTTGTTCACGTTTTGACCTATCCTTTCTCTTCCTAAGTTTGGCTTTTTGTATTTGCCGACTATTTTATTAATAGTTTTTTATGTTGAAAAAACACTTTTTGCATATGATATTGTTTGTTAAATGTTAATAAATGCACATGAATAATGTGGTTAATGATCTTGTTTAGCTCATGTTTACTTTTAGAGCATTTTTCTAGTTTTATTGGTGCATGACGCACAAAAATAGTGTGATATGAAAATGGTTAAATACTTGTTAATGCATTTTTATTCGCTAATTGTGCGTTTATTTAATGTTTTTTCGGCGGAATATACTTTAATTGTTGCTTTTTTGTGTGATTTTTGCCAAATTATTTCCGCATTAAGATTTCAGAGTATTATTCTGAATTTGAACGGATTCATTCAGGTGATGAATGGTGCCTTTGGCATGATTCGATACCACAGACAAGGCAGTAGAGGTCTGAAATGTCACTATTAGAAGTGAAAAACCTTCGTATTGAATACCCATCCCGACACGGCGTTCACGCTGCCGTGAAGTCACTTTCTTTTCATATTGAACGTGGTGAAATCGTGGGTGTTGTTGGCGAATCAGGTGCGGGTAAATCCACCGTTGGTAACGCTGTTATCGATTTGCTTAGTCCCCCAGGTCGCGTTGCTAGCGGTGATGTATTCTTGGATGGAGAAAAAATTTCTGGCCTATCACCAGAAGCGATGCGTAAGGTTCGCGGCTCGAAAATAGGTTTTATTTTCCAAGATCCGATGACCTCGCTCAATCCACTTTTTACTGTTGAGCAACAGCTGAAAGAGACGATCCACGCTAACATGAAGGTCTCTGATGAAGAGGCGTATCAGCGCGCGCTTTCTCTTATGCAGCAGGTTGGTATTCCGCAACCAGAAAACCGCTTAAAACAGTACCCGCACCAATTCTCTGGTGGTATGCGTCAGCGTGTTGTCATTGCTATTGCTTTGGCTGGTGAGCCTGATCTCATCATCGCGGACGAACCAACTACGGCGTTAGACGTTTCTATCCAAGACCAAATCCTCAACTTGATCCGCGAGCTGTGTATCAAGAACAATGTCGGCTGTATGTTGGTTACTCACGATATGGGTGTCGTCTCCAACGTCACCGATCGCGTGGCGGTAATGTATCGTGGTGACTTGGTGGAGTTTGGACCAACAGCCAAAGTATTGGGTGATCCTGATCACTCTTACACTCGCAGTCTAATTTCAGCGGTACCACGTTCAGACAGAAAGCTAGATCGTTTCCCGTTAGTAAGCTATATCGAAGAAGCGGCGGAAATGGAGCCACTCGATATCAAGAACCACTGGTTAGGACAAAGCCAAGATGAGCGTGAGTACACTGGCCCGCTTTTGGACGTGAAGAACGTCAATCTTCGCTTTGTGACCAAAGACTCTTTGTTCGAGAGCCGCCGAGAATACGTGCAAGCATCTAATAATGTGAGCTTTGAAGTGCACGAAGGCGAAACCTTTGGTTTGGTGGGCGAGTCTGGTTCAGGTAAATCGACCATTGCACGTGTGATTGCTGGTTTATACCAACCTAACTCTGGTCAGGTGAAATTCGAGGGCATTGACCTGACCGCTTTAACCTCTGAGAAAGAGCGCCGCCCGATGCGTCGTCAAATGCAGATGGTGTTCCAAAACCCGTATACTTCAATGAACCCTCGTATGAAGGTATTTGATATTATTGCTGAGCCAATCCGTTTTCATAAATTGACGAAAAACGAGTCGGAAACTCGCCAAATCGTGAATGACCTATTGGATCATGTTGGTTTGGGTCGAATGGCTGGGCTAAAGTATCCTCATGAATTCTCCGGTGGTCAACGTCAACGTATTTCTATTGCGCGTGCGTTGGCGACTCGTCCTCGACTTTTGATTTGTGATGAACCGACCTCAGCACTGGACGTATCGGTACAGGCACAAATTCTAAACTTGCTGAAAGATCTGCAAAGTGAGCTGAACTTGACTATGTTGTTTATCAGCCACGATTTACCTGTTATTCGCCAGATGTGTGACCGAGTAGGTGTGATGCAAATGGGTACACTTTTAGAAGTGGCACCAACAGAACAGTTATTCACGGTACCCCAACACGAATACAGCAAAAAATTGATTTCTCTGATGCCGGAGTTTACTGGCTTGCGAGAAGAGATCGAAACGGCATAAACCAAGCAATTCGCTTGGCTAACCTTTAGTCATAACAAAGACGCAAACACAACAACAAGGGATCCGTATCCCCGCATGAAGGAGTTATGCAAATGAAAACCATGAAAAGCAAATTAGCAGTGGCGCTAATGGCTGCGGGCCTAAGCTTTAACGCAATGGCAGCAGATATCAAAGTTGGCTATGCAGCTGACCCAGTATCGCTTGACCCACATGAGCAGCTATCAGGTGGCACACTGCAAATGTCACACATGGTATTTGATCCGTTGGTTCGCTTTACTCAAAAAATGGATTTCGAGCCTCGCCTAGCAGAAAGCTGGGAACGCATAAACGATACGACTGTTCGTTTCAAACTGCGTGAAGGTGTGAAATTCCATTCTGGCAATACTCTAACGACTGACGACGTCGTGTGGACGTTCCAGCGTTTACAAAGCTCTCCTGACTTTAAAAACATCTTCGACCCGTACGAGAAAATCGTCAAAGTTGACGACAACACGTTCGATCTTGTAACTAAAGGTCCTTACCCACTAGTGCTGCAAACCGCAACGTACATTTTCCCTATGGACAGCAAGTTCTACACGGGCAAAACCGCAGACGGCAAAGACAAGTCTGAGCTAGTGAAGCACGGTAACTCATTTGCATCGACTAGCGTATCTGGCACGGGTCCATTCATTGTGACTTCACGTGAACAGGGCGTAAAAGTGGAATTTGAACGCTTTAAAGATTACTGGGACAAAGAGTCGAAAGGTAATGTTGATAAGCTAACGCTTGTGCCAATTAAAGAAGACGCAACTCGTGTAGCAGCGCTGCTTTCTGGCGGTGTTGACATGATTCACCCTGTAGCGCCAAACGACCACAAACGCGTTGAAGATGCTGACGGCATCGACCTAGTCACGCTGCCTGGTACTCGTATCATCACGTTCCAACTAAACCAAAACAGCAACGAAGCATTGAAAGACGTTCGCGTTCGCCAAGCGATTGTTCACGCAATCAATAACGAAGGTATCGTGAAGAAAATCATGAAAGGCTTCGCAACGGCTGCTGGTCAGCAAAGCCCGGCAGGTTACGTGGGTCACGATGACAAACTGGTTCCTCGCTACGATCTGAAGAAAGCGAAAGAGCTGATGAAAGAAGCGGGTTACGAAAATGGCCTGACGCTAACGATGATTGCACCAAACAACCGCTATGTGAACGATGCGAAAGTGGCACAAGCGGCGGCGGCAATGCTGTCTAAGATCGGCATCAAGGTTGACCTGAAGACTATGCCTAAAGCGCAATACTGGCCTGAGTTCGACAAGTGTGCGGCAGACATGTTGATGATCGGTTGGCACTCAGATACAGAAGATTCAGCAAACTTCAACGAGTTCCTAACCATGACACGTAACGAAGAGACAGGTCGTGGTCAGTACAACTGTGGTCATTACTCTAACCCAGAAATGGACAAAGTGGTTGAAGCGGCAAACGTAGAAACGGATCCAGCTAAACGTGCAGAAATGCTGAAAGGCGTTGAAGCAACGTTGTACAACGACGCTGCATTCGTACCGCTACACTGGCAAAGTGAAGCCTGGGGCGCGAAGTCTAACGTGAAAGCGGCAGATATCGTTAACCCAATGGTAATGCCTTACTTCGGTGACCTAGTGGTTGAATAATCACGGTTAGTCTACTTTGAGGAGGGATGGATTTCCCTCCTCAACTTAAAGCACTCGACTCAATTTTGTTTCAGTCGGATTGAGTTGGTTATTTAGACTGAATTTTCTCTCTAATTTAGAGATCTATGGATAGTTAAGGGGCAAGGAATGTTTTCGTTTCTGGTCAAGCGCCTGTTTCAGGCACTGATAGTGATGTTTGTGATCAGTTTGGTGGCGTTTGCCATTCAGGACAACCTGGGTGATCCGCTGCGTGAGCTTGTAGGTCAGTCGGTTTCGGAATCGGAGCGTCAAGCGCTACGCGACGACTTGGGCCTGAACGATCCCTTTATCACAAAGTACACGCGCTTTGTGGGTAATGCACTGCAAGGTGATTTGGGTACCTCATATTTTTTCAAGCGACCTGCGGTTGAGGTGATCCTCGACAAGCTGGTAGCTACATTAGAGCTCGTGTTTGGCGCGACGCTTATCATCATTGTTTTCTCTATTCCGCTTGGGGTGTACTCTGCGATTCATCCTAAGAGTGTTTTTACCAAATTTGTCATGGCGATGAGCAGTGTCGGTATCTCGATTCCGGTGTTCTTAACCGCAATCATGCTGATGTATGTCTTTTCAATAGAACTCGGTTGGTTGCCTTCCTATGGGCGAGGTGAAACCGCTA
Source organism: Vibrio sp. 2092 (assembly GCF_033339635.1). NCBI lineage: Bacteria > Pseudomonadati > Pseudomonadota > Gammaproteobacteria > Vibrionales > Vibrionaceae > Vibrio > Vibrio sp. 2092. Next base: position 21,079 of record NZ_JAWOUY010000032.1, on the reverse strand, counting down.
ACGTACTCGGTTGGGAATCTGGCTTCTTTACCATTGATGGTATCAAGCACCTCATCCTACCTTGTATTGCGCTAGCGTCTATCATGTTGCCGTTGTTCATCCGCTTGGTGCGTTCAGAAATGCTGGAAGTTCTGAGTTCGGAATACATTAAGTTCGCCAAAGCAAAAGGTTTGAACTTACAAAAGATTTATTACCAACATGCACTTAAGAACACCATGCTACCAGTATTGACGGTAGGTGGCGTGCAGATTGGTACCATGGTGGCCTACACCATTCTTACTGAAACCGTGTTCCAATGGCCGGGCACTGGCTTCCTTTTCCTAGAGGCAATCAACCGTGTAGATACACCGCTGATCACTGCCTACGTTATCTTTGTTGGTCTGATCTTCGTGGTAACCAATACCATCGTTGACTTGCTGTACGGCATCATCAACCCAACTGTGAACCTAACTGGAAAAGGAGCTTAATCATGAGCCAATCAAATTTAACACCAGCTCCTGCTCCATCAGCGTGGCAGCGTTTCAAAGAGTCAGATTTTCTGTATTACTTCAAACGCGACAAAGTGGCGATGGCGAGTTTTACCGTCTTTATGATGTTCTTAGTATTGGCATTGGCTGCACCGATTCTTGCGCCAACAGACCCGTACGATCTGACGTCTATCGACATCATGGATTCTGAGTTGCCACCTTCGTGGATGGAAGATGGCGATGAGCGTTTTGTTCTTGGTACTGATGAGCAAGGCCGTGATATTTTATCGACCATTCTTTACGGTTCTCGTTTGTCTTTGACGATCGGCTTTTTAGCCGTCGGTCTTCAGTTGATTCTGGGTATCATCATTGGTTTGTCGGCGGGTTACTTCGGTGGTCGTATCGATAGCTTCTTGATGCGCTTTGCGGATGTTCAACTATCGTTCTCAACCATGATGGTGGCGATCATCGTATCGGCCATTTTCAAAGCCAGCTTTGGCAGCGATTTTTACAGCCAATACGCGGTGGTGATGCTGGTGGTGATCATCGGTGTGGCTGAATGGCCGCAATACGCACGGACTATTCGTGCCTCGGTATTGGCAGAGAAGAAGAAAGAATACGTCGAAGCGGCGCGTGTGATGGGCTTTAAAGCGCCACGCATCATGTTCCGTCACATCCTGCCGAACTGTTTATCACCAATCTTGGTTATCTCGACGGTACAGGTAGCGAACGCAATCATGTCGGAAGCGGCGCTGTCATTCCTAGGTTTGGGTCTGCCAGTCGATCAGCCGTCTCTGGGTGCGCTAATCAGCATCGGCTTTAACTACATCTTCTCTGGTGCATGGTGGATTACTGCTTTCCCTGGCATCGTGCTCGTAACATTGGTTTTGGTTATCAACCTGTTGGGCGACTGGCTACGTGATGTATTCAACCCGAAACTGTACAAAGGATAAGAATTTTCCCATCAAGCGTTGTAAATTCGCTTAATTCCTTCCTAAACTGAGAGCCGGATGCAAATTCCGGCTCTTTTTTTGCTAGTTATTCTTTGTTCACATTTTTTTGGCGCTTTTCCGCCATGATGACCTTACCCACTAATTTAGAGTGAAGTGTATGGAAATGAAGAAGGCCCAACGCCCATCTAACGTCTTCCAAGCAAGCCTGGCTTTGGGTTTGTTGCTGGTATGCGCCCAGTTTTCTAATCCAGTTGAGGCGGAGGAGTTCCTTTGCCAAGCGACTCAAGCCAGCGAGAAAGAATTACCGATGCTTGAGAAAACGTGCCCAATTGGTAACGGAGTATGGGGAAAGAAAGTGCCGCAGGGGGGCAACTACCTTTACTGGATTCAATGCGGATTGCTACCCAAGCCTATGTCTCTCGCGAAAGCTAAGCCTCTCTATAGTAAAATCACGACCGACGTATGGATGAAGCCTGAATCCAAAGGCTATCGCTGTTTGATTGGACCTTACAAGGCATTGTCTGATGCGAGGGATGACTTACGAGGAGTCAAAACCTTGTCGAATTACAAAGAGGCGTTCATCCGAGTGGTTGGGAAAGGGACGAAACAACCAGTAACACCACCTACACCTAAATCTACTGTATCGTCGAAATCAGCCGCATCTTCGGTTAAGCCAACACCGACGGTGACCCCGAAACCCGCGCCAGTTCCTGCTGTGCGAGCTGATACCGACGCCTTTAAAGCGCGGGCAGAGAAGCCAGATACCAAGGCAAAAAGTTCACGTGATAGCTCTTCGTCTACGCCTGTTGCTAAGACCAAAGCGAAGCCAATTGTCACTGGAAATGATGACATTGAAGTTCGGTTGAGAACTTCAGTACAGGGCAAAACGTACGTGGTCCCATATTTACTCGATCACCATAATCAGTTTTACATGGAACATGGTAAGCCGTGGAACCGCCTCAACTACGAAAACTCGCACAAAGTATGTCAGCAACTGGGTATGAACTTAGCTAACCCTGCAGAGTTTAAAGCGCTGAGGGCGTCTGGGGTGATGGAAAAAAATCAATGGCCACTGCAACTGCCGTATTGGGGCAAAGATAAGAAAGGTTTGTTCGCCGATCGTGAGCCCAATCAGCTCACCGGGACCTCATTATTGAACGTGGTGTGCGTGAAATAACGACTCAGATATTGTGGTCAAAATATAGAAGAAAGCCCCGAGTTCGGGGCTTTTTTGCGGTCTCAAATATTATCGCTATTTGAGTGGCGTTTCTTTGTGACAGTTAGAGCAGATATACACTTCTTTGATGCCGACCAATCGTTCCCAAAGTGTTCTGCGTCTTCTGCGCAAATGCACGCTATCACAGCAAGGGTTAACGATGGTTGCTTTAGTCATCATCACCAGGCTCCAAAATCGGTAGTGAACTCGCGATGCTTGTCATGGCTTCTTTGCTGTTAGAGTACAGACCATATTCCGGTGCGGATTCATGACCGTTTTGTTCTTTACTCCAACGAATACCAATATAAAAGTCACCAAAATCGCGGTTGATGTAACGATGACGAGTTTTGTAATCTGACTCTGAGCCTGTTTCTTCTAGAATCAGCAGTTCACGGTCTTCATCATTCTGGATTTCCCAATTACCTGGAGTTTGGAATCCTGTTGGCATGAACGAAGTGTAGTTGTAAGTATCAGTGTCGTATTCGTACGCACCTGACGAGTATTTCAGGACTGTGTCGTCGCCTGTGCCATTACTTTCTACCATCAAGTCATGCTCTACTGTGCCGTGTTTGATGTGTTCTGCAACCGAAAGTGATTCTGCAAATGGGGTATTGCTTGAGTCCATCCAGAACAGCTCATCATCTGATATTTTAACGATCATTTGAGTGCCGTTATGCTCGGTTTTGTGCTGGTACAACATTTCATACTCGTCGCCGTAGCTGTTGTATAGCTTACCGTCTTTCAGCTCAACGTCGTTACAGTCTTTATTGTTGTATTCCGTGTAACCAGTTTGTTGGTCCAGATCGGCAAGAATGGCGTAAGCATCGTGTTCCCATGTGTCTTTTAGGAAGTCACTGATGTTCGCTTTGTACTCTTGATTCATCTCATCGTGGTTTGAACCCCAGCAGAATAGTAGGCCTTCAGAATCTTGCATCAGCATGGCGTAGCCGATTTCACCGTCTTTTTGAGCGAAGCTACCCATTTTCCATTCTTGACCGTTGAAGTGCTCGTGAGTGAAGCCCAAAGTCGGTACTACTGGTGGTGGCGTGACGCCTTCGATAACCGTTGGCATGCTGAGCGCAATTTGTACCGCGGTATGGCCATCTGTTGCGCTAATCGCCAGTACTGCTCCAGCTTCACCTGCTTTTGTTGGTGTGCCTTTAATGGTGATAATTGCATTACCATCCTCAGATACTGTTAAACCTTCAATGTCTACATAGTCCGCTGAGTAGTCGGTAATTTGACCGTCTTTATCTTGGAACAAACCAGAAATATCGAGTGTTTGTTCAAACACTTCACCTTGTTGTAGGTACCAACCATCAACGATGGACTGCAGACGCGCTTGTTCTGTTTCTACAACCATTGGTGGTAAGTTTGCCGATTCGATTTCGAACTGAAATACGGTGCTTACCGTACCCAAAACCTTACCTGACGAATCAATGTCTTGCGCCGTTAGAACAATCTCAAAATCACCAGCTTTCTCTACGATTGCAGTTGGATGTAGAACAATCAGGTTGCCAGTTTGCACAACTTCAATGCCTGTGCCTGCAAAGTTGTGCGTCAGTTTGGTTGTCACAAGGTTTTGGTCTTTGTCTGCAAATAGACCTTCAATGTCTAGCTCTAAGCCATCAAAGTCCACGCCTTGTACGATTTTTGGTAGTTTTTCTAGCTTATCTTTAGCTGCCTTTTCGACGATTTTGTTTACGGTTAGCTTGTTATTAACTGCCGTTTCAGGTGCTAAGGTGTCGCTGTCTGGGGTCGCGTCAGTGATGATTGGACGTAGATTTGGGTCATTGATGTTTTCGCCAGATGCAACAAGACGTTCCACTTCTTGGTTTGCCGCTTGAGCAAACTCCGTGGCTTTTTTCTCGTAGTTCGTTGGGTTTTGTGCTTTCGAGTCGGTCAGAATCTGAGCGGTTTTATGTAGTTCGGCGTTTTTTGTCGCACCTTCAACAAAATCACTGTACAGATCAATTGGTGCTTCTTCTGAGCCTCCTAGCGCTTGGTTTACTTTCGCTTTCGCATCTTCTTCACTAATGGCTGGATCTTTTGCCATTTCAATCGCCACAAGATCCGTGATAGGTGAAATCACGTTTGACGATGTTGGTGCACGGAATACGATTTCGTGCGCCATAGCTTGGCCTGGATGATCCATATCAACCGTGTATTTGCCAGCGTACTCTTTCGCATCCAAGGCGATGAGCTGTTTCTGCTTTGAACCGTTTGGTGTGATGGTCTGTAGCGCTAGAGTGCTTTCTGGTTTTGCATCCAATTTCAGTTGACCTTTCTCATCGGTCAGACCAAGGAATGTTTCTTGAGTGTCCCATTGGCCGTTGTTGTTCGTATCTTCAAAAACAACGGCATGCTTGAAGTAGCCGTCAAAACCTGTGATCACAACGCCGTCGTTAGCACTGTTTGAACCACCATCTGAACCGCCACAGCCTGTAAGAGCGATAGCCACTGACGCTGCTAGTAAACTCACCTTATTCATTATTTATTTGTCCTTGTTTCGTTTCCGAATGAGAAAGTCGCTTTTTTTATTATTTTTTTCTTTATATCTCACTAGTGAGATATAAGAGAGTGGTGTCTTTTTAATGACTATTGAGCTTAGGTTCAAGACACGAAAATCCGCACAAAACCCGTAAAATTTATTTCTATTTTTTGTCTATGATGGAAAATTTATAATTTGATCACGGTTCCAGTTTTATTTTGGGAATGATTGTTTTGTTAATATAACCACCGGTAAAAAAGGTTTATTGGGTGTCTCTAAGGACAGGGGCGTGATAAATCATGTTGATCTTAAATTCCTCAACGCGATCAGCAAATTGAGGGTGAGGTTTAAGCACATAACTGTAGACTTCGCCTGGAATGAATATGTCGTAATCTGTGTATTCAAGGTTGTAAAACATAAATGTTCGTTGCCAGTAATTATCTGGCCAGTCAGCACAATGTATTGGTGTCACGTTGTCAAAATCCATTGAGCTAGAGATAATATCGGCAAACTCTCCTCGCCCAGCTACGATAGAGCTGTACCAGTAAAATAAATAATCATGACAAAAGAGGTCATGTTGATTTGATTTCATATTGAGATCAGAGTCCAGTTTGTGCACTGGTTCGTTACCCTGAACACTTCTATCAAATATGTAGTTGCTAGCAGTCCCGTTTATGTAACCTCCTCCTGAAATTGGGAAGAGGTAGTCAAACGACGTTCCTTGATATTCGTACTCGCCAGTGTGGACATTGATGCGCTTTTCCATGGACTGCTTGTTCTTTTGCATGGTATAGCTTTCGAATTGTTTACCATCAAACACGGTGATGAAGTAGTTCCGAGTATCTTCATGAACCTGAGATGGGTATTCTTTTTTGATGGTCCAAATTTGGCGTACACCTTGGACATAAACGATCAACGAGTCATCACTGATTTTGTACTTGCCCACTTTTTTCAAGTCTCCCTTTTCAGGACACTGGCGTTTGTTGTGTGAGGCGGCATAACTTACTTCGCCCCCCTCAAACTGAAAGGCCTCGCAATACACCACTTCATACGCGTACGCGATACCGGCAAGATTTTGTGTCGTCTCTAGGCGATAAACTACATCGCCAACTAACGGATGTTCTGTGTCATTTTGATCGGGTGTGATAACGGGTAACTCAAAGCGCGTTGTGACCCATGCATGATCGCTATTACCGTGATAATCATCGCGCGCTGCTACCGCCAAATATGTGGTGGTTTTTATTTCCTCAGGCGCTCCTTGTACCATCATTTGTCCTTGGTTGAGGACTCTTAACCCATTGGCGTTTTCAAGCCAAATCTGAGTGGTGAGGAGATCGCCATCTGGGTCTTCAAAAAGCTGGTTAAGGTTGAGCGAATAACTCACCGGAGAGTTTTGTTTCAGCTCCCAAGCATAAATAATGGTTTGTAGCTGCTGTTCCACCGTGAGGTTGATGATGGGTTTATTATTCTCTGATGGGTCCTCTTGTGGTCGGCTGTTCTTATCACCCAATGCTGACTCGTAAAACGTGTTGTCTTCTGTGGTATGAAATGGATTCGTAACAGGGCCAGGTTGTCCTAAAAGGGCGGAGTTAAATGCGTCATCTCCCGTCTTTTTAGGAGTGCGATCCAACGCAGAACCTGTCAACGCTTGCTTTACTTCAACTAAAGATGTGCGCTCATATTGACGATGTGCTTGCTGGGTTGACTTGTCGGCGTTGTCTGACGAGTCTTTCACAGATGCCAAATTGTGTTTGTTTGAAATGAAGTAAATACCGAACAAACCGACGCATACTGCGCCGATTATCCAAAGCTTTTTGTTCATGATTACGTGTGCGCCATTCGTGATTGTAGCCAACTGCGAGAGAATTTGAGGTCTTTCTCTATCAGGCTTGCGCTGCACTCGAGTAGCTCACTGATTTCTTGGTTTTTCATGCCCATTAAATACTTGAGTTTGAGTGCGCTCGATTGGCGTGGATAGCGGCTACTGAAACTATCCAGAGCTTTATCCATGATAATCAATTGCTCGAAACGATCTTCTTCATCTCTCATCAATGTAATGTGTTGACGCTTTTGTGCTTGGTGCGAGCGTGCGTTGTCGATCAAGATTTGACGCATCACTTTGGCGGCCATCAAAAAGAAATCGCGCTTTGTTTCAATTTCACTCATGTCGCAGTTGGACATTTTCAGGTAAGCATCATGAATTAATGCCGTGGTGCTGTTGACGCTGTCTGCCAGTACTTTGTTGTCGGTGCCGTACTTTTCTGCATTTCGTTCACGCTCGTGTTGGGCGATCTTACGCAACTGTAAATAAGCAAACTGATAGAGCTCGCTCTCAGCTCGTTTATCACCAGATTGCCATTGTTGAATGATTTGTGTCAGTGCTACTGCTGTTGCCATGGTTATACATCCTCGCTCACTTTGACAAATTCAGAAATGGTGTGGGTTTCAATGCGATCGGAACCGTCTTGGTTGCGGAGAACATCTTGTTGATAGCGATATAAAATGCCTTGCTCCCAAGTTGCACCAGCAGGCAAGTATTCCCAGGTGGTGTAATTGATTTCGGATGGGGTTGTTGACCAACGTACCATGACGTTCATTTGCGCGAGTTCGGCTTTGGGGGCGCTATTGTTGACCCACCACATGTCGGCAAATTCGCGGGTAACATCTTGGGTGTACAGGCTTGTATCGGTTGGGCAGGTGTCCGTATTTTGCGGCAGTCGCATGACTTGTTGATGGCGCATCAATAGGCACGATTGTGTCATGGACTGTTGGTGGTATTCGGTTTGCTGCCACACACCGAGGTAGTCAATATCGTGTTCGCTAGTATTTGGATACGTAAACCAGAGCATTTCTGTGCGGTTATTGTGTTGGATGTTTTTTTTACGCCCGAGACCTTGTACTTTTTCCATCAATAACTCGGTGCTCGGATCAAAATTGAGGGCAACGGAGCGGTACTTCCAGTCACCTTCATCATCGAAGTCTTCGAGAGAGAAGCCATTCAAGTCGTTGCGGGTGCACCCTGTGATTGAACAACCAACGATATTAAACCAATCCGCAAACTTGCTTATCGGTTCGACGACATCTTCCGTGATAGGGCGCTTCATCGAGAGGAAGCAGCCTTGAAAATGGTCGCCAATGCTTGGGTGTTCAATCAATGAGTCTTTGGTGATGGTGAATCGAGTTTCACCAATAGGAGGACGATATTTGGGATGATGCTGATAGCGTAGATCGTAAGCACAAGCGCGGCCTTGCCAATCCTTCTTTTTGATGACGATGTTTTTGAACGTCATGTCGCGAGGTTCAAAAATGATCTCATCAGAGGAAAAGTTTTTTTCAATGTACTGCTGGCTTTCGTTTAGGTGCTCAATCGCCTCATTGACAGATACCCAATCGAGATTGAGATAGCGTTTAGCGTCATCCAGGTAATTGAGATCAAGGCCTTTGAGCTGGCTTTGAAAGTGAGGATCAGACAGCACACGGTTTGCTAGGACAATTTCCTCACGATTCTCAGGCGTGCTGTCGAGAGAAAGCAGCAGACGCGTCATATTGATGCTGCGGCTAGGTTTGGTTGTCGCCATCGTCGGCGTCAGCACTTCTTGGCTTGATAAGGTCGTCAGCAGATAACCTTTATCATCGTTACCAAGGAAGAAGCTAATTACATCACCGGGTTGGTAATGAAATGCTCCTTGCTGAGTGACGCCAGTGATATTGGAACTGGTTTTGTAATACAGGCCAGTCACTGGGGCGTCGATAAAGTAGCCTTGCTTCAAGGTTGAAGCTGGTGGGTGTGAAGTGGCAACTGAAACGTCTGCTGCCAACGTGGACGTAGCCGTCAATGCAGACAGCCAAAATACCACTGAACGTGTATACATCTTGTTTTAAGCCTTATTGGTTGGTGCTGTCCTTAGACGCACAATTTGGCTGACAACTCATTGGTGTAGTTAGGTGCTTCTCTGGCACCGGTGTCATCATCGCCAACAACATTTTTTGTTTTATATGTTTGGGGATATCTGGGTTAGAGAGTATCCGCCTTCGTGTTAACTCCATCATGGAGTTCACTGAGAGATGTTCGACATTTTGCCCCTTCGCGTGGAAGATGAGGCGAGTCATTTCGTACATCATATCTTCTGCAATCTTCTTCTCTTGTTGCAGCTGGATATTCTTTTGCATCATGGCGCTGCCAAATAACACACCAGAGAGCACAATGATGCCTGACAATACCGAAGCAAGGGGACGTCGTTGTACCAAGCGAAAGGCGCTATACAATGGCCAGTTTTTTTTCTGCTCGATTGGACGGCGTTCGATAATTCGTTCGATATCAATGCGCAATGCTCGAACATTGATATATCGCATTTGAGTGGCAGGACGCGTTGCGCGTCTTATCACCCAGTAAACATCAGACCAAATTGTTGGTGATGGAAACATCAAAGCGAGAATTTTGCCTAAGGAGTACACGTCGCTTTGCTCTGTTAGAACCTGTCCTGCTTGCTGCTCTGGGCTGGCAAAATTTTGGCTAAACGCAATCAGCGCTGAGGGTGAATGTTCTCGGTTGGAGTGCGCTTTTTGAGTCAAGTTGAAGTCAAGCAGCTTGGGACGCTTGCTACGATCAATCAGTATATTTTCTGGTTTTAGATCGGCATGCAAAACCTGGTGCTGGTGGGCGTGCTCCATCGCCTGGCAGATCTGCTTAAACAACAGCAGCTTCTCCGTTTTTTCTAGCTTATTTTCAGATAGATACTCATCCAAAGTTTGACCAAACACCCGCTCCATCACGATGTAAACCGAATCTTGATGGAGACCGCCGTCAAACACTTTCGCGATGTAAGGATGGTTTAGACGCGCGAGAAGTTGAGCTTCATCGAAGAGTGCGCGTTGCCCTAACACATTGCTCAAATTGCTTTGAATAAACTTGATAGCCAGATCTTGCTCGAACGTTTCATCTGCACGTAGAGCGGCGTATACGACACCCATGCCACCACGCCCCAACTCATGAGTTAGGCGGTACTTACTGATGATTTCTCCGCTTAGATCGACGTCTTGGTTCGTAGCCTGATGAGCACCAAAATAAAGTAACTGCGTTAGTTGTTCTTCCGGTGTCTCGTTGGCTAAAAGAGGAACGAGTTGTCGATACAGCTCAGGTTGACTTCGTTGCAATGCTTGGAGGTATTGCTGCTTTTGGGAGTCGTCCAGATCAAGCAGGTGGTAGTAAATCTGGGTTTCGCTAGAGCCTAACTGCACTGTGACTAATGTCTTATTCTTTTAGGTACGGCATTTTATAAGAACTTTGATATAAATGTCATTTATTTATTCGGTTTTGATTCACAATCCATGAAACGCAATTTGATGGCTAGTGGAGTAATAACGTCATGATTTTGCGAATTATTTTCACTGAGCTTGTCGGCAGAGAGTCTATTCGTCATAATGTTACTTGTAACATTACTGATAAATCACATATTTATGGCTCAACAGAATAAGAAAACTCGTACGACATTGCAGGATGTCGCAGACCAGGTTGGCGTCACGAAGATGACCGTTTCACGCTATATGCGTAACCCTGAATCGGTGGCAGAAAAGACTCGGGCCAAGATTGCGACTGCGATTGAAGAGATGGGTTACATCGAAAACCGTGCACCGGCGATGTTGTCAAAGTCCTCCAGTAAAGCCATTGGTATTTTACTGCCGTCTTTGTCCAACCAAATTTTTGCTTCCTTTGTTCAGGGCATAGAGATGGTGACCAAAGCCAATGGCTATGAGACGCTTTTAGCGCATTTTAGCTACGATGAGCTTGAAGAAGAGCGCAAGATCGCGTCATTACTCTCTTATCAAGTCGATGGGCTTATTCTAACTGAAAGCCATCACACGCCGCGTACATTACAGATGATCAAAAATGCGGGCATTCCGGTGGTCGAAACCATGGAACTGCCATCGGAGCCGATTGATATGGCGGTTGGACTCGATCATGAAGATGCGTCGTACACCGTGGTTAAGCAGATGCTAGATACGGGGAAGCGTACAATCGTCTATTTTGGCGCGCGTCTGGATACGCGAACCAAATTGCGGATGCAAGGTTACGATCGCGCGATGACAGAAGCAGGGCTAGAACCCAAACATGTATTAACTGGTGATCATTCTAGTTTTTCTTTAGCGCATGATTTGCTCGAACGCGCACTGGAAATGCACCCAACGCTCGATGGGGTGTTCTGTACCAACGATGACATCGCAATTGGCACCATGCTGAGTGCGCAGCAACGTGGCATTCAAGTTCCACAGCAATTGGCAGTGGCGGGCTATAACGCGCTGGATATCGGTCAAACCATCAGCCCGAAACTGACCAGCGTTGATACGCCGCGTTTCCAAATTGGTGTAAAGAGCGCAGAGCTATTAATTGCGCGCCTGAAAGGCGAAACGCAAGAAGAAAAAGTCTTCGATATGGGGTATCAGATCACGTCGGGAGAGAGTGTTTAACTAATTGTTAACTGCTCTTTGTATTCGCTCATCAATGGTATTGGTAGGTTAGGGTATGGCACATCAGCTGGATGCATTGGATCTCAACTTAATGCGTTTATTAAAAGCCGTGGTGGAAAACCGCAGCATCAAGCTGGCCGCAATGCAGCTTGGCATTTCTCAACCGAGCGCCAGCCGCGGCGTGATGAAGTTGAAGCAAGTGTTTGATGACCCGCTTTTTGTGCGTAAAGCACATGGGGTAGAGCCATCACCCATGGCGATTCGTCTCGCCGCCGAGTTCGACAATATGGTTGCACCACTGGAAAAAGTGGTGCAAGAATTTGAAGTGTTCGACCCACTGCAATACCAAGGGCAGATTGCGATTGTAACTGACCCTTATTTGATGGATGAACAAGGGCAGCGACTGCTCACTGGTTGTCATCGAGCCTTTCCCAAAGCGCACTTTGCCTTTTCCAGCTGGAATACTTACTCGCACGATGAAATGTTAGAAGGCGAGCACGATTACTGCATTCTTGACCAAGAGACCGAGCTGTCGAAAGACATTTACATGCGCCCGTTATTCGTTGAAAAACGAGTGATTTTGGCGCGCAAAAACCACCCAACGTTGTCGAAAGTCAGCAATGATTGGGACACGGTGTCCAAACTACCACTCGTCTCTTTGCCTGCGCCTGCGTCATATAAACCGCTTTGTACCGTGGAGTCCGAGTATCGACGCATGGGTTATGAGCCAGTAGTGTTACTGAAGTCCTATAATTTGCGTTTGGCTTGCCAAATGTTGCAAGAAACCGACGCGATTATGTATGCCAGTCAAAGCTCGGCATTGTTGATGCCAGAACTCGCCTCTTACGCAATGCCACCCGTTAATCGTGAGTTTAGCCAGTTTGTTGTCTCTGGCGGTTTCCTTCAAACCAACCGCAACCATCCTTTGCACAGACACCTGCATAAAGTGGTGCGACAAACCCTCAATACGCCGCTGATTTTTACGCAATGACGTCACCTTATGGCATCGGCTGAATGAGAGAGTAGATGCTTTAACCTTATCAATATTGTGTGATTACATAGACAACTTACTTCTTAAGATATTCAAAAATGAATATCTCAATTACCTGTCTCTTTTTCCTACCCAGCGCTAACCTTATCTCAAATAGTCAGGAGAAGTGGCTCATTTTTATCTTTTTAACTTTTTGAATGTCGATACAGGTACGCGGCATTCACCATTCTCCGTTATGCATTTTTTTAATTTCTGATGGAGGATTAATCATGCTAGTTGCACGTCTATTTTTATTGCTCGCCATCGTTGCCGAAGTGGCTGGTACCAGCACTATGTCTCTTATCGGACAAGGGCACGGGTGGTGGGGCTACATCGTAATGTATGTGCTGATCGCAATCTCTTACTACTTTCTCGCGTTTGCCGCGAAGAAAATATCGATAGGTGTGGCATACGCTGTTTGGGAAGGGTTAGGTATCTCGTTGATCACCGTGGTGTCGATCATCGCCTTTGATGCACACTTAAACCATCAAGAGTTGTTTGGTTTGATGTTAGCCGTTGTTGGCATTGTGTGTGTGACCTTAGGGGAATCACATGGTCAACCTAACGCCAAGAAAAATGCCGATAAACCGGCAAAAGAACGTTCATTTTCTACTAGTACAAGGTGCGAATCATGAGTCAATTTTTTACGATGTCATTTGGATTTGTCGTGATGGCTGCCTTGGTCGATATCATGGCCAATATGGCGCTGACACGCTCAAAAGGTTTTAAATATAAAGGCTGGGGCATTGCGGCGATTGTGTTGGTACTGACAGCATTCACGCTGTTGGCACAAGCGGTGAAAGAGATCGACTTAGCCATTGCTTATGCCTCTTGGGGTGCGATCGGTATCTTGGGTACCGCAGTGGGTGGAGCCTTGCTGTTTAAGCAGAAACTCAAACCAATCGGCTGGTTTGGTATCTTTGTGGTGATTGCTGCCGTCGTAGTGATGAAGACCGCTTGATGTAATTTACTGAATGCTAGATATCGTCATTCTGAGCAGCAAGAGACGAGCGTGATTCAGAATCTACCAACAAAAAGTGCTGTGGAAGAGGGGTTTTCTCTGGCTTCACAGCATTTTGCTATTAGATTCCTGATCTCGCCTAGGCTCGTCGGAATGACGGATTCATTCGTTTTTTAGAAAGAACTGAGGCTAATCCCAAAGCTCGTCATTCTGAACAGCGAGGGACGAGCGTGATTCAGAATCTACCAACAAAAAGTGCAGTGGTAGAGGAGTTTTCTCTAGCTTCACAACACGTTGATAGTAGATTCCTGATCTCGCCTAGGCTCGTCGGAATGACGGATTCATTCGTTTTTAGAAAGAACCGAGGCCAATCCTAAAGCTTGCCATTCTGAACTGCGAGGGACGGTCGTGATTCAGAATCTACCAACAAAAAGTGCTGTGGCAGAGGAGTTTTCTCTGACGTCATAGCATGTCGATATTAGATTCCTGATCCTGCTGAGGCTCGTCGGAATGACGGATTCATTCGTTTTTTAGAAAGAACCGAGGCCAATCCTAAAGCTCGTCATTCTGAACTGCGAGGAACGAGTGTGATTCAGAATCTACCAACAAAAAGTGCAGTGGCAGAGGAGTTTTCTCTGACTTCACTGCACGCTGATATTAAATTCCTGATTTTGCTTAGGCTCGTCGGAATGACGGATTCATTCGTTTCTAGAAAGAACCGAGGCCAACTCCAAAGCTTGCCATTCTGAATAGCGAGGAACGAGTGTGATTCAGAATCTACCAACAAAAAGTGCAGTGGCAGAGGGGATTTTCTCTGGCTTCACAGCTCGTTGATATTAGATTCCTGATCTTGCTTAGTCTCGTCGGAATGACGAGGTTTTTCTTCTCGCCTTAAACAATAAAGCTTGCGCCTTCTTCTGCACTCGATACGTTTTGGCGGATCACGCTAAACAAGCCTCGTCCCCAAGTTTGTTGGGTCGATTCGGTATCGAAATGAATCAACTCGCGACCAGTGGTGTCGCTTAAGTTGTTCAGTTCGCCCGTTTGACAATCAAGGCGAATCAAATCACCGTTGCGCACTAAACCAATCGCGCCACCACGAATGGCTTCTGGAGAAACGTGAATCGCAGACGGAATTTTACCGGATGCACCAGATAAACGACCGTCCGTCACTAGCGCGACTTTAAAGCTCGCTTTTTGCACGTTCCCTAAAATTGGCATCAGCTTGTGTAGTTCAGGCATGCCGTTTGCCGCTGGGCCGTTGTGTGTGACCACAACGATGCAGTCTTTGTTCAGCTCGCCACGTTTGTACGCGGCCTCCACTTCGTGTTGGCATTGGAATACGATCGCTGGTGCAACAATCACGCGTTGCTCTTCTTTCACCGCAGACACTTTCACCACGGCTTTGCCTAAGTTGCCAGTCAATACGCGAGTGCCGCCAGTATTTTGGAATGTGGCGTCTGGTTTGGCGATCACGTCACCGTCTTGGCTGCCTTGGCACGATGTCCAGGTCAGTTGGCCATCGACAAGGCTCGGTAGCGTCATTTGGTCTTCAAATTCACCAAACACGGGTTTCACATCGCGATGCAAAAGCTCGGATTGGTTCAAGCGGTGCAATAACGCGGGCACGCCCCCCGCGTCTTGGAACGCGTTCATATCGGCTGGGCCGTTCGGGTAAACGCGCGCTAATAAAGGAACCACATCCGACAGATCGCTGATGTCTTGCCAGGTGAGCAAGATGCCAGCAGCACGCGCCACGGCGATCATATGAATGGTGTGATTGGTGCTGCCGCCAGATGCAAGTAGAGCGATGATGCCGTTGACCAAGCTCTTTTCTGTGACCACCTCGGCCAGCGGACGGAAGTGTGCAGAACCCGCCGTCATTGAGGCGATTTTCAGAGCCGCGTGATTGGTTAACGCTTTACGCAGTTGGGTATGGGGATGAATGAATGCCGAACCTGGCAGCATCAAGCCCATGGCTTCGAACACCAACTGGTTGGTATTGGCGGTGCCGTAAAATGTACACGTACCCGCAGAGTGGTAAGCGCGACACTCCATATCCAGCAGAGCGTCTTTGCCGACTTCTCCCGCTGCGTATTTTTGGCGCACGTCGACTTTCTCTTCGTTGCTGATGCCTGTTGCCATCAGACCCGCTGGCACAAACGCCGTTGGTAGGTGTGCGTAAGACAGCGCGCCCATCAGTTGCCCCGGTGCGATTTTGTCACAGATGCCAAGCAGTAATGTGGCATCAAAGACATTGTGACTCAAAGACAACGCCGTTGATTGCGCAATTAAGTCACGCGAAAACAGCGACATATCCATGCCTGCTTGACCTTGAGTCACCCCATCGCACATCGCTGGCACACAACCTGCGACTTGCGCCGTATGGCCGTAGTCCGCCAGCACTTTTTTGATTTGTGCTGGGTAGTCTTGGTACGGCTGGTGGGCGCTCAACATGTCGTTGTAGGCGCTGATCAGCGCGACATTGGCATGAGTAAAATCGAGAATATTTTTCTTTTCAGAAGAGCAAGAAGCGGCGACTGCATGGGCTAAGTTACCACAAGATAAACCAACACGGCCTTTGCCAGCTTCGGCTTGCACTTCGGTGCGAGCAAGAAAGGCAGCGCGCGCTTCACGGCTGCGCTCGGTCAAGCGTTGTGTGACCTCAAGAACAACAGAGTGAGTCATTACGCCACCTCGATCGCTTGCATTTTGATTAGCTCAGCGGCAGAGCGTTCCACCACGTCGCTGATGTCTCCGTCGATACTGACGATCAGAGTTTGAGGCTCGTTGTCTGGGCGCTCTAGTGTCTCGAATTGGCTCTTCACCATGTTTTCTTTCATGAAGTGGCCTTTGCGCATACGCATGCGATTAAGGATCAACTCCCTATCGCCATCAAGGAACAGGAAGGTCACGTTGTTGTTGCCTTCGCGGATCTGATCGCGGTAAATCTTTTTCAGTGCTGAACAGACAATAATGCCGTGTTCGTTTTTGCTTTCTAGGCTGTACGCCGCATCACGAATGCGTTCTAGCCATGGCTTGCGATCATCATCGTTCAGAGGCTGGCCCGAAGCCATTTTCTGAATGTTCGCTCGTGGATGAAGATCATCACCATCAATGAATTTACGCCCTAGCTTTTTCGCTAGATGCTCACCAATTGTGCTTTTACCACTAGCACAAACGCCCATAACGATGACACTACTACCAGCCATAACTTATCCTCATAACCAAATTTGCGCGTGATCTCAATTTTTGAATTCACTTTAAAATATGGGTTTATCTTATTCATGTTATCGGTAACATGTTACCGGTAACTGAAATAAATGTGAACCATAACACAAACAATAATTCTTAAAGGTGAACCTATGGAGCAATTAACCCAAGCCCCAGATCCTACGTTCCTACTGACGATTGCAGGCCTTGCCATTGCAGCGTTACTCGTTCTGATCATTAAACTGAAAGTCCATGCTTTTGCTTCCCTTACTATGGTGAGTTTAGGTACGGCAATCGCCACTGGCGTTCCTTCAGAGAAAGTCGTATCGACCATGATGGGCGGCTTCGGCGGCACGCTGGCTTCCGTGGCATTGCTGGTTGGTCTCGGTGCGATGATCGGTAAAATTCTTGAAGTGACTGGCGGTGCGAAAGTGCTGGCAGACACTTTGATTGGTCGCTTTGGTAAAGAGCGCGCACCATTTGCTTTGGGCGTCGCTTCATTACTGTTTGGCTTCCCAATCTTCTTCGATGCTGGCCTTGTAGTGATGATGCCAATCATCCTAAGTGTGGCGGCTCGTTTTGGTGGCTCACCAATTAAATACGCGTTGCCAGCAGCCGGTGCTTTTGCGGTTATGCACGCGTTTGTTCCACCACATCCAGGTCCGGTTGCAGCGGCAGAATTCCTTGGCGCAAACATCGGTCTGCTATTGGTGGTGGGTATTCTGGTGGCTATTCCAACTTGGTACCTTGGCGCTTACCTATTTGGTTTGTACGCGGGCAAAAAATTCGATATCCCACTATCTAAAGCCTTCTTTAATGGCGAAGCGATGGTGGATGAGCGCAACGCACCAAAATTTGGCACGGTTATGACCATCCTTGTGCTGCCAGTCCTGCTAATCTGTTTGGATACGGTATTGAACACACTGGCGGTTGCGGGTGTGATTGATGGCAAAACGGCACTGGTTGAGTTCCTACGCATGCTAGGTAAAACCCCAGTTGCGTTGCTGATCACTTTGATTGTCTGTCTGGCTGTGTTTGCCAAAGACTACGGCATGGCAAAACTAGAAAAATTATGTGGTGAGTCATTGGCTCCTATCTGTGGTGTTATCCTAGTAACGGGTGCAGGTGGCATGTTTGGCGGCGTACTGCGCTCAAGCGGTATTGGTGATGCACTGGCTGACGTTCTTACAGACACAGGTATGCCTGTGATTGTGGCGGCGTTTGTGATTTCAACCTGTTTGCGTGTTGCTCAAGGCTCGGCAACCGTCGCGCTAACCACGACGGCGGCTCTTATCGCGCCAGTTGTGGCAGCATCAACAGGTTTGAGTGAACTCGACCTTTGCTTTATCGTAATCGCGATTGCGGGTGGTGCAACGGTATTGTCTCACTTCAATGACTCTGGTTTCTGGTTGGTATCTCGTCTGCTTGAGATGGATGAGAAAACCACATTAAAAACTTGGACGGTAATGGAAACGTTACTTGGTGGTATCGCGTTTATTATCGTCGCAACATTAAGCTTTATTCTTTAGAGGTTCCCCATGACAACACTTGAACAACGATTAAGAGAAATCAAAATCGTCCCAGTTATCGCAATCAACGACGTAGCACACGCTCTGCCACTGGCAAAAGTGTTGGTAGAAAACGGTTTACCATGTGCGGAAGTGACATTCCGCACCGAAGCGGCGGCGGAGTCGATTCGCATCATGCGTGAAGCGTACCCAGAACTGTTGATTGGCGCGGGCACCGTTCTGACCACAGAACAAGTGGATATCGCGATCGAAGCAGGCGTGGACTTTATCGTTAGCCCAGGCTTCAACCCAACCACAGTGAAATACTGTCAGCAACGTGGCGTGACTATCGTACCGGGTGTAAACAACCCAAGCTTGGTTGAGCAAGCGATGGAAATGGGTTTGCGTACGTTGAAGTTCTTCCCTGCTGAGCCATCAGGCGGCGTAAACATGCTGAAAGCACTGACGGCGGTTTACCCAGTGGAATTCATGCCAACAGGTGGCGTAAGCCCATCCAACGTGGAAGATTACCTAGCGCTGAAATCGGTTGTAGCTTGTGGCGGTACTTGGATGGTGCCAACCGCAATGATGGACAACGGCGATTGGGAAGGCATTGCTGAATTGGTTCGTGCAGTTAAGTAAAACGCACAAACGGCTCCGAAATACCCCCGAACGTTAGAAAACGTGACACAAAAAAGGGTCATCAAGTTACTTGATGACCCTTTTGCTTTTGGGAATGAAACAGCTTTAGAAGTGATGCTTCATAAAGCGCTTAATAAAGCGAATGAAATCGGCTTCGGCTAGCTTCGCGCACTTCAATGTTTGGGCGTGAGACAGTTCTACATCACCCAAACCTTCTGCCATGTTGGTGATCGCACACACTGCCAATACGGGTAAGCCGCAATGCGCCGCAGAAATCACTTCTGGCACGACCGACATGCCCACTACATCACCACCGATGATTTGCATCATGCGGATTTCGGCTGCGGTCTCAAAGTTGGGGCCTGTGTAAGAGACAAACACACCTTCATTCAGGTGAATGCCATTGGCTTTGCCGACTTCAAACGCTTCTGCGCGCAGGTCTTTGTCGTACGCATTGGCGAGGCTGAAGAACCTCGGGCCGTACTCTTCATCATTCGGACCGATCATTGGCGATTCAGGCATGGTATTGATGTGGTCATGAAATACCACCAGAGAACCGACGTCGATGCGTTCAGGGCGAAGTGAGCCTGCCGCGTTGGTGACGAGCAGAAACTCACAGCCCAGCTTTTTAAAGGTGCGCACGGGCGTGGTCATGACCTTCATTGAGCCGTGTTCGTAGTAGTGACCGCGACCTTTCATGCACACTACGTCTACGCCGCCCATGGTACCAAGCACCAACTCACCAGAGTGGCCTTGCACGGTACTAACCGGAAAGCCTTCGAGCTCTTCGTATGGAATGACCACTTTGTCTTGTAGTTCGTCTGCCAATACGCCTAAGCCAGAGCCTAAAATAAACGCCGCTTTAGGTTGGAAGTTTGGTTTGCGTTCGCGAATGGTTTGTAGCGCGCCGATTACTGGATCGTGATTCATGTTAGTCACCTTCTGGTTGTGTGTTGATTCCATTGTGTGACTTTCTGCGCTGGTTATCTTTGCTTTATTCGCTACTATCATCCTTAAAAAGAGGATGATGAAATTCGCTAGGACTCAATGCATGAAGTCAGAACCATTTGAGCGCGTGACGCTGAAGATGCTGCGTTACTTTTACGAGGTCGCACAAACCAAGCATTTCACTAAGGCGGCTGAGAATCTCAATATCACCAATTCGCCGTTGAGCAATCGCATCAAAGAGTTGGAAGAGGTGCTTAACGTCAAACTGTTTGAGCGCGATTCAAGAAATGTCATGCTGACGGAGGCCGGGCGATTGTTGGAGTCCAAATGCCAACTGATTTTTCAGACCTTGGATGTCTCGCTCAATCAAGTGCAGCAAGTGGGGTTGAACCAGAGAAATATCCTGCGAGTTGGTGTGGTAAGTAGCGCATTTTGGGGCGGATTTGATCGTCTGTTACAGCGCTTCCATGCTGAGCATGACACTTATCACGCCGACATTTTTGACCTTAACCCAGAGACGCAAAAGAAGCATCTGAGCGAGAAGAAAATCGATGTGGGCATTGTGCGTTTTGCTGATGCACTCAACATTTATCCGTATCAGTCGGTATCTTTGGGCAAAGATGTGTTTGTGGTGGCGGTGTCGGAGCAACATGAGTTAGCCAGCAAATCTTTGCTGCGGCTCCAAGATTTAAAGACGTGTGAGTTTGCGTTTATGAGTTTGGCGAATTCTGCCTCGGCAAACTTCATCATCAATGCCTGTCTGCAAGAAGGCTTTTCACCCCATATTGGCAAACAAGTGGTGGAGCCAAGCACCTTGATGGCATATGTAGCAAACAGCAATACCGTGACGTTGGTTCCGTCGACGTTTTCTCAGCATCATTGGCATGGGATTCGTTTTATCAAGCTGAAAGAGTCACTGCGTGCAGACTTGTGTCTGATTCATGATGGTAAGCAAGAGAGTGCTATTAAAGCCGAGTTTATTCGCACATTATTAGAGAATGCGAGTTAAGCATGGGATAACAAAAAAAGGTCACCCTAAGGTGACCTTTTCAAATGATTCACTGAAATCAGCAATGCGATTAGAGCGTAATTAACGCATCGTTTCGATCTACCAACACAGGTGGTTTCTGAAATAAATCTGGAAAGGTACAAAGGAAAAGGCTTTTGAGTCTTTTCCAGAAAAAT
>NZ_JAWOUY010000031.1:0-46338 GCF_033339635.1 Vibrio sp. 2092 | reverse complement strand
AGCAAGGACGATGGTAGCAGAGTCCGTAGATATCTATAATCAAATGAGGCCTCATACGGCTTTAAAATACAAAACGCACGATGAAGTACATCGAGCGTTTTAGTTAAAAAGTGTCAACCCATATCAGGACGGGTCACTTACTACATACCTAACGCGTATTTCAGTACTTGAGCCTTAATTGGCCCTGAGTTTTCAGCAAGCTTCAATGCAGCATTACGTACGAACTTCAATGGCCCTAGATCGTTGCTAAAACCTTTATAGAAAAAGTCCATGCCCGTCTGCATGAGTAAGTTGTCAGGTCGACGTGCGCGTTCGTATTTCGCGAGTAAGGTATCTTCCAGCTTTTCTTGTTGTTCTGTTACCGAAAGGAGAACGTCTACATCTTTGAAGCCTAAGTTTACCCCTTGCCCTGCAAGCGGGTTGATCGTATGGGCAGAGTCACCCACTAACACGCAATTTTTGCTTGAGTAGCTTTGCGCATGACGACGAGTGAGTGGGAATGAGCCAAACTGTAAAACTTCAATATCGCCTAATTCAGCAGGGAAATGACGTAAAATTTCTTCTCTTAGTTGAGGTTTACTCATCGCACACAGTTGTTTAATACGTTTAGGCGAGTCATACCAAACCAAAGAACCTTGGCCTACTACTTGACCATCGTCGTTACTCAAAGAGCACAGAGGTAAAAATGAACGTGGGCCTGAAGGTGTAAATTGTTGCCAAGTAATATCTTGCTGAGGCAATTCTGTTTTCACGTTAATCAACATGCAGTGTTGTCGGTAATCCCACGCAGTTACACCAATTCCAGCCAATTGACGAACTTTAGAGTTTGCACCATCAGCACCAATCACCCAGTTAGCTTCAAACTGCTCCCCACTTTCTAGTGTCACAAGATTTACATCTGCAAACTCAATGGCTTTTAATCGCTCAGGACACATCACGGTTAGATTTTCATACTGAGAGAAGACTTGCCAAAGACCTAATTGGATTAGGCGATTTTCAACGATGTAACCTAGCTGATCCAATGACAATTCATCAGAGTGAAAACGAGTACGGCACTCTGGGTGCTCCCAAGTTTCTAACCGCCGATAAGGACAAACTCGCATGCTCTTGATCTCTGACCATGCTCCGAGTGAATCAAGTAACTCCACCGACTGGTGCGAGATTGCAGATACACGAATATCCATCGCCTGAGCGGCATCAAAAACTTTAGGTTTTGTACCTTCAACCAAGACAACGCTTCTGCCCTGCTTGGCAAATCCAACAGCGACGGCTGCCCCGACCATACCGCCACCGATCACGGCGATGTCATACTTGTTCATTTTTCACTCTTCATCGTGCTGATTAATTGGCGTTTTTTATTGTACTTTCCATGGCTATTTTTACAAAATTGTTTAACAAAAAACCTTGTTCTGCATAGGGCGAAAAACTAGATTTCATCAGGCTTTGCAGAGAATTAGCTAGATCACTAGTCAGGTGCTTTTTAAAGCAGTACAATACGCCGCTTACCGCCGTGATGGCGGCTATAATTTGAGCAATAGCTCTCCGATTTAAGTACAACTGAACGAGCGAAAGTGAGATGAGTAAGAAACTGCTAATTAAAACCTGGGGCTGCCAGATGAACGAATACGATTCATCAAAAATGGCCGACCTGCTTAATGCTGCAAACGGCTACGAGCTGACGGAAGAGCCAGAGGAAGCAGACGTACTTCTACTTAACACCTGTTCGATCCGTGAAAAAGCGCAAGAGAAAGTTTTCCACCAGTTAGGCCGCTGGAAAACACTAAAAGATAAAAAACCTGGCGTAGTTATCGGTGTAGGTGGTTGTGTAGCAACGCAAGAAGGTGACCATATTCGTGAACGTGCACCATACGTTGACGTTATTTTTGGCCCACAAACTTTGCACCGCCTACCTGAGATGATCAAACAATCTCAGTCCGATGATGCACCAGTTATGGACATTTCGTTCCCAGAGATCGAAAAATTCGACCGCCTACCTGAACCTCGCGCTGAAGGTGCGACAGCATTCGTTTCTATTATGGAAGGCTGCTCTAAGTACTGTACTTACTGTGTCGTACCGTACACTCGTGGTGAAGAAGTAAGCCGTCCAATGGATGACGTACTGTTCGAAATCGCCCAACTTGCTGAACAAGGCGTACGTGAAGTAAACCTTCTGGGTCAAAACGTAAACGCGTACCGTGGTCCTATGCACGATGGTGAGATATGTTCATTTGCAGAACTGCTTCGTTTGGTTGCGTCTATCGATGGTATCGACCGTATTCGTTTCACGACGAGCCACCCGTTAGAATTCACAGACGACATCATCGCAGTATACGAAGATACGCCAGAACTTGTGAGCTTCCTGCACTTACCTGTGCAAAGTGGTAGTGACCGTATCCTAACGATGATGAAACGCCCTCACACCGCTATCGAATACAAATCGATCATCCGTAAACTGCGTAAAGCTCGTCCTGATATCCAAATCAGTTCAGACTTTATTGTTGGTTTCCCTGGTGAGACAGACAAAGACTTCCAAGACACCATGAAGCTAATCAAAGATGTAGACTTTGACATGAGCTTCAGCTTTATTTTCTCTCCACGTCCAGGTACGCCGGCAGCGGATTACCCTTGTGATGTGTCAGAACAAGTGAAGAAAGAGCGCCTTTACGAACTACAGCAAACTATCAATGCTCAAGCGATGCGTTACTCTCGCTTAATGCTTGGCACAGAACAACGTGTTCTAGTTGAAGGTCCTTCGAAGAAAAACCTAATGGAACTACGCGCTCGTACAGAAAACAACCGTGTAGTAAACTTTGAAGGTAGTGCAGACCTAATTGGTCAGTTCGTTGATGTGAAGATCGTAGACGTATTTGCAAACTCACTGCGTGGTGAGCTAGTACGTACTGAAAAAGACATGGATCTTCGTAGTGTGATTTCCCCAACGCAGATGATGGCGAAAACACGTCGCGAAGATGAGCTGGGTGTAGCTACTTTTACGCCGTAAGCTCGTATAAATAGCCATAGAGAGCCTGGTCGTTATCAGGCTCTCACTAAGTGGCAAAAAATGAGAGGCAACATTGAGCAATAAAATCGTAACTCTAGAAATTAACCTAGAACCTTCAGACAACCGCCGACTAGCTAGCCTGTGCGGTCCATTCGATGACAACATCAAGCATTTAGAACGCCGCCTAGGCGTTGAAATTAACCACCGTAGTGACCACTTTACGATTGTCGGTAAACCTCATACCGCATCAGCTGCGCTGGATATCCTGAAAACTCTATATGTTGATACCGCACCTGTACGAGGTGAGATCCCAGATATTGAGCCTGAGCAAATCCATCTAGCGATCAAAGAGTCTGGTGTTCTTGAGCAGAATACTGAGTCTAATATCGAGCATGGTAAAGAAGTCTTCGTCAAAACCAAGAAAGGTGTGATCAAACCACGTACGCCAAACCAAGCGCAGTACTTGGTTAACATGGTCACGCATGATATTTCTTTTGGTATTGGCCCGGCTGGTACAGGTAAAACCTACCTTGCTGTAGCAGCAGCTGTTGACGCACTAGAGCGCCAAGAGATCCGTCGTATTCTACTTACTCGTCCAGCGGTTGAAGCTGGTGAGAAATTGGGCTTCCTACCTGGTGATTTAAGCCAGAAAGTCGACCCATACCTACGTCCGCTATACGACGCCCTATTTGAAATGCTGGGCTTTGAGCGCGTAGAGAAGCTGATTGAACGTAACGTGATTGAGGTCGCCCCTCTTGCTTACATGCGTGGTCGTACTCTAAACGACGCCTTCATCATTCTTGATGAGAGTCAAAACACCACTGTTGAGCAGATGAAGATGTTCCTAACACGTATTGGTTTTAACTCTCGCGCGGTTATCACTGGTGATGTCACGCAGATTGACTTACCTCGTGGTGCGAAATCGGGTCTTCGTCATGCTATTGAAGTACTAAGCGAAGTTGACGACATCAGCTTTAACTTCTTCTTGGCCGACGACGTTGTACGTCACCCTGTGGTTGCTCGTATCGTTAACGCGTACGAGAAGTGGGAAGCACAAGACCAGAAAGAGCGTAAAGAGTTCGAGAAACGCCGTCGTGAAGAACGCGATGCGAAGTTACTAGAAGCAGCAAAAGCCGAACTGAATGCACAAGTTGCTTCAACTAAGGAATAACCATGGCGATTGAACTTGATCTGCAACTGGCAGTCGAAAATGAAGAAGGTTTGCCTTCGCAGCAAGATTTCCAATTGTGGCTAGATAAGACCATTCCTCTCTTCCAACCACAAGCCGAAGTCACCATTCGTATTGTTGATGAACAAGAAAGTCATACGCTCAACCATGAGTATCGCGGCAAAGATAAACCAACTAATGTGTTGTCATTTCCATTTGAAGCACCTCCTGGTATGGAAATAGATTTACTTGGTGATTTGATTATTTGCCGCCAAGTTGTTGAAAAAGAGGCGGTTGAACAGAGCAAGCCTCTGCTAGCACATTGGGCGCATATGGTTGTACATGGCAGCTTGCATCTGCTAGGTTATGATCATATAGAGGATGACGAAGCCGAAGAGATGGAGTCCCTCGAAACCGAAATCATGCAAGGTATGGGTTATGAAGATCCTTACATTGCTGAAAAAGAGTAGCTATTGGCCACTCGACAGGGAAAGGCGAACCACCTAAATGACTCTCGTGTTCGCCTCTCTATGTGTGCTATCACACTTCTGATAGCGTTACTTAATTGAGAAACAATGAACGAAGATAATTCTCCCTCTTCTAACGAAGATAAGAAAGAAAAGGCAGAAGGTCCGAGTAGAAAGTCCTTCTTTGAACGTCTAGGTCAACTATTTCAGGGCGAACCAAAAGATCGCCAAGAGCTTGTGGATGTTATCCGCGACTCTGAAGTTAACGACCTGATTGACCATGACACTCGCGATATGCTCGAAGGTGTTATGGAAATCTCCGAAATGCGTGTGCGTGACATTATGATCCCGCGTTCGCAAATGGTTACAGTTGAGCGTACTCACGACCTTGATACCTTGGTTGCTTTGATTACCGATGCTCAACACTCTCGCTACCCTGTGATCAGCGAAGATAAAGACCATGTGGAAGGCATACTTCTAGCGAAGGACTTACTTAAATACTTAGGCTCAGGCAGTAATCCATTTGATATCGAAGAAGTCATTCGACCAGCGGTTGTGGTACCGGAAAGTAAACGCGTTGATCGACTGCTGAAAGAATTCCGTGAAGAACGTTATCATATGGCCATTGTTGTCGATGAATTCGGTGGTGTTTCTGGTCTTGTGACCATTGAAGATATCCTTGAGGAAATCGTCGGGGATATTGAAGATGAATTCGATGAAAGTGAAGAGACGGACATTCGTAAGCTGAGCAAGCATACGTTTGCTGTCAGAGCGCTGACAACCATCGAAGAGTTTAATGAGACATTCGGAACCAACTTCAGCGATGAGGAAGTTGATACCGTTGGTGGTATGGTCATGACTGCCTTTGGTCACTTACCTTCTCGTGGTGAACTGGTTGAAATTGAAGGCTACAACTTCAAAGTCACCGCTGCCGATAACCGTCGTGTCATTCAACTCCAAGTGACGATCCCAGACGAAGAAACCCTGGTTGAAGCCACTCAAGAGTAACGCGATACCCATTGGGAATCTCAGAAAATTACAATGATGAATGAACTCTTTCATCGCCTTAAGCGGCCCTTAGTGGCCGCTTTTGTTGGCGCCTCTACTACACTCGCTTTCGCTCCTTACCAGCTGTGGCCTATTGCCATTCTTAGCCCAGCAATTCTACTGATTCTTCTTGCTAACCAAACTCCGAAACGCGCACTATGGATTGGTTATGCTTGGGGGTTAGGTCAATTTGCAACTGGCGTTAGCTGGGTTTACGTCAGTATCTCCGGTTTTGGCGGTATGCCGCTCATTGCCAATTTATTTTTAATGGGCTTACTTGTTGCCTACTTGGCTGTTTATTCAGGCTTATTTGCTTGGCTCAACAACAAGCTGTTTCCTCAATTTACGCTCACAAAAGCACTTCTCGCTGCACCTGCTTTATGGCTGATCAGTGATTGGTTGCGTGGTTGGGTGATGACCGGCTTCCCTTGGTTATGGCTAGGCTATAGCCAGATAGATGCTCCACTCGCAAGCTTTGCACCAATTGGCGGCGTAGAACTGCTTACTCTATTTATCCTTATCAGCGCAGGGGCGTTAGCCTATGCATGGATTCATAAGCAGTGGCTGGTGGCGATTATCCCTGCGGTGCTACTCAGTACTGGCTTTGGGATTCGCAACTACGATTGGGTAACACCCCGACCAGAAGACACGACTAAGCTCGCGCTGATTCAAGGTAACGTAGACCAAAACCTAAAGTGGCTACCAAGTCAACGCTGGCCAACCATCATGAAGTACGCTGACTTAACTCGTGAAAACTGGGATGCTGACATTATCGTTTGGCCAGAAGCAGCAATTCCCGCTTTTGAAATTGAAGTGCCTTCATTTTTGAGCAATATCGACAGCGCTGCAAAAATGAATAACAGCGCAATCATCACCGGTGTCGTCAACCAAGCTGAAGATCGACAGTTCTACAACAGTATTCTGTCCCTCGGCATCACACCATACGGTGACTACAGCTTCGATTTAAGCGAACGTTACCATAAGCATCACCTACTACCGTTTGGTGAGTTTGTACCATTTGAAGATATTTTGCGCCCATTAGCGCCATTCTTTAACCTACCGATGTCATCGTTTAGCCGTGGGGCTTTTGTGCAGCCAAACATCGTTGCGAATGGCATGCACATGGCACCAGCGCTTTGCTATGAGATCATCTTTAATGAGCAAGTGCGTCAAAATGTGACTGACGAAACAGACTTCATTCTAACGCTTTCAAACGATGCATGGTTTGGTCACTCTATCGGCCCTCTTCAGCATATGGAGATCGCCCGTATGCGTGCCTTAGAGTTGGGCAAACCGCTCATCCGCTCGACTAACAATGGATTAACAGCGGTAACCGATCACAAGGGTAAAATCGTTGAGCAAGTTCCGCAGTTTGAAACTGCAGTACTGCGCGCAGAGCTCACCCCAACCGATGGGAAAACGCCATATCGAATCGTTGGTACTTGGCCATTGTATATTTGGGTAGGGTTAAGTTTAGCGCTGGCTTTCGGTTTAAGAAGAAAACAGAGCTGATAACAGCTTGAAAGTAGAAAAGACAAAAAAGAGGCGACTAAGCCTCTTTTTTATTCATTGCATTATACAGTCGTTACTCGCCATTTATGGCTTTAATGACTGACGAGTAAAGCCTTTGTGACCACATTTAATACACGGAATGATTACAGTTGGGTGGTTATACGTTGTCTTGTGACCACACTCATCACAGACTAAAGTGCCTAAGCCTATCACCTCTCCTGCTTCATATAGCCCTTGATGCTCTAAGTCATCGAACAACTCAACCCACTCAACTTTAGTTCGGTCAGTAATCTCTAACAGCCCTTGCCATATCGAGTCCGCAATCGTTAAGTAAAACGGGCCGCTTTTGCTATCCTCGTAACTCTCTGAAAACTCTTTTAAGTCTGCTTTAAGGTACGCTTTGATTAAAGCCAATTCATCTTTGGTCAAGTCATTAGCAGCATCCACCACTTTGCCCGACGTCTCAATCGCTTTGTTAACTTCTTCCGGACTGTGCTTCAAGGTTTCAATCACATCCTCGAGCATTTCCTCATAACCTGTTTTACGTTTAGGCATAACTGACCTCCATCTTTCTCCTACCTGCGTCACTTAAGGGCGCATGGGTACAGATTGGCTATTGTTGTGATCCCTAGCTTTAGGTATTCTATGACGATCTATTTAAGTCTGTTCTAACCGAACTCACAAATTCCAAGATAACGGATACCATCGATGCAAGAACAATACAACCCACAAGATATTGAACAAAAAGTTCAAAAGCACTGGGATGACAACAAAACCTTTGTTGTAAGTGAAGACCCAAATAAAGAAAAATTCTACTGTCTGTCCATGTTCCCATACCCAAGTGGTCGACTGCACATGGGTCACGTGCGCAACTACACTATCGGTGATGTAGTATCTCGTTTCCAACGCCTACAAGGCAAAAACGTGATGCAACCAATCGGTTGGGACGCATTCGGTCTACCTGCAGAAAACGCAGCAGTAAAAAACAAAACTGCGCCAGCACCTTGGACTTACGAAAACATCGAATACATGAAGAACCAACTTAAGCTTCTAGGCTTTGGTTACGATTGGAACCGTGAATTCGCAACATGTACACCGGAGTACTACCGCTGGGAACAAGAGTTCTTCACTAAACTTTACGAGAAAGGTTTAGTTTACAAAAAGACTTCTTCTGTTAACTGGTGTCCTAACGACCAAACTGTTCTTGCAAACGAGCAGGTTGAAGACGGTTGTTGCTGGCGTTGTGATACGCCTGTAGAGCAAAAAGAAATCCCTCAATGGTTCATCAAAATCACTGAGTACGCTCAAGAGCTACTAGACGACCTAGATAAGCTTGAAGGTTGGCCTGAAATGGTAAAAACCATGCAGCGCAACTGGATTGGTCGTTCTGAAGGTGTTGAACTGAAGTTTGAAGTTAAGGGTCAACAAGACCTAGAAGTTTACACAACACGTCCAGATACGCTAATGGGTGTGACTTACGTGGGTATCGCAGCCGGCCACCCTCTTGCAGCTCTTGCAGCAGAGAACAATCCAGAGCTTGCAGCGTTTATCGACGAATGTAAGAACAACAAGGTTGCAGAAGCTGAGCTAGCGACAATGGAGAAGAAAGGTATGGCAACTGGCCTTACTGCTATTCATCCATTGAACGGCCGCGAAGTACCAGTATACGTAGCAAACTTCGTACTGATGGACTACGGTACAGGCGCGGTAATGGCTGTACCTGCACACGACCAACGTGACTACGAGTTCGCAACGAAGTACGGTCTAGACATCGTGCCAGTTATCAAGCCTGCTGATGGCAGCGAGCTAGACATCTCTGAAGCGGCATATACAGAGAAAGGTGTACTGTTCGATTCAGGTGAATTCGATGGCCTAGAATTCCAAGCGGCGTTCGATGCAATTGCAGCGAAGCTAGAAGCAGAGGGCAAAGGCACTAAGACTGTAAACTTCCGTCTACGCGACTGGGGTGTATCTCGTCAACGTTACTGGGGCGCACCAATCCCAATGGTAACGACTGAAGACGGTGAAGTTCACCCAGTACCTGCTGACCAACTACCAGTGATTCTTCCAGAAGACGTGGTAATGGACGGCGTAACGAGCCCAATCAAAGCAGACAAAGAGTGGGCGAAGACAACCTTTAACGGCGAACCTGCTCTACGTGAGACAGATACGTTCGATACGTTCATGGAATCTTCTTGGTACTACGCGCGTTACTGTTCACCACAAGCGGACGACATCCTAGACCCAGAAAAAGCAAACTACTGGCTACCAGTAGATCAGTACATCGGTGGTATCGAGCACGCTTGTATGCACCTACTGTACTCACGCTTCTTCCACAAACTACTGCGCGATGCGGGTTACGTAACGTCTGACGAACCGTTCAAGCAACTACTGTGTCAAGGCATGGTACTGGCTGATGCGTTCTACTTCGAGAACGAGAAAGGCGGCAAAGAGTGGGTAGCTCCAACAGACGTAGCCGTTGAACGTGATGGTAAAGGCCGCATTACTTCTGCTAAAGACACTGAAGGTCGTGATGTAACGCACTCAGGCATGATCAAGATGTCTAAGTCTAAGAACAACGGTATCGACCCTCAAGAAATGGTAGACAAGTACGGCGCTGACACAGTACGTCTATTCATGATGTTCGCGTCTCCAGCGGACATGACACTTGAATGGCAAGAGTCTGGCGTAGAAGGTGCGAACCGCTTCCTAAAACGTGTTTGGAAACTAGTGAAAGAGCACACAGCGAAAGGCGCAGCAGAAGCAGTAGATACCTCAGCGCTTTCTGGTGATCAAAAAGCACTTCGCCGCGACGTTCACAAAACTATCGCGAAAGTGACGGACGATATCGCTCGTCGTCAAACATTCAACACCGCGATCGCAGCGATCATGGAGCTGATGAACAAACTAGCGAAAGCGCCTCAAGAATCTGCGCAAGATCGTGCAATCCTTGACGAAGCACTGAAAGCTATTGTTGTCATGCTTTACCCTATTACTCCGCATATCTCATACGAGCTATGGGCAGCACTAGGTGAAACAGACATTGATAACGCGGCATGGCCAACGTTTGACGAAAAAGCGCTAGTTGAAGACGAAAAAACTATCGTTGTTCAAGTTAACGGTAAGCTACGTGCGAAGCTAACAGTCCCAGCGGATATCTCTAAAGACGATATCGAACAGCTTGGTCTAAACGACGAAAACGTGGTTAAGTTCACTGATGGCCTGACTATTCGTAAAGTTATTTACGTTCCAGGTAAACTGCTGAACATCGTTGCAAACTAATCACAGCTTGCAATTTGTCTCTGTTTAGCGAACTTATTTGTTAACCAAGAGTCATTAAACAGGGTAGTTCGCTACCCTGTTTATTTACCTCAAACCATTCACATGAGTGGTTTAAGGTAAATAACCCCTTCAATTTAGGATGAATACAATCAATGCGCTTTTTCTCTTTGATTAAACTACCAGTGGTATTGGTATTAGCGGGGCTTCTTTCTGCCTGTGGTTTTCACCTTCGCGGCGAGTATTCCGTACCGGAAGAGCTGCACACTATGTCTTTCTCCAGCTACGATGAATACAGTGAATTAACTCGCTATGTTCGCTCTCAACTCGAACTGAACAAAGTTGAACTTGTTCAACCATCATCGACGGTACCCAACCTTCATTTGACGGAAGCGACAATCGATGAGCGTACACTATCGCTTTATCAAAATAGCCGTGCAGCAGAAAAAGAGCTGACATACGTAGTAAAATACCGTGTGACAATTCCTGGCTATGGCTCTAAAAACTTTACGACAACAGTAAACCGCAACTACCTAGACAACCCGTTGACGGCACTTGCAAAATCTGTTGAACGTGACGTAATTGAAGACGAGATGCGCTTGCAAGCTGCAAAACAGATGATGCGCCAGTTGGGCCGTATTCGTGCCGAATATGAAGCAGGACAAATCTCTGAGCCAGCGAACACAAACTCTTAATCACTATGCGAATTTATGCCGATAAATTAACGGATCATTTAACTAAACACGTTAAACAGGTTTACCTAATCTTTGGTAATGAGCCGTTACTGATTCAAGAGAGCCGCCAAGCAATCCAAAAGGCAGCGTTTCAACAAGGTTTTGAGGAAAAACACCGTTTTGCGGTAGACGCAAGCATCGACTGGAATCAAGTTTA
This sequence comes from Vibrio sp. 2092, assembly GCF_033339635.1. Taxonomy (NCBI): domain Bacteria; kingdom Pseudomonadati; phylum Pseudomonadota; class Gammaproteobacteria; order Vibrionales; family Vibrionaceae; genus Vibrio; species Vibrio sp. 2092. The sequence goes on along the minus strand of NZ_JAWOUY010000031.1, from coordinate 34,973 downwards.
CGATTGCTTCCAAGCGATGAGCCTGTTCTCAAACCGTCAATTGATCGAGCTTGAAATTCCAGAGAGTGGCGTGACAACCGCCGTCAGCAAAGAGCTGCAAACACTGTGTGATATGCTGCATGATGACATCATGCTCGTCATTGTTGGTAGCAAACTGACCAAAGCCCAAGAAAATGCGAAATGGTTCAAAGCATTAAGCTCAAAAGGCGACTGGGTAAGCTGTTTGTCGCCAGATCTACAACGCTTACCTATGTTCATTCAGGCACGTTGCCGCACGTTGGGCCTAAAACCCGATCAACAATCACTGCAAATGTTGGCTCAATGGCATGAAGGTAACCTATTTGCATTGACACAAAGCTTAGAGAAATTGGCCCTACTCTACCCGGATGGTGAGCTGACCATCATACGTTTAGAGGAAGCCCTAAGTCGCCATAACCACTTCACTACCTTTAACTGGATCGACGCCTTACTGGCAGGTAAAGCAAACCGTGCACAACGTATTCTTCGCCAACTTGAGGCGGAAGGGGTTGAGACCGTGATCTTGATTCGAAGTGTACAAAAAGAGTTGAGCCAACTTTTAAATATGCATCAAGACTTAACTCAAATGGGAATGAACCAGGTATTTGAGAAATATCGAGTTTGGCAAAACAAGCGTCCACTCTATAACGCAGCACTGGCCCGCTTATCAGCGAGTCGTATTTGTGCATTGCTCTCCTTGTTGGCTCAAGCCGAGATAAAAGCCAAAACTCAGTATGACGAGTCTGTATGGCCAACTATTCATCAGTTGAGCTTAGAAACCTGCTCTCCTGATATTAAGCTGGCAATTTAAAAATCAAAGCGTGATATAGTGCGCGACCTGTTTTGCAAGCAAGAATGTAAAACACTGTAGAGATAAGAGACAAACCGAGGAAAACCGAGTGCTTCGCGAAGAACTGAAAGACTTTTTAGCTGATAAAGCCGACGACATGAAAGCGGAAGACATTATCGTCCTAAATGTGGAAGATAAATCAAGCGTGACAGATTACATGATCATCTGTACTGGTACATCCAAACGCCACGTTTCATCCATCGCTGACCATGTTGCAACAGAGGTGAAAAAAGCCGGTCTTGAGCCACTAGGAATGGAAGGTGAAAACGAAGGTGAATGGGTAGTCCTTGATATGGGCGACGCCATGCTTCACGTGATGCAAGAAGAGCACCGCGAACTCTACCAGCTAGAAAAACTCTGGGGTTAATCTTTTGAAAATTCAACTAATTGCTGTTGGCACAAAAATGCCAAAATGGGTTGAGGAAGGCTTTCAAGAATATCGTCGCCGTTTCCCGCATGATATGCCGTTGGAGTTGATTGAAATCTCTGCTGGCAAGCGTGGTAAGAATGCCGATATCGCTCGCATCCTGCAAAAAGAAGGGGAAGCGATGCTCGCTGCGGTACCAAAAGGCAACCGTATCGTCACGTTAGATATCCCAGGTAAAAAATGGGACACTCCTCAACTCGCTGAGCAGTTAGAAGCTTGGAAATTAGATGGCCGTGATGTATCAATATTAATCGGCGGTCCTGAAGGACTCGCTCCTGCATGCAAAGCTGCAGCAGACCAAAGCTGGTCATTGTCTGCCTTAACGCTACCCCACCCTCTAGTGCGTATCGTAATGGCAGAAAGCTTGTACCGAGCGTGGAGCATCACCGCTAACCACCCTTATCATCGCGAATAATCGTTGTTTAACTTTAGAGCCAAGCGTTAATGATTCGTAAACGCCGCAGTCAAATCCGAGATTATCAAGCCGAAGCGCGTCTGTTTGCCAGCCGCGCTATTGTTGCTTTTATCGGCATTGTTGTCTTGATGGGAGCTCTGGTTGCCAACATGTACAACATTCAGGTGAACCAGTTTCAAGACTATCAAACCCGCTCGAACGATAACCGCATCAAAGTGGTGCCTATCGCGCCTAACCGAGGTCTAATTTATGACCGAAATGGCGTTTTACTGGCAGAGAACCGTCCCGTCTTTAACTTAGAACTGACCCCAGAAAAAATTAAAGACATTGATGCAACCATCCAAGAATTACAAACTATTCTGGAAATTACACCAGACCAGATTGAACGTTTCCACCACGAGCGTAAACGGACTCGTCGATTTAAATCGGTCCCACTGCTTACCCAACTGAACGAAAAACAAGTAGCGGTATTCTCCGTCAATCAGTACCGCTTTCCAGGTGTGGAAATAAGTGCGACCTTAAAGCGCTACTACCCTTTCAGCGAAGTCTTAACCCACGTGATTGGGTATGTTTCTCGAATTAATGATCGCGACATGCAACGCCTGATCCGAGAAGAAAAAGACGCAAACTATCAAGCCACTCGCGACATTGGTAAGCTGGGTATTGAAAAATACTACGAAGACCTCTTACACGGTACAGCCGGATATCAAGAAGTCGAGGTAAACAGCCGCGGCCGAGTAATTCGTACCTTAAAGTACGTTCCACCTGTACCCGGAAAAGACATCGTTTTAAACCTTGATATCAACTTGCAGTTGTACGTACACCAATTGTTGGACGGCCGCCGAGGCAGTGCTGTAGTAATCGATCCTAGAGACAACGGCGTACTGGCTATGGTTTCAAGCCCTAGCTACGATCCTAACTCGTTCGTGCACGGAATCTCAGGTAAAGATTATCGCGCCCTTTTGAACGATAAAAACCGTCCTTTGGTCAACCGCACTACACTTGGCATTTACCCTCCGGCCTCTACCATCAAACCATTTATGGCGGTAGCCGCGCTGCAAGAAGGTGTCGTCACACCTAACACCACACGAAATGATCCTGGTTATTGGCGCATACCAAACTCTAACACACGTCCGTTCCGGGACTGGTTGCGTTGGGGACACGGACGCGTCGATATCATTAAGTCGATCGAAGAGTCTGTTGATACCTTCTACTATCAAATCGCTTATGACATGGGCATTGACCGTATTTCGAATTGGATGATGATGTTCGGTTTTGGTGATTACACTGGCATTGATATCTACGAAGAAAGTAAGGCGAACATGCCGACTCGTGACTGGAAAATGTCTCGCCATAAAACCCCGTGGTATAAAGGTGATACGATCCCTGTAGGTATCGGCCAAGGATATTGGACAGCAACACCAATGCAAATCGCCAAAGCAACCTCCGTATTAGTAAACGAGGGAGAAGTGATCGCACCTCACTTGCTCAAAGCGACGATAGAAAATGGTAACGACTTCGAAGAGCAGCAAACGACAGAATACGTGACTTACCCACCAATCAAGAATGTGCCTAAAAAGTACTGGGATATGGCGAAAGAAGGCATGCGTCGGGTAAACCATGGCACGCGCGGAACAGCTCGTCGCTCATTCTACAAAATGAATTATGAAACAGCGGGTAAATCAGGTACTGCACAGGTCTTCGGTCTGGGTGAAAACGAAGAGTACAACGCCGATGAGATCGCCGAGCACTTACGTGACCATGCGTTATTTACTGGCTTTGCACCATTTGATGATCCTAAAGTGGTCGTCACTGTAGTACTAGAAAATGCCGGTGGTGGTTCTAGTAACGGTGCCCCAGTAGTAAGGAAAATTTTTGACCGAGTCGTTCTTGGCCCAGAAGAAATTGAGCCTGAAAACAATGCGAAGAAAGAGGTAAAACAGTAATGAAGATGGATCCCTCTACAGGTAAAAATCGCGCCCTGTTTGAACGCTTCCATATCGACTTACCACTCCTACTTGGCATACTGGCCCTGATGGGGTTTGGCCTGGTGATCATGTACAGCGCCAGTGGCCAAAGTTTACTGATGATGGATCGCCAAGCCATGCGAATGGTGCTTTCACTCGTTGTGATGCTCGTCCTTGCACAGCTTTCTCCACGAACTTACGAAAGCTTGGCACCTTTGATGTTCGTTGGTGGCGTTATACTGCTTTTCGGCGTGCTGTTTTTCGGTGAAGCATCGAAAGGCGCGCAGCGTTGGCTTAACCTCGGTTTTGTGCGCTTTCAACCGTCAGAGCTATTGAAGCTCGCGGTGCCATTAATGGTGGCTCGCTATGTTGGTAGACAGCCCCTTCCACCAACGCTAAAAACACTCATTATTGCACTGATTATGGTCTGCTTACCAACCATTCTCATTGCAAAACAGCCTGACTTAGGTACCTCGATCCTGATCGCGGCTTCCGGTATTTTTGTTATCTTCCTCGCCGGCATTAGCTGGAAAATAATTGCTGGTGCTGCGATTGCATTAGGTGGTTTCATTCCAATTCTGTGGTTTTTCTTGATGCGAGAGTATCAAAAAGTGCGAGTTCGTACTCTATTTAACCCGGAGTCTGATCCGCTAGGAGCGGGTTACCACATTATTCAGAGTAAAATTGCGATTGGCTCCGGCGGTATTTCCGGCAAAGGTTGGTTGCAAGGTACGCAGTCACAACTAGAATTTCTTCCTGAACGACACACTGACTTTATCTTTGCAGTAATTGCTGAAGAATGGGGTATGATTGGCTTCCTTTGCCTTTTAGCCATCTATCTATTTATTATTGGACGAGGTTTATATCTCGCCAGCCAAGCGCAAACCGCATTTGGACGAATGATGGCAGGCAGTATTGTACTCAGCTTCTTCGTGTATATTTTTGTAAATATTGGCATGGTAAGTGGCATCCTACCTGTAGTAGGTGTACCGTTGCCACTCATCAGTTATGGCGGCACATCAATGGTAACCTTGATGGCTGGTTTTGGTATTCTGATGTCGATTCATACGCACCGAAAAGCATTCTCTAAGGCGACCTAGACATGCAAAAACGCGCTTTATATTCCTTGGTTTTCTCTGCTCTTATTTTGGCAGGCTGTTCATCAACTAGCCAAAAAGAACAAGAAGGCCGTTACGAACTCGAATCCGATGTTGCACCGGATACACCGCTTTCAGTCGAACACATCGAGGATGCGCATCCTAAATATGAACCGTACAGCCTAGGTGGGAACAAAGATTACCACTTACGTGGCAAAGACTACAAAATAGTTCGCAATGCGAAAGGCTTTAAAGAAAAAGGCCGAGCATCTTGGTATGGGAAAAAATTCCAAGGTCATTTGACTTCTAATGGCGAAATCTATGACATGTACTCAATGACGGCAGCGCATAAAACGCTACCGTTACCAAGTTACGTAAAAGTTACCAATACTGACAACGGCAAAACCACCATAGTACGAGTTAATGACCGAGGTCCTTTTCACGATGGCCGTATCATTGATTTAAGCTATGCCGCCGCGCACAAGTTAGATGTCATAAAAACAGGCACCGCGAACGTGGAAATTGAAGTGATCAGTATCAATCAGCCCACGGATAAAAAGTCATTAGAAGCGCACCCTAGGTACGTTATTCAAGTGGCATCATCAAAAAATGAAGAACGCGCGCGAACTTTAGGTACCGAGCTTGGTCAAAAATTGGATACAGAAACTTTCCTAGAGAGTGCGAAAGAGTCTTATCGCTTGTTGTTAGGGCCATTTACTGACTATTCCCTGACGCAAGCCACATTAGATAAAGTAAAGTTGCTCGGCTATTCGTCTGCATTTATTAAAAAACACAACACTGCCAAATGACCTCGTGTCATGAATTTCTCTTTGATCCCCCTCTTACATAACTAGGGATTCTGATAAGATGTCTGCAGTTAACCCAAAAATTTGAATTACCATGAATAAAAATAAGTTTGTGAAATCTATTCTCGTTTCTTCGGTTGCCCTTTCTGCAACTTTCGCTCAATCTGCTCTTGCATCACCTATCGTTGTTCCAGATGCCCCTCAAATCGCGGCGAAGGGCTACGTGCTGATGGATTACCATTCAGGTAAAGTACTGGCAGAGAAAGAGATGAACACAAAATTGTCTCCAGCTAGTCTGACTAAGATGATGACCAGCTATGTAATCGGCCAAGAGCTAGCGCGTGGTAATATCTCAGAAGATGATGATGTCACCATCAGTAAAAATGCGTGGGCGAAAAACTTCCCTGATTCATCAAAGATGTTCATTGAAGTAGGCACAACAGTTAAAGTACGTGACCTGAACCGAGGTATCATCGTCCAGTCAGGTAACGATGCCTGTGTTGCGATGGCAGAACATATTGCAGGTTCAGAAGATGCATTTGTTGACCTAATGAACGCTTGGGCCAACACATTGGGTATGACTAACTCGCACTTTGCCAACGTTCATGGCTTAGATAACGCAGAATTGTACTCAACACCATACGACATGGCACTGCTAGGTAAAGCACTTATCCGTGACGTACCAAATGAGTACCGAGTGTACTCAGAGAAGAAATTTACTTACAACGGCATCACCCAATACAACCGTAACGGTCTACTTTGGGATAAGAGCATGAACGTTGACGGCATCAAAACGGGTCACACAAGTAATGCGGGTTACAGCCTAGTAAGTTCAGCAACTGAAGGTCAAATGCGCTTGGTTGCGGTCGTTATGGGTACTAAAGATGCCAATGCTCGTAAGTCAGAAAGCAAAAAGCTGCTAAGCTACGGCTTCCGTTTCTTCGAAACAGTGGCACCGCACAAAGCAGGTGAAACGTTCGTAGAAGAAAAAGTGTGGATGGGTAACAAAGACACCGTAGCACTGGGTCTTGACCAAGATACTTACGTAACACTACCGCGTGGTGAAGCGAAAAACCTAAAAGCAAGCTTCGTCCTTGAAAAAGAGCTAGAAGCCCCAATTAATAAAGGTGATGTAGTTGGTAAGCTATACTATCAGATCGATGGTGAAGATATTGCCGAGTACCCACTAATGGCACTAGAAACCGTAGAGCAAGGTAGTCTATTTAGCCGCATGTGGGATTACATCGTATTGTTATTCAAGAGCTTCTTCTAAAAAGAACATTAGAGTAGCAAATTTATTCGCAAAGCCGCCTGAATGGGCGGCTTTTTAAGTTTGAGCTCCTCGTCTTGAGTTCCCCCTAATTTGACTGTACTATTTCGCACCGCAACGAATATCTACTGGAGTTATCGATATGCTAACCATCAACTCTGATGCAAAATTAAAAGACCTGCTTGAGTTCCCTTGTTCATTTACTTACAAGGTAATGGGTCATGCAAAGCCTGAACTTCCAGAGCTTGTTCTTGAAGTTATTCAGCGCCATGCTCCAGGTGACTACAGCCCGACCGTTAAACCAAGTGCTAAGGGCAACTACCACTCTGTGTCAATCAACATTACTGCAACCTCTATCGAGCAGGTTGAGACACTGTACAAAGAGTTAGGTGAAATTGACATCGTACGCATGGTTCTATAATTTTTTGATATATTAAATTTTTTTTGAAAGCAGCCTTGGCTGCTTTCTTTTTATTTATCAAAGAGATAACGAGGCTTTACATCGCTTTCAGTTAAAAATCTGTTACGCAGCGGTAGAGCATCAGGGTTATCCGGTTTATAATCCAAAAACTTTATATATTAGCAACAGGAATTCCCATGCAACACCAACTTGTTGTAAAACGACTTGGCCGCCAAGACTATGAGCCTGTATGGAAGGCGATGCATGAGTTCACCGACCAACGCACAGAAGAAACCCGTGATGAAGTCTGGTTGGTAGAACATAACCCAGTATTTACGCAAGGACAGGCAGGTAAAGCTGAGCACTTGATTAACACTGGCGATATTCCTGTTGTACAAAGTGATCGCGGAGGTCAGGTTACGTATCATGGCCCTGGTCAGTTGGTCGCCTACTTCTTGATCAACCTACGCCGCAAAAAATTAGGTGTACGAGATCTCGTTACCACAATCGAGAACCTCGTGATCAACACGCTAAAAGCATACAATATTGACTCAGCCGCGCGACCTGACGCACCAGGTGTCTACGTTGCCGGTAAGAAAATATGCTCTCTCGGTTTACGCATTCGTAAAGGATGCTCGTTTCATGGTTTAGCCTTGAACGTAAATATGGATTTAACACCGTTTCTGCGTATTAACCCTTGTGGTTATGAAGGTATGGAAATGGTTCAGGTCAGCCAATTTGGCGGCCCAGACAATGTAGAAGCCGTAGAAAAACAATTAATAGAAGAACTCGTTACTTTGCTCGATTATGAGCAAGTAGAATTCAGCACAGAAGCACCTTCTCAAGGTAATAAAGCATGAGCAAACCAATCCAGATGGAAAAAGGCGTTAAATATCGTGACGCCGATAAAATGGCATTGATTCCCGTAAAGAACATGCCTACAGAGCAGAAAGAAGTGCTACGTAAGCCTGATTGGATGAAGATCAAGCTACCAGCCGACAGCCAACGAATTCAAGACATCAAAGCGGCAATGCGTAAGAATAAACTTCACTCCGTATGTGAAGAAGCATCTTGCCCGAACCTAGCGGAATGTTTTAACCACGGTACAGCAACCTTCATGATCTTAGGTGCTATTTGTACTCGTCGTTGTCCTTTCTGTGACGTTGCTCATGGCCGTCCATTACCACCGGAAGCAGAAGAGCCTCAAAAACTGGCGAAAACCATTGCCGATATGAAGCTGAAATACGTAGTAATCACTTCTGTTGACCGTGACGATCTGCGTGACGGCGGTGCACAACACTTTGCCGATTGTAACCGCGAGATCCGTGCGTTAAACCCGCATATTAAGATTGAAACACTGGTTCCTGACTTCCGTGGTCGCATGGATGTAGCGCTTGATCTAATGAAAGACAATCCGCCAGATGTCTTCAACCACAACTTAGAAACCGCGCCACGTCTTTACCGTAAAGCTCGCCCAGGTGCGAACTACAAATGGTCACTTGAGCTCCTTAAGAAGTTCAAAGAGCAGCATCCCGATGTACCGACCAAGTCTGGTTTGATGATGGGCCTTGGTGAAACCAAAGAAGAAATCATCGAAGTACTGAAAGATCTACGCGCACACGGCGTAACGATGCTGACTCTAGGCCAGTACCTAGCGCCAAGCCGTCACCACTTGCCAGTAGAACGTTACGTTCCACCATCAGAGTTTGACGAGCTAAAAGAAGTTGCACTAGAACTTGGCTTCACGCATGCAGCGTGTGGTCCATTTGTTCGCTCTTCTTACCATGCCGATATGCAGGCTCAAGGTATCGAGATTAAATAAGCTCTCGCTTGTTTTGAAAAGCTTGTTTTGAAAAGAAAGGTTGGCTCAGTGCCAACCTTTTTTGCATCTGGCAAATGATGATAAAAAGCCATTCTACCACCGTCATTCTGAACAGCGAGGAACGAGCGTGATTCAGAATCTGTTTTCAGAATACTGATGATTTTTAGGGAAACTCTGAGTAAAAGAGTGTGCCTCAACAAGATTCCTGATCTCGCCTAGGCTCGTCGGAATGACGTGGTTTGGATATATTGAAAAGGGACAGTGTTGGTAGCCACCCCCTTATCACACACTCTCGCTATATCTCATTCCAAACGCCAGACAAACAAAAAAGGCCCTCAATTGAGGACCTTTAGTATATCAATGTTCAAAATAGACGAGTCGAGTTCTAGGAGAACACACGGAGTTTACGCGAGCAAATGAGTATGTTCGACACCGAAATCGACTCATTCTATGAAGAACAGTTAGGCGTAAACCGGTAGACGCTTACAAATTTCTAGCACTTTCTGTTTAGTCGCTTCGATAACTTCTTCGTTGCCGATGTTATCTAGAACGTCACACATCCAGTTTGCTAGCTCTTTTGCATCTTCTTCAGTGAAGCCACGGCGAGTGATCGCTGGCGTACCTACACGGATACCAGACGTTACGAATGGGCTGCGTGGGTCATTTGGTACTGAGTTCTTGTTTACAGTGATGTTTGCTGCACCTAGTGCCGCGTCTGCGTCTTTACCAGTGATATCTTTGTCGATTAGGTCAACAAGGAACAAGTGGTTTTCTGTACCGTTAGATACGATTTTGTAGCCACGCTCTTGGAACTGACCAACCATTGCTTTTGCGTTTTTCACTACGCGAGCTTGATAAGCTTTGAACTCTGGCTCCATCGCTTCTTTGAACGCTACTGCTTTACCAGCGATAACGTGCATTAGAGGGCCACCTTGACCACCAGGGAACACTGCTGAGTTCAATTTCTTGTACATATCTTCGCCAGCATTTGACAAGATAAGACCACCGCGAGGACCTGCTAGTGTTTTGTGCGTCGTTGTTGTTACCACGTGAGCATGCGGTACTGGTGTTGGGTATTCACCGGCAGCGATAAGACCAGCTACGTGCGCCATATCAACAAATAAGTAAGCACCTGCTTTGTCAGCGATTTCACGCATGCGTTTCCAATCAACGATTTGCGAGTAAGCAGAGAAACCACCGATGATCATCTTAGGTTTGTGTTCAAGTGCTAGCTGTTCCATCTCATCGTAGTTGATTTGACCAGCTTCATCGATACCGTAAGGGATAACGTTGTAGTGCTTACCAGAGAAGTTTACTGGTGAACCGTGAGTTAGGTGACCACCGTGCGCTAGGCTCATGCCTAAAACTGTATCGCCTGGGTTAAGAAGCGCCATGTAAACTGCGCTGTTTGCTTGAGAACCTGAGTGAGGCTGTACGTTAGCGTACTCACAACCAAATAGTTGGCATGCACGCTCAATTGCTAGTGCTTCAGCTTTATCTACGTACTCACAACCGCCGTAGTAACGCTTACCTGGGTAGCCTTCAGCGTATTTGTTCGTTAGCTGAGAACCTTGCGCTTCCATTACACGTGGGCTTGTGTAGTTTTCAGAAGCGATAAGTTCAATGTGTTCTTCCTGGCGAAGAGTTTCTTCCTGGATAGCTGCGAACAGTTCCGCATCGTAATCTGCGATGTTCATATCACGCTTAAGCATCTGTATCTCCTGACTCAGATTAGTACTGAAAGTTGCAAAAAAACTGTTGAATGACCCGACGCAAACGTTTTCGTCACCCTAATGGCGCGCATTCTACATAATTTGATTTAGGTCATAAAGAGAAATTTACAATTTTTCTCATGCAGTTTTTTCATGATGACAAGCAATGTTTATCATGCCAGCATTGCAATCGCATAACGACAATCTATTGCCTGTCAAATTTGTGCTTTACACCCTGTAAAACAGCAATTACATAGGTTTACCGTAAATTTTACCCTCTAGCTACCGAAAAGATCATCTTTTTACTACTATGCACGCCTTATTTATCACTAATGACTGCAACATTGATGGAAAAACACTCATTAAAAGAAGACTGGATAGCGATTCTCACGGGTACCTTTTTAGTAGCTCAAGGCGTTTTCTTTCTCCAATCCGCGAACCTTCTAACAGGAGGCACGACTGGATTGGCTCTGCTTATTAGCCAATTTACACCTTTTACCTTTGGTGTGCTGTACTTTTTAGCAAACAGTCCTTTTTACTTACTAGCATGGAAACGCTTCGGCCGTCATTTCGCCATTAATAGTGCCATTTCTGGCGCGTTGGTTTCTATCTTTGCCGATCATCTTTATTTGCTAATCTCGCTCGAATCGGTAAATGAAGTTTATTGCGCCGTCGCAGGCGGGCTTTTAATGGGGCTCGGTATGCTGATCCTATTCCGACATCGCTCCAGCTTAGGTGGCTTTAACGTGCTGTGTTTGTTTATCCAAGACAAATTTGGCATTTCAGTTGGCAAAAGCCAAATGGCAATCGATGCATGTATCCTGTTTTCTTCATTCTTCTTTGTTACACCAGAAGTGATTGGCCTTTCAATTTTGGGGGCGTTTGCACTCAATGTCGTGTTAGCGATGAACCACAAACCGCACCGCTATTCCGTGACCTACGGTTCATAAATTTTTGATAGTGATTGAAGCGCGATTTATAAGATTTCGCGCTCCAATCGCTATATAATACTTCGCGATTTCCAAATAGATCGGTACGGTATGCGCGACTTTCTGCAACAAGCTAAACAGACTCACAGTTGTATTGCGATTGGAGAGCTGATCTATAACCCGAAGACACAGACCCTTCATCAAGATGCTATCGCGATTGATCTTGAACCTCGCACCATTGAATTATTAGAACTGCTGCTAACAAGCGTGGGACATCCGCTCTCTGCCGATACCATTATCGAAACCATTTGGCAGAGCAAATTCATCTCTAAGAATGTGCTCACGAACCGCATTAGCACCTTACGTGCACTGCTACAGCAGTACTTACCCGAATACGATGCCGCTAAGCTTTTAGTCACTTACCCCCGCAAAGGCTACTTTCTTAACCCTGCCAATATTCGTTTAGTGCCACCAGCGAAAAGTCATCGGCGCGTTATCTCAACCCAGGTGGCGAGTAATAAGAACTTCAAGCTGATTTTTGCTTACAGCTTATGTGCCGTACTTGTAGTTTGTAGCGTGACGCTCGCAAGCTTGTTATGGCAACGCCAAGAAATCTCAACACAACAAACACGTCATCAACTACTGATTCCCAAAGTCGAGCTACTACTCAACCGTGTCGATTCAATCGGCTCTCAGGCGCGAAAATACCGCATACTGGTCAAAGCCATCTTGCTGCAACAACAGGTCGAATATCCATACACCGACATCGCCAACCAAGATGCTCCTAGTTACTTTCTTGATCCTATCGGTCATACGCCATATTTCCCTGGCGCACGAAACATGCAGACCAGCGACTACGAGCTCAATATCGAGTTAAAAGACGGCACAAAACAGGGCATCTTGAAAGCGCAGATGAACCTTATTTATCCTGCGACGGGCAAGCTGGCGTTTCGCAATGAGTACACACTGCGTTTATCTGCCTTACAATCGGATATTTTCCAAATGCACTCGGATGTCGCGCAATACTTCAATCTGCCTGCACCTTCGGCAAGTTCGTGGCAGCTTTCGGATATTCACAAAAAAATGTTATTCGAGAATGCCTTTTCTAGCCAACCTCTCCGACAATCTGATGAATTTGCGGCTATAACAACGGCAAGACATCTCGCCTTATACGAGCACGAACATCAAAAGCTGGAAGCGTATTTAACTCAAGTACAATCGTCGTTTGATGTTTTGCCAGATGAGCTGAGCCTCTGGTTAGGTCTATTGCATTTCAAATTAGGTAACTTAGACAGGGCAAAAGCTCTGTTAACGACACCAGATGGCGACTCACGTATCCAAAACGCACTGATTTATACCTTTGTGTCTCACATTGCTTATAAGCAGAACAAACTTGAACAGTTCCGTCTCAACTACATGGAATCACTGGTGGCGCTGCTGCGCGTTTTACCTTCCGAAACCTTGTTTGAGCGTCTTTCTCAATCTGAATCAAAAGAGACTTGCCTCCAACCGTGGAAAACGTTGCATGTTAGTGTGACCGATCAAGAAATCATAAGCCGATGGAAAGCGCTCATTAACGAGTATTGCACTAACGTAGCCAACGAAATAACCCCAAACAAAACAAAGACCTAAATATAAAATTAAGCTTTCATTAACCCCTGTTAGCTTTTGTTTTTTGCCCTTTTTCTCTCACTGAACTTAGCATGCTCGCATTCAAGCAACGGCCCAACATGAAACGGCCTTATCAATCAGGAATGTAAACCATGCTAAACAAAATGACGCTTATCGCAGCAGCAACTCTGGCTCTTTACGGCTGTGGCGGAGGTTCGTCTTCTGGCAGTGCGAATCCAAACAAAGTGCCTCAAGAAAGTTTCGACGTCTCGATTCACAACTCAATCTTCGCTCCCACGCCAAGCACACAGCTAAACTACGCATTTAGCTTGGATGGCCAACCAGAAGGCGACATGAAACTGAGCTTCCAAGCGATGGGTCGCGAGCAAATATTGGCAGCATTGGCACAAATCCCAAACAGCGAGGCAATGGTCCAGTTGGTTAATGACTTGGTGAACTACGGCGCCGAACAGTTCTACTATTCAGACGAGCAGTACAACGACGACGAAGAGAGCAATACGCTTTACTTTGCAGGATCAGATGGTGCACTCCATGAAATCACTGACGCTTATTTCATTGGTCATCAGTTTATTGCCATGCTTATGCACAGCGGTCCGATTTTCCGCCTAAACGGTGACGACGTAAAAGAGAAAAGCCCGAATATTGACATCGGTGAAGAAACTATGTCTCTGCAAACCACTCTTACAGGCTACGCAGTTCACAACCTTCTAGACCGTTTTGAAGAGCATGAGTGGGTACAAAACCTTCCTATGACAGCATCTTGCCAAGTGGTTTGGCAACAGCAAATCCGAGAGACTGGCGTGCGTAAAGCGTTCTCGATCTCAGGCAAGAAAATTGAAGCGGCATACCTGATGGAAGAGAACATCTACAACCTAAACTGTGATGACATGGACTCAATGGAGTTCGCCACTTCGGCAGAACGTTGGTTTAATCCGAGCTTAGGTCTGATAGAACAAATTGAACTGCTGAAAGTACAACAATTACAAATCAACGAAGAGAAAGTGCAGCTAACAGCGATTGAAACAAAATAAGCCTGTACTCCACAAGTATCTCGCATCTCAATAAAAAAGGCTTTGGGGAGCACACCAAAGCCTTCATCTCGAACATCAATCTTAGGGGTGATGACACCCGAGTTTATTCTTCTATCAATAAAATACGAGTTTCGTAAGGTCGTAACACTTGATGGTTTGACGCGACTGCGCTTGCTGAGTTTTGATAGTTAGATAGCAAGTTTTTCGCCTTACTCATATCAAAACGTTCTGGCAGAACGCATTCCACCTCTTCAGCGTAGTAGTTATTGATACACAGCAGCGTTTGCTTATCGTTCTGACGAGCGTAAGCGAAAATACGTTTGTGCTCTGGCAGCAGGTCCTCGTAACGGCCATCGGTGATGACTGGAACCTGTTTACGCAGTTCAATCAGACGCTTGTAAAAGTAGAACACCGAGTTCAAATCGGCAACCGCAGCTTCAGCATTGATTTCAGAGTAATTCTGCGCCACTTCAAGCCACGGCGTTCCCTCAGTAAAGCCCGCGTGTTTTGCACTGTTCCATTGCATTGGTGTACGTGAGTTATCACGCGACTTCTGTGCCAAGATCGCCATCATATCGTCATGAGATACACCATCACGGTTGACCATAATGTCGTACATGTTAGTACTTTCAACATCACGATATTGGCTGATTTCGGTATAACCCGGGTTGGTCATGCCGATCTCTTCCCCCTGGTAAACATAAGGTGTGCCTTGCATCATGTGCACTGATGCCGCAAGCATCTTGGCAGATTCAACACGGTATTGCTCGTCGTTACCTAATCGGCTCACAACGCGTGGCTGGTCGTGGTTACACCAGAACAGCGCCCCCCACCCTTTGCCATTTAAGCCCGCTTGCCAATGATTGAAGATCTGTTTTAGCTGAATGAAATCAAACGGCGCTTTGGTCCATTTTTCACCATTTGGATAATCGACTTTCAGATGATGGAAGTTGAACACCATGGATAGCTCTTTGCCGTCTAGCGAAGAATATTGCTGGCAGTGATCTAGTGTGGTGGAAGACATTTCACCCACTGTTACGCTGCCGTATTTTTGAAACACAGATTCGCTAATCTCTTGAAGGTATTCGTGCACGCGTGGGCCGTCGGTGTAGAAGCGGCGACCATCACCAATATCGTCACTTGGAAAATCTTGCTGCTTGGAAATCAGGTTGATAACGTCGAGACGGAAACCATCGACTCCCTTCTCTGCCCAGAAGCTGATGACTTCTTTCACTTCTTCACGCACTACTGGGTTTTCCCAGTTTAAGTCCGCTTGCTCTTTAGCAAAAAGGTGCAAATAGTACTGACCTGTTTTTTCATCCAGCGCCCAAGCGTTGCCACCAAACTTTGATTGCCAGTTGTTTGGTTCAGCACCATCTACCGGATCTTTCCAGATGTAGTAATCACGGTATGGGCTGTTTTTATCACCCAGTGCGGATTGGAACCACTTGTGTTCTGTCGACGTGTGGTTCACTACAATGTCCATGATGATACGAATACCCAACTGATGCGCTTCTGCTAGCAAAGTATCGAAATCTTCCATAGTGCCGAACTCAGGGTTGATCGAGTAGTAATCGGATATGTCATAACCGTTGTCGATCATTGGCGATTGGTAAACCGGCGTCAGCCAAATCGCATCCACACCAAGATGCTTAAGATAATCCAGCTTAGAAATGATCCCTTTGATGTCGCCCGTGCCTTTACTGCCACTGTCACAAAAGCTTTTTGGGTAAATTTGATAGATGGTTGCGGTTTTCCACCAGCTCTCATCATGCTTGGTCATAGCCATTTCTAACACTCACTTACCAGTAATCGGAAACTTAAAATTTGAAAAGAAAAATAGGAGGAGGCAGCCCAGTCACTGCCTCAAATAGAATTACGCGTTTGCAGGCTCAAGCTCACCTTTGGCTTGTGCACGCTTATAAAGAATTAACGTTAATGCAGCAGGTACTAGCATTGCGACTAACATAGCCAAAGCAAAAATGCCCCAGAACTGCGGTTGGATAGACAAGATGCCCGGCAAACCGCCCACACCGATACCGTTCGCCATTACGCCCGCACTACCACAAATAGCAGCAGCACACGCACTACCGATCATCGCGCTCAGCATTGGGAACTTGTATTTCAAGTTGATACCGTACATCGCCGGCTCGGTCACACCAAGGTAAGCAGAGATAGCCGCAGGCACCGAGATATCACGCTCGCCATGTTTTTTACTGATGATAATGATGCCGACGACCGCAGACGCTTGAGCAATATTTGAAAGCGCAATCAGAGGCCAAATTGGCGTGCCGCCTAGCTCTTGCATTAATTGAAGGTCAACCGCGTTGGTGGTGTGGTGAATACCAGTAATGACCAATGGCGCGTATAGGAAGCCGAAGATGGTTGAGCCAATCATTGCGAAGTCACCTGTCATGGCTGCTTTTGCTGCGAAAGCAACGCCGTCACCCAACATACGGCCGAATGGACCAATAATAGAGTGCGCAAGAATCACAGACACGATGATAGAGACAAACGGCACAACCACTAGGTAAAGGTAAGACGGAATGATGCGTTTTAAGTTGGTTTCAATAAACGCCAGTGCCATACCAGCGAGCATTGCCGGAATCACTTGCGCTTGGTAGCCCACTTTCTCGATGGCGAATAAGCCAAAGTCCCACACTTCGGGTACTTGCTTACCAATCAGGTAGGCGTTCATCAACTGCGGAGAAACCAATGTCACACCAAGCGTGATACCCAGAATCGGAGTACCGCCGAGCTTTTTCACTGTCGACCAACACACGCCAACTGGTAGGAAGAAGAAGATCGCCTCACCAATCAGCCATAAGAAAGAGTGTACCGTTGCCCAAAACTGGCTGATTTCCGTTAGCGTTTGACCATCAAACATCTTGATGTCGCCAATCACGTTACGGAAACCAAGGATCAGACCACCGGTGATGATCGCTGGTAGCAGTGGTACAAAGATTTCTGCAAGGTGGGAAATACCACGCTCAACGATATTCATGTTTTGACGAGCAGCGTTCTTCGCTTCGTCTTTGCTGGCTTCACTTTTACCCGTCAGTCCGATCAGTACCTTGTAAACTTCATCCACTTCAGTACCGATAACCACTTGGAACTGGCCTGCGTTGGTAAAACAGCCCTTCACCATCGGTAATGCTTCTAACTGTTTCGTATCTGCTTTGTCCGTATCATTTAGAACAAAACGCAAGCGAGTTAGACAGTGACTTACACTGGCAATATTGTCCGGCCCCCCGACCAGCTCAATAAGACGCTCCACGTCTTTACGCGCAATCTTACTCATAACTTTGTCCACCCTGTATTGGATACATTCGATTCATCATTTTGTTTTTATAAATGGGAACATTCCCATTTCTTGATTTTAATATTGCCATCCGAAGGCAAAAAACAAAATGGGAACAGTCCCATTAATTGAGAGTGATCACAGTATAATTTTAGAGCAGATCGTTTTAGTGTGGGTCAATAAACGATAGGCTGTTGAGTAAAGTGAACCACTTCCTCATCGCCATTTAATTGATTGATCAGCATGTTAGCGGACTTCTCACCTGCAAGGGTATAACCTGGGTCGACACTAAATACTTTAGGGAAAAGGAAAGAGAGCAATTCATTACCACCAACACCTGTCACAACCACGTCTTCACGTCCTAACTCTTGAAGACGCTTAATCACGCCCAACGCGATAGTGTCACTGGCGCACACGATGGCCTGAGTATCAGATTGAAGGACTTTGTCTACCAACTGATAAGCACTTTCATGGCTCAACTTACCCGTTTGGAAACAAGGTGTAATTTGCTTGCGTTGACACCAAGCTTTATAAGCATTTAGACGAGCTAAGCCAGTGGTTTTGTCTTCAGGATCAACACCAATATAAGCAATGCGAGATAAAGATTGCTGCTCAAGGTGCGACAAAGCCATGTCTATCACACCTTGGTTATCGTAGTTGATCGAGGAAACCATTTGCGTGTCCATCGCGATCACGACGATACGATTCCCCCACTCCGCCAATGCTCGCTCATCACATCCAGTAAAGCCAAACACGATCACCCCATCGACGTTGCGACGTTTAAGCACATCCAAATGTTCATTGGTTTTATCGCGATCGAATTGGCTCTCCATGATCACCGCATCATAACCAGCGGAATACAAAGCATTGAGCATGGTACCAACGGCGCGATTTTCTGATGGTGAATCCAAACGGGAGATGATAACCCCAATGACTTTTTGGCTGCCACCACGCATCGACTGCGCCGACTTTGATGGGACGTAGCCTGATTCACGAATGATTTGCTCTACCTTCTCTCGCGTTTGGGGTTTCACTTTTGGATCGTTAGTAAGCACACGGCTTACTGTCGATTTGCCCACGCCTGCCAATTTTGCGATATCAAGAATGGTGAGTTTTTTGCTCATAAGTGTTCAGATTAAAAGAAGGAATCAAACAAAAGGGAAGCAGTGGCTTCCCTTATCTCAGTCAGTAATGAATATTACTTGTTTAAGTACGCAGGCACATCTGCAATGCTATCCAATACTACCGTTGCAATGGCTTCGCCCTGTTCCGTTACTGGCTTACCAGTGCGAACCAAAATCTTAGTGCCAACGCCTGCCGCTTCTGCTGCCATCATGTCTTCAGCTTTATCGCCGATCATCACAGATTTCTCCATGTCGATCTTCAAGAAGTCACGCGCAGAAATGAACATACCTGGTTTTGGCTTACGGCACTCACAATCTTGCTTGTACTCGCCAATGCCATGTTCTGGATGATGTGGACAGTAATAGATACCATCGAACTCAACACCATTATCAGCAAAGTTCCAATCCATCCATTGAGTCAGAGACAAGAAACGGTCTTCACTGAATTTACCGCGTGCGATGCCCGATTGATTCGTCACTAACACTAGAAGGTAGCCTTTATCTTTTAGCGCTTTCGTCGCTTCAAATACACCATCAATGTACTCAAAATCATGTTCGTCATGAACGTAGCCGTGGTCAACGTTTATCACGCCATCACGATCGATAAAAACAGCAGGTTTTGCCAAAACGTATTTCTCTATTAACTCGGTTTAATCAGATTATTACATACCTTATAAACTTCAACACTATCTAATTCATTCTAGGCCTCGACAAAACGGTTGATTTGTTGGGCAAGAATCGGTAAATCTGAGGGTGCCCCGCCGTCTACCTCCTGCTTGTTATCTATACATCTTCGTTTCAAAACAGAACATCCATACATTTAGACGTCTAGACGTAAAAATATCTATTGACTTCATTCTGCTTAACCCATAGCATCAACTGAAAATTGAGATAAAGCTCAACATTAAGTTCTGTCAAAGGCCGTTTTTGACAGCGAAGTTCCCCGTATCTTTGGGCAGGTTGAAACATGATAGAAATAAAAAACGTCAATAAAGTGTTCTACCAAGGCAGTAAGGAAATCCTTGCCCTGAAAGACATTAACCTACACATCGACAAAGGCACCATCTTTGGTGTTATCGGTTCATCAGGTGCTGGTAAAAGTACGCTGATTCGCTGCGTAAACATGTTAGAAGCGCCGACCTCTGGTTCCATCATCGTTGATGGTGTGGATCTAACCAAACTCAGCAAAAAACAACTAGTCGAAACACGCCGTAACATTGGCATGATCTTCCAGCACTTTAACCTGCTTTCGTCTCGTACTGTGTTTGATAATGTAGCACTGCCACTAGAACTGGCAGGTAAAGACAAATCGCAAATCACAACAAAAGTAACTGAGTTGCTAAAGCTTGTAGGCTTAGCCGACAAACACGAGAGCTACCCATCTAACTTAAGTGGCGGCCAAAAACAGCGTGTGGCAATTGCTCGTGCATTGGCATCCGATCCTAGCGTGCTGCTTTGTGATGAGGCCACTAGTGCGCTAGACCCGGCAACAACTCAATCTATCCTTGAGTTATTGAAAGAGATCAACCGCAAACTCAACATCACGATTTTACTTATCACTCACGAAATGGAAGTCGTAAAAAGTATCTGTCACGAAGTAGCAATCATCGGTGGTGGTGAGCTGGTGGAAAAAGGCACCGTTGGCGATATTTTTGCGCACCCTAAGACAGAGCTGGCACACCAATTCATTCGCTCAACGCTGGATCTTTCCATTCCTGAAGATTACCAAGCTCGTCTGCAAGCAGAGCGTGTTGATGGCAGCTACCCGTTGGTTCGCTTAGAGTTTACTGGCGCAACCGTCGATGCACCGTTAATGTCGCAAATTTCTCGTAAATACAATATTGATGTGAGTATTTTGAGTTCCGACCTTGATTACGCTGGTGGCGTGAAATTCGGCATGATGGTCGCAGAGCTATTTGGTAACGAAGAAGATGACAACGCAGCTCTTGAATACCTGCGTAAGCACAACGTAAAAGTAGAGGTACTTGGTTATGTCCTTTAATACGATTTCTGAATGGCTGAGCTTAAACAGCAAACTACTTTTAGGTGCAACGTGGGAAACGCTTTACATGGTTGCGGTTGCCGGATTAGTCGGCTTTGCTGTGGGTATTCCATTAGGCGTAATCCTCCATATTACTAAGAAAGGCGGCCTACTTGAAAACACCAAACTAAATAGCGGCTTAGGCGCTATCGTTAACATTGGTCGTTCTGTGCCATTCCTCGTACTGATGGTTGCGATTATTCCAGTGACAAAAATGCTAGTTGGAACCTTTATCGGTACAACCGCAGCAATCGTCCCACTGACTATTGGCGCCATTCCTTTTGTCGCTCGTCTTATTGAAGGTGCTTTATTAGAAGTACCGACAGGCTTGGTGGAAGCAGCGCAGTCAATGGGGGCGACACCAACACAGATCATCACAAAAGTTCTACTACCTGAAGCAATGCCGACTATTGTTAACTCAGTAACGATTACCTTGGTCACTCTCGTTAGCTACTCAGCTATGGCGGGTACGGTAGGCGGCGGCGGCCTAGGTGACGTAGCCATTCGTTACGGTTTCCACCGCTACGATGTAACTATCATGGCCGTGACTGTCGTGATGTTGATTGTTCTAGTACAGATTATTCAGTCTATCGGTGACGCAGTGGTGCGCCGTGTAGACCACAGATAAGTATCAAAAATACAAATTATAAGGAGATAAAGATGAAATTTAGCCTTAAAGGTCTTTTGACTGTAGCAACGGCTGCCTCTGCTCTTGCTCTAGCGGGTTGCGGCGACAAAGAAGTAGACGTAAACAAAGTAAAAGTTGGCGTTATTGCTGGTGCTGAAGCACAAGTAGCCGAAGTTGCCGCTAAAGTAGCAAAAGAGAAATACAACCTAGACGTTGAGCTAGTAACATTTACCGATTACGTAACACCAAACGCCGCTCTGGATGATGGTTCAGTAGACGCGAATGCGTTCCAACACAAACCATACCTAGATCAACAAGTGAAAGACCGCGGCTACAAACTGGCTATCGCGGGTAACTCATTCGTTTACCCTATTGCTGGTTACTCAAAGCAAGTAAAATCAATTGATGAAATTCAAGATGGCGCACGCATCGCAGTACCAAACGACCCAACTAACCTAGGTCGCTCACTACTGCTTCTTGAGCAACAAGGTTTGATTACGCTACGTGATGGCGTTGGTCTACTCGCTACAGTACGTGACATCGTAGGCAACCCTAAAAATATCGAAATCATTGAACTAGAAGCCCCACAGCTTCCGCGTTCATTGGATGACGTAACGCTATCTATCATCAACACCACTTACGCAAGCTCTATCGACCTATCGCCAGAGCGTGACGGCGTGTTCGTTGAAGATAAAGACTCACCATACGTAAACCTAATTGTCGCTCGCGAAGAAAATGTTAATGCGCAAAACGTACAAAACTTCGTAAAAGCTTACCAAACGGAAGAAGTTTACGAAGCGGCAAAAGAGCTGTTCAAAGGCGGTGTTGTGAAAGGTTGGTAATCCCACTTTTCAAAACATGACTGAAAACAACGTTCTAAACATAAACGTTCTAAACACAAAAGGGCTGATGTGAAAACATCAGCCCTTTCTATTTGTCTATCTACCCATTTAAGTAGCTTCAATTCGCTACTTAAGATGGTCCCAAGAGATATTCGACACGATTCGGCAGTCATCACACTTAAAATGAAATATGTCATGTAGTGGCTCATCGAGTAGCCACTCGCCATCGCATTTTGGACACTTGCGCGCTTTCTCGCTCTCCAGCGACTGACCACCGACACGATACTGGTAATAGTACGTAGGGATCTTCGTGATGTATTCGATACGGCCACGTAAGTCCCAACCTCGGCGAAACAGCACACTATCCACATCGCAAATTTCGTGCAGCGCCGCATGTTCCGCTCGGCAGCCCCCTGCCATTTGGATTTCATCACACGCTTGCCACTCAGTCTGCCACTTAATGACGGCTTTATGGTCTCCATTAAGTGTTGGCTCATTACGATACAAAGGAATTGGCAACAGGGTTTCACCACTTCGCAAAGGCGAACACGTATGAACATAAGTCGTGTACAACACTTGCCAGCTAGGTGTCTCTTCTTCGGCTGCTTGTTCTGAATTCAAATCACGCCCCAGCATACGCATTTTCGGAGCAAGCAAAGACGCATCCGACAAACGGTTCATGCACACTTTGACGAAATCTGAGTGATAACGTGGATGTAAGCTGTCTTGTTCTGGGCAAACAACACGAACGAAAAATTCACCTTCTCCCATCACTATCGGGAATTCACGACCTAATACTTGGCCGTTGTAACGCAGAGCATCCATCAAGCCATTAATGGCTTTGTCTACCGCGCTGACGGTGGTGTTATCAAAACACTCAAACTGCAACTCAACAACATACATACTTAGACGGCAGCCTCTAACTTATTCAAGAACTCAACCAATGAATCTGCCAATACATCACGTTTAGAGGTGCCCAAACGCTCTAGAATCACATTGCCAGTGAGGTTACAAATAGAAATCACATCCATTTCCTCATCTGTCGCTGCGATAAATACTGTTGGTTTAAGTTTCAAGCGGCGCTGCGTCACCAAATGACCAAGAATATTTTCTTGTAGACGCACGAAATCGTCATCGCTCCAGACTTGCAGCAGCGTCAACGAATTACCTTGCCAAGTTGCCTCCATATCGGCGCAGTATTGAGAACCATAAAAGGCTTTAACATCATCTTGCAGTGACAACTCAATCGCATTTTCCACATTGGTGAAATCGGCCATTTCATCACGTGCGACCGCTTTCCAAAGCACCTTTCCATCACGCTTCTCTTCGACACAAGGAGAAACAAGCTCTGCAAGCTCTTCACTGCTTGGCAACTCATTGTGCTTAGCTTGCCAAGCTTGTTGGTAGCGCAGGCTGAACTCTTGTAGCGCCTGAGTAACGTTTTGGGTCATGAAGGTCTCCTCATTCCTTATTTATCAGATAGCCGTACTTGCCGGATGGCAATTGACCAGCGGATTCAGTAAAATTCTCGCCATTCTAATCGAAAACGACCACAAAGTATGAGCAAATATTCTGACGCTAAAGAGCTTGCTGGCCTAACACTAGGTAAAACGACCGAGTATGCGAACCAGTATGACCCAAGCTTGCTGCAACCAGTCCCTCGCAGCCTGAACCGAGATGACCTTCAGTTAGGCGATACTCTGCCTTTCATGGGGCACGACATTTGGACGCTGTATGAACTGTCTTGGTTAAATAGTAAAGGTTTACCACAAGTGGCCGTTGGCGAAGTATACATTCCAGCCACCAGCGTAAACTTGATTGAATCGAAGTCTTTCAAACTGTACTTAAACAGCTATAACCAAACCCGCTTTGCAAGCTGGGAAGAAGTGACTGAGCGTTTAACACAAGACCTGTCTGAATGCTCAGGTGAAAAGGTGCTGGTTGAGGTGAATCCAGTGACCCACTATACCAATCAACCTATCGTTACAATGGACGGTGAATGTATTGATGACCAAGACATTCACATCACCAGTTACGATTTTGATGCCGATTTGCTTGAAGGTGCAGCAGGTGAAGTACAAGTAGAAGAGGTGCTACATAGCCACCTATTGAAATCAAACTGTTTGATCACTAACCAACCTGACTGGGGCAGTGTAGAAATTCGCTACCAAGGCGCAAAAATAGATCGTGAGAAGCTGTTACGTTACTTAGTGTCTTTCCGCGAGCACAATGAGTTCCACGAGCAGTGTGTAGAGCGTATTTTTACGGATCTAATGAAATACTGCCAACCTAGCAAACTGACCGTATTTGCCCGCTATACGCGTCGTGGTGGCTTGGATATCAACCCTTACCGCTCAACAGAACAAGATAAGCCAGCTCACAATCACCGTATGGCTCGTCAGTAAGCGCATAGGCAACAGAAATAAGTTCGGCAATCTAAAGGGTTGCCGGACGTTTTTATTGTCCAAGCATGTTACTATATCAAATGGCTTCAACCCGCATTTAAACGGCTAATTGAGGCTTTTCGCCGTTATCGCCATATCTAAAAACAGTTCGAGGGAACGAAAGGATGTTTTGGGACAGTTCGCGTCTATTCAAATTGATTGGCTTTCTTTGCTTGCTGTTTGTACAGCCACTTCATGCAACCATTTTATCGTCCGCGTTACTCAACGAAGCACAACAATTGGCGGAAATAGAACCATCACAAGCAAAACAAGCGGCAACCAACTATTTGTCACAGCGTGAACTAACAGAACGCAAAGAAAGTGACAGCCCTTCAGCCATGTCTCGCGACGAAACAGATCGTAGCGTTCGCACACCAAGCAGCACCATCGAAGCGCACAAGATTATCGCTCAGGCAGATTACGCCATGGGTAATGTTCGTTCGGCTATCGAGCACCTAAATAAAGCGGAACGCTTAGCGCAAGAATATCAATTGCCGTACATGGACTTAGATCTCCAGCTGATGCGCAACCAAATGATTTGGATGTACGACGAAAACTACTCAAAAGCGGAAGACACGCTTAACCAAATTGAACAACAGCTCGATGAAGCCGATGCCGTATTACAACGCACCGACAGTGTTCGCTACCGACTAGTGATGCAAAGAGCACTCCTCGCTTCACATAGTGGCGATATCATTAAAGCGGAAAACTTGTACTCTGAAGCAAAGACCATGCTTGACGATAGCCGCTCTGAGTTAGCCTTGATCGACTACTACACAGCCGTCGGCGAGTTTTACCTCAATAGCAAGAAATACAATTTGGCTTTGTCAGAACTGCTATACGGTTATTGGCAATCTATTGAAAGTAACAGTGGTGCAAGGTTAGCAAAAGTGAATCGCCTTTTGGCTAGGCTCTTCCAGGAGCGACGAGTGTACGACAAAGCGATCGAATACTTATCTCAAGCCGCAGATTTTTATGACTCTTACCCTAGCTCTCCGATCCTAGCGGACGTCCTAGAGCAAATGGGCGACATCTACTTTTATCAGGGTAAGTTTAACCTTGCGTTAGTGCATTACTTCAACGTGCTTGACCATGAAAGTACCAGTAAGAACATCAATAGAATCATTAAAATTCGCTTAAGCTTGGCGGCTACCTACCTACAACTCTATAACTATGCGCTAGCAGAGCAGTACTTAGACCGCTCTAAAGAGCTTTTAGAATACACCAATATTCCTAAGCTTGAAGCAAAGGCTGCCCTGCTTCAGTCAGGTCTGGCTTATCATCAAAATGACAGTAAAGACGTCATTACTAACGCAAAGCTGGCGTTAGCGCTTGCTGAAAAGTCACCTGAAAATAACAACTTCATTAAGCAGCAGTCATACCGTTTACTTGGGTTGGGTTACGAGCAGGCAGGCGAATACAAACTTTCTCTGCAAGCTTATAAAAAATACACAAACCTCGTTCGTCTAGAACAAAAGCAGCTTAACCAAATCAGTGAGGATGCGTTCCGTCAGCAAAAAGAATTTGCCGAACAAACCATCCATTACATCGGTCAATCAGAACGCTTAGAGCAAGTGGAAAGAGAGCATCGTAAATTCCAGAAAATCTCATTTGCATTGTTTATTACTGTATTGGTCATGTTTTTGTTCATTATGCGCCGTGGTGTCATTATGCAGCGCCAAGCAAGTGAAATCGAAAAACTGCGTAACGACCTCTTCACCCACTCTCGCTCTCGTTTACGTAACTTGCGTATGCTGAATGTTAAGCTTTCTCGCTCATTGAAAAAGTCGAGCGAAACTTTCGAGCAATGGCAAATGGGTGAATTGATCCACGAACCACTTAATGATCGCCTACGCTTTGTTATGATCGATTTGCCATTCTTACGAAGCATGTACGTCCATAACGGCTATAAGGCAGGTCTAGAACTAGAACGTGCATTTGGCGACTTCCTTGCGGAAAAAATAGAAAAACCGTCGCGTCTTTACCATTTCTCAGATGCGAACTTACTCTACATAGAACCGAACGCTGACCGTGATGCTTCTGCCGAAGTCATGTTCGAAAAATTCCAGACTTGGGTGGATGAGTTCGCTCAGCAGCACAACGTCAATCGTATTATTCGTATGGGCATCAGCGATTATCCGTTCTTACCCCGAGCCTACACTGCAATTAACGATGAGGAATTACTCGATCTGTTGTTGCTTGCGACTCACATCGCACGAGAAGTCAGCTTGAAGGATAAGCAAAGCCACTGGGTGTTCTTAAAAGCCATCGATAATGCGCCTGCTGCTAGCTTTGCAACAGGTAACATAAGAACTGCCTGTCAACATGCCATTAGCCAAGGCCTGATCAAGATCCATTCGTCCTACAAGAATGAGGACGACATCAAGAAAATATTAAAAAATGGATAATTAAACGCCTGTTGAACGTAATAACTAATGACGCTATAAAGTTTTTTGTTATTATCAGATAATTGTCAGTAGTACATGGACTTAACCGTAGTCACTTCATGGGAATCTTGGAATCCGATATTCAGTCGCAGCTGCATCAGCTGAGTTGTCAACTTGACCAACTCAGACTGACTCATCGTGATACTTCACTCAAATTCAAACGTGAACAACAAGTTCTTAAACGCGTTGTGGCATCATTGTCTTCAGCTTGCCAGGGTTCGAATACTCAGGTATCCAACTACCTATTTGAAATCCAACAAGAGCTGCAACATCAAAAAGATATCAGCACTCTTATCCCGCGTTTAGCGGTATTAGAGAGGATGCTCAAACAGCAGTCGAAGACGATGGATAAACAGAACGGTTACCTTAACGAACAAATCAAGCACAGTGGTGAAACACTGCAACGTGTCACGGGCTTACCTGCGCAGTTAAAACGTGAACTACGGAACCTGATGAGTTTCTCTGAAGTTCACGCCAGCAATAAAGCTGATCAAGCCACTAAGCTACTGAGTATTTACGAACGCGCTCTGAAAATCATCACGTCTAATTCACGTCTACATCTTAGTGAATTTGAAAACAATCCCGACAGATCTCAGCTTGAGTGCTTAGCCAGCGACCTCCAACATACTATTACAGAGCTGGATTTCGAGGGAGAATCAGGCGATAGATTGCTGGATATTCGCGCTAAGTTGCTCCTTGGCGTGAGTGCCGAGTCTCTCATTGAGCTTACGCTCTCAACGCTGAAATTGGTTGTCGAAGCAACAAAGTTCGAGCGCGAGGCGTCTAGCCAATTCCTTGATCAGCTGAACACTTCTCTCGCAAGTAACCTAAAAACCGTTCATCAGAACGTCGACCAGCATCATACCTACTTTGAACACCGCCAAGAGCTCAACACAGAAATGAACAGCTTGGTTGAATTAAGCCAAAAGTCACTTAATCAAGCTCAAGATATCGCGGTTGTGAAAAAAGAAATCACGCCTCTTCTCGAAAAAATGGCGTCGCTGACAGAGCGACTGAAAATGACGGAAGAGCGAGAGCAAGCGCTGCAAGAACGGTTAAGTTACAGTAAGAACCAACTCGAAGCGGTATTTGAAACTACGCAAGATTATCGTCGACGCTTAGATGACCAAGCTCAGCGTATGTTGCTCGACCCGCTGACTAAAGTTTATAACCGCACTGCATTTAACGATCGACTAGAGCTAGAGTATCGCCGTTGGATTCGCTCTCAGCAAAACCTTCGTGTTGTGCTGTTTGATGTAGACAATTTCAAAGCGGTGAATGATAGCTATGGTTATACGGCTGGCGATAAAGCGCTGAAGATTATCGCTCGTACTATTAACAAGCGCGTATCAGAAACGGAAACAGTGGCTCGCTTTGGTGGCGAGGAGTTCATTCTACTCGTCCCGGAACAATCTGAAGAATACACACTGGATCTGATTAAGCATATCCAGCGTGATATTAGCCAATTACCCTTTAAGTTCCGTGAGCAAAATATCATGATTACCTTAGCTGCAGTATCGACGTCTTTCAAAGAGTCCGATACGCCAGAGTATGTGCTCGATCGTCTTGGCAAGATGCTTGCGGACGCTAAAAAACGTGGAACAAACCAGCTTAACTGGAGCTAAGATTCGTACAAAAAGCGAGCAAACAAACCAAGTTTGGTGCAATCTGCGCTTTATAACCACCCATTTTCAACGAGTTATCACATTTCTTCCCTTTTAGTCTGCTAAGCTGTAAAAACCCAAGTCACTTCAAGATGATGTATTTATAAAAGGCAAATGTATCATCTTGAGGTTGCTTGGGAGTTGATAACCATAAAACCAAATCGGCCAACTACCTTTCATCAAACCATACGTATAACACCAAAAAGGTAAGTTGGTACTTTCCCTCAAATTAATGCAACACAAGGAGGCGTTATGATTACCCATATAAGCCCCGCTGGTAGCATGGACTTGCTATCTCAACTAGAAGTAGAGCGCTTAAAGAACACAGCCTCGAGTGAACTTTATCAGCTGTACCGTAATTGCACATTAGCGGTGTTGAACTCCGGTAGCCATACCGATAACTCGAAAGAACTGCTCGATAAATACCAATCGTTTGATGTCAACGTCGTGCGTCGTGAGCGTGGTATTAAGCTTGAGCTGACTAATCCGCCAGAGCACGCTTTTGTTGACGGCGAAATAATTAAAGGTATCCAAGAGCATCTGTTCTCCGTATTGCGTGATATCGTTTACGTAAACATGCATTTGGCAGACGCCCAGCGGCTCAACCTTACTAACCCAATTCACATTACGAACCTCGTGTTCGGCATTCTTCGTAATGCCAGAGCATTAACTCCAGGTATCGCACCTAATCTTGTCGTATGTTGGGGTGGTCACTCTATCAATGGAGTGGAGTATCAGTACACACGTGAAGTGGGTAACGAACTGGGCCTGCGTGAACTTAACATCTGCACAGGTTGCGGCCCTGGTGCAATGGAAGGGCCGATGAAAGGTGCAGCAATTGGGCACGCAAAGCAACGTTATACTCAGCAACGTTATCTTGGTTTAACCGAACCCTCGATTATTGCTGCCGAGCCACCAAACCCAATAGTAAATGAACTGGTCATCATGCCCGACATCGAAAAGCGCTTGGAAGCTTTCGTCCGTATGGCTCATGGTATCGTTATTTTCCCAGGAGGCCCGGGCACAGCGGAAGAGCTACTGTACATTCTTGGCATCATGATGCACCCGGATAACGCCGATCAACCAATGCCTATCGTATTAACAGGACCAAAAGAGAGTGAAGAGTACTTCCGCTCTATTGATGAGTTCATTCGCGACACACTTGGTGAGGAAGGGCAAAAGCACTACGAGATCATCATTGACGACCCGGCAGAAGTCGCTCGTATTATGAAACGCTCCATGGACTCGGTACGCCTTCACCGAAAAGAGAAAGGCGATGCGTACAGCTTTAACTGGTCATTGAAAATTGAGCCAAACTTCCAACTGCCATTTGAACCTACTCATGAGTCGATGGAACAATTGGATTTAAGCCTAGATCAAGAACCGCAAGTTTTAGCGGCCAACTTGCGTCAAGCCTTCTCTGGCATAGTTGCAGGTAACGTAAAGGCTGAAGGTATTCGAGAAATAGAACGTAGAGGGCCTTTCACCATTCATGGCGACGCAGTCCTCATGAAAAAACTCGATAAGTTGCTAAAAGACTTTGTCGAACAGCACCGAATGAAATTACCTGGCGGTTCAGACTACGAACCGTGTTATCGAATCGCTCACCCGGAAATTGGTGGTCGATAGTCAGGCTAGCATTCGTTACACTAGGGGCATTACGCCCCTTTTTTATTGCTAAGTCATTATGTCTATTCATCTTGTTATCATTGATGCCCTAAACCTGATCCGCCGAGTGCACTCAGCACAACCAGATCCAACCGACATAGCAAGAACCATAAGCACAACGCAAAGAACCCTCACTCGCATTCTGTCAGAGGCCAACCCGACACACATCATCGCGGTTTTTGATCACCACGAACAAGACAGAGGTTGGCGCGCTGAAATTCTCCCTGACTATAAGCAAAACCGAAAACCAATGCCTCAGCCATTACTGCAAGGGTTAGATGCGATTCAACAAGCGTGGTGGGAGCAAGGTATTGATTCATTGCTGTCTGAAGGCGATGAAGCAGATGATTTGGTTGCTACACTCGCAACGAAAGTGGCCAGCCATGGTGAAAAAGTCACCATCGTTTCCACAGACAAAGGTTACTGCCAGCTACTTTCCCCTACCCTACAAATCCGTGATTATTTCCAACATCGTTGGTTAGATGAACCATTTATCGAAAAAGAGTTCGGCGTAAAACCAAGTCAACTAGCGGATTACTGGGGATTAACAGGGATAAGCTCTAGCCAGGTTCCGGGCGTACCTGGAATTGGCCCGAAAGCAGCGAAAGAGATTCTCACTCAGTTTGAGAGTATTGAAGCTGCCTACGCTAGTGAAGATCTCGTACCGAAATACCGTAAAAAATTGGATGAGCACATTGAGTCTGCTCGTTTATGTAAACGCGTCGCCGCTTTAAAGTGCGATATAGAACTAGGCTTTAACTTGCAAGATATTCGCTTTTTAGGGCCAAACAAAGCGGAGTAGTGTCCGATGGTAGTTTCACACCATGAAATCCGGCAGATATTAAAAAAGCGCCATTTGAAGGCGCTTTTTCTATTCTAATCACTATTCCCAAAAGACTCGGGGAATAAAGTTAGTAAGGTGAAATATTCGACAGACATTGGATATGAATCGTGATCTCTTCACGATCATGATACAAATGTTTAGCTTGTAGCTTGAACTTTACCTTATTATCAATGAGGAACTGCTTCAGATTTTCAAGGTCTTGCAGCACTTCGTCATAACGCCCTTTCATTGGCAGCTTAAGGTTAAAGATAGCCTCTTTTGCCCAACCTTTTAACAGCCACTGTCCCATCAGGTGAGCAACACGAGCTGGCTTTTCCACCATGTCACAAACAATCCATGTTACGTTCTTGCGGTCTGGTTCGAACTTAAAGCCATCCACCATATGGTGCTTGATCTGGCCAGTTTCCATCAAACTATCTGCCATCATGCCGTTATCAACGCAGTGAACGAACATTGAGCGCTTCACTAATTGGTACGTCCAACCGCCTGGACATGCACCTAAATCCACACCCCACATACCTGGTGCCAAACGCTCATCCCACTCTTCACGTGGAATAAAGACATGAAATGCTTCTTCCAGTTTAAGTGTTGAACGACTTGGAGCGTCTGCTGGGAATTTAAGGCGAGGGATACCCATGAAGAACTGTGAGTTGTTGTCAGTATAAGAGTAACCAACGTAACAGTGGCCAGGCTCAACAAAGCAAATGTGCAGTACTGGTTTTTTCGCGTTATCTTTGTTCAGCATTAAGCCTTTGCCGCGCAACGCTTGACGCATTGGGACGGTAAACTTACGGCAGAATTTCAGTAGCTCTTTCGCTTCATTTGTATCTGGCGTTTCAATTCTCAAATCACCACAACGAGGGAATGCTTCGATGTCTGCTAGTTCATTCAAAATTGGACTAATGCGGTCATCGCTTGGCAACGATTGAAACTCAGCTGCTACCGCAAACATTTGTCGAGCAAAAATTAAAGACTTAAAGTCTAAACCTCTCGCAAGTTTGTCGGCATCTCCATCTTGGTAACACTCGAAGACAACATAACCTGAGTTTCTCTTCACACGAGGGAAGCCATACACTTCCAACTGTGTCGCTTTGTCCTGAATTTCACCAGCACACTCTTTCTCAAAGCCAGAACGGCAATAGAGCATTAGTTGTTTCACTTGGAGACCTCTTTGATATTGAACGCAGCAAAAAAGAACAGACACCAACCAATCATGAACAGTAATCCTCCCACAGGAGTAATTGGCCCAAACCACTTAATGCCCGTCAGCGCCAGCGCGTAAAGACTGCCGCTAAAACAAAAGATGCCGATAATAAAGCAAATCGCCGCAATGAAAAAATATTTTTGTGCTTTTTGTCCCAAATTGAGCAGAAGCAGAATGGCACAAAACACAATCGCCAACGTGTGAATAAATTGATACAGAACTCCGGTCTCAAATACACCGAGCAAATAAGGGGCCAGTGTCGCTTTTAGCCCATGAGCAGCAAATGCTCCAAGAGCGACCGAAAGCAGCCCAGACAGACCAGAGAATGAGAGTAACCACTTACTTTTCACTGTACACCTCTTTTATAAACGCCGCTAACTGCTCTATCGCGAGTGCAATGTTACCCACTTCAGTATGACCTGAGCTCTTGCGCGGTTTGAAGCTGTGGTCACCATCAGGTAAAAAGCTCACCGTTACTTGTGACGAAAGGACGAAATCATCGAATTCCTCACGCTTACCAAAGGTGTCTCGTTCCCCTTGCAGAATCAGCGTAGGTTTCTCAATGGTTGCTAAGTGCTCGCCTTTGTATTTCTCTGGCTTTCCTGGCGGGTGAAATGGAAACCCTAAACAGGCAATGCCCGACACCAGCTCATTTTCAGCCAACAAGCTCGACATACGACCGCCCATTGACTTACCACCAATAACCACGGGAGAAGAAGTAAAGTGAGCGATCACTTCGCTGTATGCTTCGAGCAACTTTGGCGCGCGATCGGGCGGACGCTTTTTGCCATCTTCCGAACGTTTCACCATGTAAGGGAAATTAAAACGCACTACACGAATACCTTGCTCCACTAATCCTTTGGCGACCGCTGTCATGAAATCATGCTCCATCCCCGCACCTGCGCCGTGAGCAAAAATAAACAGCGGTCCGTTTTCAGGTCCCTCAGCTATCCAGTGATTCATCCAATACTTCCTCTTGTTCTTTTCTCGCGGTTGCTAACATCCAGTCTCTAAACGTTGCGATTCGGCCCATATCTGCCTGCTGTTCATGACACACCACATAGAATGCATTCTTAGATATCAACACCTCGTCGAATGGTGCAATGAGTCGTCCGGCTTCCATTTCAGGTTTGGCGAGTACGTTGTTACCGAGCGCGACCCCCTGACCGTGCGCAGCAGCCTGTAGCACCATCGTTGAGTGACTAAAAATAGGACCGTGGTTTACGTTGATGCCTTCAATGTTGTAATGACGAGCAAACTGCTTCCAGTCTTTACGCGAAGTATCGTGTAACAAAGTATGTAATTTGAGGTCACTTAAAGATTCTAATGGTTTGTTACCCAAAAGTAATGAAGGTGAACAAAGTGGGATCAAAAACTCTTGGTACAATTTATCTGCTCGCAAACCTGGCCAGTTCCCACGGCCATAGTAGATCGCCACATCAACATCATCAGTCAGTGAGCCTTCATCCATATCTACGGCTTTAATACGTACATCGATATCGGGCTCTTGAGCATTAAAATCGGCCAAACGAGGTACAAGCCATTGGATAGCAAAACTCGGCGGTAGGCTAATCGTCAATGCCCCTTTTTCGCTACGTTCCAACACCTTATCTGTCGCTTCCGCAATCGAGGTGAAAATATCTTTGATATCGAGAAAGTAACTTTGGCCTTCTTCTGTTAACAACAAAGAACGATTACGTCGACGGAAGAGCTTCAATGATAAGAACTCTTCAAGCGCTTTAATCTGGTGACTGACCGCGGCTTGAGTAACAAATAACTCTTCTGCTGCTCGTGTAAAACTGAGATGACGAGCAGCCGCTTCGAAGACTCGAAGCGAATTTAATGGAGGCAATCTGCGAGACATATGGGACCTCTAATAGGATTAGTTTTTTTAATCTGAAACATTATAAAATGTCCGTTGTCGAACAGCCAGATAAATTCTATATTTCACCCCGCAACACGGGCCTGAACGGCTTGATTTCTTTGGAAATCAATTGGCTTCGTTGTTGCGATGTTGTGTTTGCAAACTCGTATTTCGAGTTAGGTAGATTTCTACCATAATGTTTTGTCCACACTCCCTGTGACAAAACATATACTTCCTGTATTTATTTTTGACCTGTCTGTCAAATTTGTTACACCGCCTAAATTAGGCGGTGTTTTTTTATCTATCAAAAATCTCATCCGCATATCTGGCAGCAATATCACTTTATTACTCTTCTTTCGGATTAATTATCGTTATATCAACACAAAGTGTATGGCTTTGCGATGAGCCTCAACATTATGCTAAGTAATGGTTGTCTGTAACGCGATCAAAAGTAAATTACCACCTTCTAAAGAAGGTGGCTTTGTGTGAGCCCCCTAAAAGGGGGCCTTTGTTTAGTCCATCGCCA
>NZ_JAWOUY010000030.1:0-48329 GCF_033339635.1 Vibrio sp. 2092 | reverse complement strand
GGTTGAAAGCACCGGTCTTGAAAACCGGCATACGTTAATAGCGTATCTAGGGTTCAAATCCCTATCTCTCCGCCACTATTAAGAAGCCTCGCTAGAAATAGCGAGGCTTTTTTCATTTCCGTACATCTTTATTACTCTATCTGTGCTTGCCAAAAATCAATTCCATATGCGATCTACTTTTCGACAAAGTAATATTGGTATCGGTATCGGTATCGGTATCGGTATTGGTTGTGATGTTTTGATTTTTGCTAAGAAGTGCAGTTGCCTCTAAAGCTGTTCATCCTCATCACTGCATGCTGTCCCGATAAGGTTGTTGGAGATGCTTTGTTAAGGTGTTGAACCATCTATTGCCTTATCGTTCTCTTAAAGCACTACCATTGCTTCTCTAGCCCCTTTTACTGGATAGACCGAACAAATAAGCATACTCAAATAGCCACTGTTTCACTGATGTATCTTTTTGTTTTGCTCAGTCTAGCGATGCGTGTGCTCTATTGCCTAAATCTAGCTACGTCTTAAAACCATACATCAACAGGCTAAAGTTACGTATTCCTGTATCTTTTAAAATTGTTTTGGATTCTGCTGGAATGACAGGATCAGAGTAGTCAAAAGAGAAGAGTGAAAGTGAAACGATAGTGAGTTGCTAGGAAGTTGGAAATTACTTGGGAACCAATGAATTTGATAAACATATTGATGTAAGGACTAAAGGGTTAATAGCAGGCAATAAAAAAGCCGACAGGTAAGCTGTCGGCTTAGTTAGGTCATCTTAAGTTAGTCATTCTGGACGAGCGTGAGAGCTTTACGAGAGACTTCGTGAGCAGCTTTGGTTAGATTTTGCTTCTCTAGTGTGTCTGCTAGGAATGCATAGTCAGAGACGTCAGAGCGAAGCTTTAAGGCGATCTCAAAGTGATCCTGGGCTTCTTGCCACTTCTCTTGACGGAAATAGAAGTGTGCTAATGCGCTATGGGCAGCGGCGTTATCCGGTTCTTTCTTCACTACTCCCTCTAAGAAGACCACGACAGGGTGGGTATCTGGCAGATTTAGATCTGGCAGTAGTTGATAAAGCTCTGGGGCAGGTTGTTTTTTTAATGCTTCTTTTAGCAGGGTAAAGGCTTCTGCATCAGCTTTTCGTGTGATGAGTTCTCGAGCAAAACAGGCAACGAGGTGTGTGTCTTGTTTCACTTTACGTGAGAGACTATTCCAATGAGAGATAAGCCCTTCGCTACCTTGTTGTTGCGCTACTTCATGGAGTAAGCCGCACTGCGCCTTTTGAATCAGCTCTGCATGTTCTTCTTCCGTGATGAGTTTTGCTTTGGTTAGTTGTGGCAAGAGGTCAATAAGAGGTTGCCACAACTTTAGCTGCATGTACGTTGTTTTCAGCAAGTTCAATACAATAGAGTTACTCGCATACTGACTTTTTAACGATTGCAAGGTATCGAAAGCGGACTCGAACTCGTTGTCGCGGATAAATTGTTTCGCTCGAGTCAGTTCTACTGCGAGATGGGCGTTCTCTTGTTGGCTCGCTAGCTCTAGATAGTGATCTCGTTTTGCTTTATCACCTTGGCCTTGTGCGGCTTCAGACGCAACCAAGTAGCAAAGCAGCGGCATATCGTGATGATTTGCCCAGCGAGTTACTTTCTTCTCAGCACCTTTCCAGTCACCTTCTAGCAGTTTAATAATGCCTTCATTGGTGTATCGGCGGGAATGGCGCATTTTGCGAACACTGAAGTAGTTCCATGTTGTAGAACTAGCATAAACTAACTTCTTAATCAGGTACTCAAGCAGAAAAAGACCTGCGAGTGCAGCGATAACGAAAACCACTAATGTCGTTACGCTCATCTCGATCGTTTTCTCGGCAATGGAGATGAGTACATAGCCTTGCTGACCAGAAAACTGGGTGCCAACAAATAGTCCTGCGCCTAGTACAACAAATAGGAAAATAAGACGAAACATTACTTATCCTCCATGCCTGTCATCGTTGTGACTTCACGACGTAGGCGTTCACGGATGACATCTGATAGTTGAGACTGACTTTGCAGTTTTGTTGGGTATTCCACTTGAATATTTTGCTGACTTAGCAGGTTAACCGTTTTGTTGAACTCTTTAACGGAATTATCGTCTTGGTTGAAGAAAGCTAATGCCCATTTGTCGGCTGTTTTTAGAGATGTGGTGTAAATTTCACCTTGTTCTTGGTACACCGCTTTTATTGCCGTTTCCAATTTGGCTTTGATGTTTTCTTTCAGGTAAAAGTGTTGCTCAGGAGAAAGCAGTGGAATGACGTTACCATCGCGCGTGCGGAAGGTAATGAAGTTTTCCGAAAAGTCCTTCAAAGAGGTCATTAAGTTATCTTGCCAGTTTGCGATATCTTCAGACACTTCAGTGTTTTCTACGGCTTCAGCTTCAGGTAGCAGTGCATTGGCGAGAGGGAGCTTGTCTACTTGCTGTTGCAGGGCAGTTAAGCGTAATACCAATCCATCACGGTCAATTAGCGGGATAGTGCGAAGTTTGGTGATATCGTTTGCCATTGCTTTACGTAGTTTGACGAGACTAGGGTCATTCAGCGCTGCAATGCGTTGGTCTGCACTTTCCATCAGTTGAGTCGCGCTTTCTACATCGTGCTCTAAGAACAATTTACGGCCGGCTAATTTGACGAGGTAATCGGCTTCCGCCAATAGCCAGTCGTTTGGTCGACGACCTTTCACATCGGCAACGGCGAGCTGTAAGCTTTCAATGCTCTTCTGTTGCTGTCCAAGTACCACTTCCGCTTTGTGTGTCACGGTTGTTGCTTTCTCGATGGTTTCTTCTTGTACCCGGCTGAGCTCTTGCTTCATGGAAGCTTGAGTGCTTTCTAGCTGACTTTTTAGTTGGGCGATCTGCGCTTGGTAATCGGCTTGCTGTTGATGCAGCTTGTACGCGAGGCCACCGCCAAAAATAATCGATAAGATGATAGCGACCGTGCCTAGTTTGACACCGCGTTTACCTTGTTTTTCTTCAAACTCGACTTTGGTTGGCTCTGCTGTTTTTGGGGGCTCGGCCGCTTGTGGTTGCTCTTTTTTAAGGTCCGCATCCTGCTGCGATGTGGTTTTTTCGACTAGCGGTGCCGATGAGGTTTCTTCGGAAAGGTTTTTATCGTTATTTTTTTGGTCGTTATTTTTACTTGTCATGCCTATATCCTGTGTAGCTAGGGCTGGAGAGCCGCCAGTAATTCTTGGTTGGATGCGCTTCCCGTGCATCTCACGCGAGTGAACCCCCTTTGAATTGCGATGTCAGCGATACGCTGACTGGGGATATACAACTCTTGTTGATTAAGCCAAGTCAATTGCTCCGAGGTCAATTGGCTGCACAAATAATCCAGTTGTTCACCACTGGTGACAATAATCTGGTTAATTTGTAGGTTTTTCCATAGTGAGATACAGCTTACTGGATCGAATGGGATGAATTCTCTCTTGTAAGTCTCACTATAGTGAACTTTTGCGCCACGCCTCACCAATGCATCTTTGATCAGCTCTCTTCCGCCGTTACCACGAAGGATAAGAACTTGTTGTTGTGCCACATTGTTGAGCTCTGGCAGTCGCAATAAATGTTCACTATCACTGACTTGGGGATAGTGTACTTTCTGTTGGGTACATTTGCTTAAATAGTGTGCTGTTTTTTGACCAACGGCAAGGTAAATGGCTTGTTTCGGCCATGATGTCTCGTTGCTGGCTATGATTTGCTGTGCACATTGCACGGCATGTCGACTAACAGCGATAACAATTTGAGCTTGATGCAGGTGTTTAGAGAGGTGCGTGTCCGTGAGATCGGCGACAATGTCGATCAGAGGATGGTGATATGCGGAAATGCCGTGCCTTTCGAGCAGAGAGCAAAGCGCGCTGCCTTGCTCTCCCGGCCGAGTGACCAACACTGCCATGATTATTCGTGATCTGCGTACAGCTTAGTTAGGATTTCACGAGCGCCGTTATCTAACAGCTCATTGGCTAGCTGCACTCCTAATCCTTCGCCGTCTTTACGATGGCCACGAATTTCACCACGCACAATTTCGCTGCCATCTGGTTCGCCAACTAATGCGCGTAGCCAAATGTTGTCGCCGTCTAGCAGGGCATAGCTGCCGATCGGTACCTGACAGCCGCCTTCTAGCGTAAGGTTCATTGCGCGCTCACACAAAACGCGGTCTACGGTGTCTTGGTGGTTAAGTGGCTCAAGCAGCTTAAGCAGTCTTTCATCGTCAAGGCGGCACTCAATACCGACAGCACCTTGGCCTACCGCTGGTAGTGATTGCTCTGGTTCGATAAAGCTACGAATGCGCTCTTCAAGCTTCAATCGTTTAAGGCCTGCCGCAGCAAGAATGATTGCATCATACTCACCCGCATCTAACTTACCAAGGCGAGTGCCCACATTACCGCGAAGCTCTTTGATGATGATGTCCGGACGATATTCTTTCAGTTGGCATTGACGACGCAAACTGCAAGTACCAACCACGGCACCTTGAGGGAGCTCATCAATGTGGCTATAGGTATTAGAGACGAAGGCATCACGAGGATCTTCACGCTCACAAATGGTCACGAGGCCAAGGCCTTCTGGGAAATCGACGGGCACGTCTTTCATTGAGTGAACGGCGAGGTCTGCACGTCCTTCTAGCATCGCGACTTCAAGCTCTTTTACGAACAAGCCTTTGCCGCCAACTTTTGCTAGTGGTGTATCTAAAATCACGTCACCTTTGGTCACCATGGTTACTAACTCGACTTCCAAGCCTGGGTGAGCGGCTTGAAGGGCGTCTTTAACAAAGTAAGCTTGCCATAAAGCAAGAGGGCTTTTTCGAGTTGCAATGCGAATCGGTGTGGATTGTGTCATGATCTTCTCAATGCTGTTTGGATTTGGGTTTATCCTACCATTCTCATCAAGAAATGCTTACTGTTAGTTCGTTATCTCTGAAGGCTATGAATGGAATTACATGATGTTATGAAAATAGTGTGACTGGATTCTCAATTAGACTAAGGACTATTATTAGTAATAGGTAATAAGAGCGACACTACCGCGCGATTAATTTTGTGACTAAAGTATGGTTTTGTATCCAGAGTGATACGCGGGCGTGAAGCTTTACCCGCACCAATAAAAGTGTTAAATTGATCACGTTTTTAAGCCATTTTGGTTTAAAACGTCAGCAGATTTTCGTGATTGTTCAACCAAGGAATTCCCCTTGCAGGCTTACACCCAAAAAATCATCCAGCGACTAGATAATTTGAATCAGCAGCGAGTTGATCGCGCGCTGGCGCTTATGGATTCGCAAAGCCAGCAAGTCTTCCATTTGATTCCTGCCTTGTTGAACTACAACCATCCTGTAATTCCTGGCTATTATGATGCCGATGTCCCGTTTGGTGTACATGGGCTTGAACTAAATAGCATTCAGCAACAATTCATAGATGATATTCAACTTGCCATTGGTCAGCCGCTCAAGACGGTAGAAAAGCCCGCTATATTGGGTTTGTACACCATGGGCAGTACCTCCTCGATTGGTCAAAGTACTTCCAGTGATTTGGATATTTGGGTGTGTATCTCACCAGAGATGGATTGTGACGAACGCGAGTTATTGACCAATAAATGCCTACTCATCACGGATTGGGCACAAAGCAAAGGCGTGGAAGCGAACTTTTTCTTAATGGATAAAGAGCGCTTTAGAAGCAATCATTCTGAGGAGATGACAGGTGATAACTGTGGTTCATCTCAGCACTTACTTTTGCTAGATGAATTCTATCGTAGTGCGGTGCGTATCGCCGGACAGCGTTTGTTATGGCAAATCGTGCCGCCAGAAATGGAAGAGTGTTACGACGAGTACGTTTCTCAACTTTGCAGTGATGGTTACATCGACTGTAGTGAATGGATCGACTTTGGTAAATTGAACTGCATTCCTGCTGAAGAATACTTCGGATCGAACTTGTGGCAGTTATACAAAAGCATCGACTCTCCCTACAAATCGGTATTAAAAGCCATCTTGCTAGAAGCTTACTCGTGGGAATACCCGCATACTCAATTGTTAAGCATTGACACTAAACGTCGTTTCTTTGCCCATGAGCCAGATCTCTATGGCATGGATGCGTACTACTTAATGTTGGAAAAAGTAACCCGTTACTTAGAGCGAATTCAAGACGATACACGTTTGGATTTAGTGCGTCGCTGTTTCTATCTCAAAACCCATGAAAAACTATCTCGTGAGCCGAATGTTGGCTCAGTAGCTTGGCGTCGTGAAGCGCTGAGCGATATGATTGCAAAATGGAATTGGGATGCCAGTGTCGTTGCAGAGCTCGATGACCGCCGTAATTGGAAGGTTGAACAAGTAAAGGTGGTACATCATGCATTGCTGGATGCGTTGATGCAAAGCTACCGTAACTTGATTCAATTTGCGCGTCGTAACGACATCACTTCTGCTATCAGTCCGCAAGACATCAGTATTTTGGCCCGTAAACTCTACGCTGCTTTTGAAGTATTGCCGGGCAAAGTAACGTTACTAAACCCACAGATTTCACCTGATCTGCACGAGCCTGACTTGAGCTTTATCGAAGTGAAAAAAGGGGGGGTAAACAAGTCTGGTTGGTACCTCTATAAACAACCGCTTATTGCGCACCGCATTTTGGGGCAACCATATCTAGAGCATCATGAATACTTGAGTAAGTTGGTTGCTTGGGCATTCTTCAATGGCTTGATCACTGAATCGACTCGTTTACATGCCGTGGTACGTGAAGCGCAGCTAGATATTGATAAGTTTTACCAAATGGTGAGTGACTTACGAAATACTTTTGCGTTGCGTAAGCGTCGTCCATCTATGCAGGCGCTAGCGAGTCCTTGTGAAATAAGCCAGCTTGCGATGTTCATCAACTTCGAAAATGATCCGACGTCTGAACTTTCTGGTCGTTCGTTGAAAGTGGATGTTAAGAACACCGATATTTTTAGCTTTGGTCCAGAACATAAAAATTTAGTCGGCAGTGTTGACCTTGTTTACCGTAACTCTTGGCATGAAGTGCGTACGCTGCATTTCAAAGGGGAAACGGCGATGCTGGATGCACTGAAAACCATTTTGGGCAAAATGCACCAAGATGCGTTGCCACCAGAATCAGTGGATGTGTTCTGCTATGCGAAGAACATGCGTGGTGTGATGCGTAATATGGTTTACCAGCTTTTAGCTGAATGTATCGACTTACGCTTGAAACCAGTAGAGCAAGAGAAACGCCGCCGCTTTAAAGCGATGCGTCTTGGTAACCAGACTTATGGGTTGTTCTTTGAACGTCGTGGTGTGTCGGTGCAGAAGCTAGAAAATTCCATCGATTTCTACCGCAGCATTTCTACTAACAAACTCAAAGGCTCGCCGCTGTTAATGCTCGATCGTGAGCAAGAATATCAAATGCCGGAAGCGGTGGATGGGTTTGCCAGTGAAGGTCTGGTGCAGTTCTTCTTTGAAGATAACGAAGATGGCTTCAATATTTATGTGTTGGATGAGTCAAATCAAGTAGAAGTGTATCACCAATTTAGTGGCTCCAAAGATGAAATGATTTCGTCTGTAAACAGTTTCTACACGTCGGTAAAAGACGATAGTCGCGTCGCGTCGAAGTTTATTAATTTTAACCTGCCTCAGTACTATCAAATTATTCACCCTGAAGAGGGGAATGCGTATATCATTCCTTACCGTAATGACGGTTGTTCACCGAGTCGCCCGACCAAAACTGTGAACGCGTAATTAAACCCGTATCAATAAACAAAAAGAGCACTTCGGTGCTCTTTTTGTTTTGGTGACGATTGACCAGAATTATGCCCAATCAATGGCTTCGCCTGCGTGCTTTTCACACTCTTTCTTCACCATTTCAAATAGCTCCATACCCGTTTTTGAGCAGGTCCATTTACCTTCAATAAGCTTGAAGTGGAAACCACCAGATTTGGACGCTAGCCAGATCTCATGCATCGGCTCTTGGCGATTAATGATGATTTGGCTGCGGTCTTCAAATTCCAATGTCATTACGTTGCCAGTGACTTCGTAATCAATGTCTGCGCCTGAATCATCGATGGATTCTTCGATGATTTGCATCTGCGCATCCACCAGTTGATGAAATTCAGTATCGTTCATCCGTCTATCCTATTGCTTTTCCTGAGTGTGGTGCGATTATAGGGGGCATTGATTCAATAATCACGATATGCGAAATGAAAAAATTAGTTACTGTGTTGTTTGTGATGGTTGCCGCGACCTTAGCGGGGTGTGGTCAGTCTGGCTCACTATACATTCCAGATGACACTCAACAGAATGAGCAATCACAATAAATAACCGCACCTTAGGGTGAAATTAGGGTTCAGCAGTCGAATAAAATAAGGGAAGCGAATTTTGGATTACTTCAACTATCAGGATGATGGCCAGCTTTGGGCCGAAGACGTCCCACTTCAAGCTCTTGCAGAGCAATATGGCACTCCTCTTTATGTATATTCTCGAGCCACGCTAGAGCGCCATTGGAAGGCGTTTGATAGTGCTGTGGGTCAGCATCCTCACCTGGTTTGCTACGCGGTGAAAGCCAACTCAAACTTAGGCGTATTGAACACGCTAGCGCGTTTGGGATCGGGTTTTGACATCGTGTCGGGTGGTGAACTTGAGCGTGTGATTGCCGCAGGCGGTGATCCGAAAAAAGTCGTTTTCTCTGGTGTTGGTAAAACACCGGCAGAGATGAAGCGCGCTCTTGAGCTA
Source organism: Vibrio sp. 2092 (assembly GCF_033339635.1). NCBI lineage: Bacteria > Pseudomonadati > Pseudomonadota > Gammaproteobacteria > Vibrionales > Vibrionaceae > Vibrio > Vibrio sp. 2092. The sequence goes on along the minus strand of NZ_JAWOUY010000030.1, from coordinate 39,616 downwards.
GGTATCAAATGTTTCAACGTTGAATCTGAGCCAGAGCTAGAACGTTTGAACAAGGTTGCGGGTGAGCTTGGTGTGATTGCGCCAATTTCTCTGCGTATCAATCCAGATGTCGACGCGAAAACACACCCTTACATTTCGACTGGTCTTCGCGACAATAAATTCGGCATTGCGTTTGATCGTGCGCCAGATGTTTATAAATTCGCGCAAAGCCTGCCGAACTTGAATGTGCAAGGTATCGACTGCCACATTGGTTCTCAGCTGACCAATATAGACCCATTTATCGACGCGACAGACCGTTTATTAGCCCTGATTGATGATTTAAAAGCGCAAGGCATTAACATTCGTCACCTTGACGTCGGCGGTGGTTTGGGTGTGGTCTATCGTGATGAATTACCACCTCAGCCTTCTGATTACGCCAAAGCGTTACTAGGCCGTCTTGAAAATCACCAAGACTTGGAGCTGATCTTTGAGCCAGGCCGTGCAATTGCTGCGAACGCAGGTATATTGCTAACGCGTGTTGAGTTTTTAAAACATACTGAGCATAAAAACTTTGCGATTATCGACGCTGCAATGAACGACTTGATGCGTCCTGCGCTATACCAAGCATGGCAAGATATTGTGCCAGTTTCACCGCGAAAGGGTGAAGCTCAGACTTACGACTTGGTTGGTCCTATTTGTGAAACCGGCGACTTCTTGGGTAAAGATCGCGCACTCGTTTTGCAAGAAGGTGATCTACTCGCGGTTCGTTCAGCAGGTGCCTATGGTTTTGTGATGTCTTCGAACTACAATACTCGTACCCGAGCAGCAGAAGTGATGGTGGACGGTAAACAAAGCCACTTAGTTCGCCAGCGTGAGGAGCTGACCAGTTTGTGGCAGCTGGAACAGATTCTACCGGAGTAACACACAACAAATGCATTTCCACTTTTCCAAAATGCACGGTTTGGGCAACGACTTTATGGTCGTCGACTGTATTACCCAGAACGTGTTTTTCTCGCAAGACCTGATCCGCCGCTTGGCGGATCGTCATACTGGCGTTGGTTTTGACCAATTGCTTGTGGTAGAGGCCCCTTACGACCCTGAAACCGACTTCCATTATCGGATTTTTAATGCCGATGGTAGTGAAGTTGAACAGTGTGGTAACGGTGCACGCTGTTTTGCCCGCTTTGTTCGCTTGAAGGGGCTGACCAATAAATACAGCATCAGCGTGAGCACCAAGAAAGGAAAGATGATTCTCAACATCGAAGATGATGGGGAAGTGACGGTCAACATGGGCGTGCCAGAGTTTGAACCGAACAAAATTCCTTTCAAAGCGAAGCAAAAAGAGAAAACTTACATCATGCGAGCAGGCGACAATACCTTGTTTTGTGGTGCTGTGAGCATGGGTAACCCGCACGTAGTGACCGTGGTCGACGATGTGGATACGGCAGAAGTGGAAACTCTCGGTCCGCTGCTTGAGTCGCATGAGCGTTTCCCAGAGCGCGTCAACGCTGGCTTTATGCAGGTGATGAGTCGTGACCATATTCGTCTCCGAGTTTACGAGCGAGGCGCAGGAGAAACACAAGCTTGTGGTAGTGGTGCATGCGCGGCAGTCGCGGTTGGGATTCTGCAGGGCTTGTTGGATGAAAACGTTAAGGTTTCTCTACCTGGTGGTGAATTGCGAATTGCATGGCAAGGTCCTGGCAAGCCGTTGTTTATGACCGGACCTACAACGCATGTATTTGATGGTCAATTGTCTTGCTAGTTGAAGAAAAAGGAAACGGTTTGTCTCAAGTAGAAGCAGATGCCTTAACGGCTGAAGTAGTGGCCGAGTACCTCAAAGATCATCCAGACTTTTTTGTGCAACGTCCGGAGCTTGTGGATCGCTTATCTTTCCCACACTCAGACTTAGGCGCGGTATCTTTGGTGCACATCCAAATGAATCGCCAACGTCAGCGCATTGAAGAGTTAGAGGAAGAGATCACTACACTAATGTCGCTTGCGGCGAACAATGATCGCACCTTTTACGAATTTATGGATTTGCAGGGGCAGATTCTAAAGTGTGGTGACTTTAAACAAGTCATTCATTCTATCGAAGCGAAAGCCAAGGCGCTGGGCTTACGTGCGTTTGTTCGATTGTTTAGTCAATGCGACGCATCGATTCAATTGAGTAAGGAAAGTTATCAACGCTTTGCGACCACTCACTTAAATGGCAAAGATGCGTACTTAGGACGTCTTCGCAAAGTAGATCGTGAAGCTTTGTTTGGCAACATGGAAGTGCCGGAAATGGGGTCCTATGTGGTACTGCCGCTCGTGAAACAGCAAACACTGGGCGTGCTTGCTTTTTCTAGTGAAGATGGCGGCCATTTTCAGCCAGATATGGATACCTTGTTTTTGCGTCACCTATCATTAGTAGTGGCACATCTCGCTCAAACACTGGTATGGCAAAGTTACGATGACGACAACTCCCAACACTCCTCTGCCAAATAGTCTGCAAAAGCCTCTTGAGCGCTTCTATGAATTCTTACGAAGCGAAAAGGGGCTTAGCCTACATACTCAGCGCAATTACAAACAGCAGCTAGAAACAATGGCGCAGCACTTAGCTGAAATGGGACTCAAAGATTGGTCTCAAGTGGATGCTGGTTGGGTGCGCCAATTAGCAGGTAAGGGCATGCGAGAAGGCATGAAAGCCAGCAGTTTGGCAACGCGACTCTCATCGCTGCGTAGCTTTTTCGATTTCCTTATTCTGCGTGGCGAGATGTCGGCTAACCCAGCCAAAGGGGTTTCAGCACCTCGCAAAAAACGCCCGTTGCCCAAAAACCTCGATGTTGACGAAGTGAGCCAATTACTTGAAGTCAACGAGGACGACCCGTTGGCTGTGCGCGATCGTGCCATGATGGAGCTGATGTACGGCGCCGGTTTACGTTTGGCTGAGTTGGTGGGTGTGGATGTACGTGATGTACAACTGCGTAGTGGTGAGCTTCGTGTTATTGGTAAAGGCGATAAAGAACGTAAAGTGCCGTTCTCTGGGATGGCAACCGAGTGGGTCGGGAAGTGGTTACGCGTTCGTGGTGATTTAGCCGCTCCAGGTGAGCCCGCCTTGTTTGTATCTAAGCTCGGAACGCGTATTTCGCATCGTAGCGTGCAAAAGCGCATGGCTGAATGGGGGCAGAAACAGTCTGTCGCAAGCCATATTAGTCCGCATAAATTGCGTCACTCATTTGCGACACATATGCTCGAATCAAGCAATAACTTACGTGCGGTGCAGGAGCTTTTAGGGCACGAGAACATTTCGACGACCCAAATCTACACGCACTTGGATTTCCAACATTTGGCGCAAGCCTACGACCAAGCCCACCCACGCGCACGCAAAAAGAACGGGGAGTGAGCCGAAGTATGAAATTTTATCGCCGTATCGAGCCTATTAAGGCAATGACCTTTGACCTAGATGATACCCTCTATGACAACTATCCTGTGATCGTTCGCATGGAGCGTGAGTTGCTATCTTGGCTCAAGCACCATCATCCAGCGGTTGCTCATATGAACAAAGCGGATTGGTTTGCTCTCAAACAGCGAGTTGTGCAGCAACAACCCGAGCTGAAGAGCGATGTCACTTTATGGCGTTTAGTGCAACTTCAGCAAGCCTTCTCCCAAGTAGGCTACGACGAAGACGCAGCACATGCCGCCGCGAAAGCCGCAGTAGACGTTGCGTTGGACTGGCGTAGCCGTTTTGAAGTGCCGCAGCAAAGCCTCGATGTACTGGAGGAACTCGCGCAGCACATCCCGTTGGTGGCAATCACCAACGGTAATGTGGATTTAGACCGCATCGGTCTTACGCCTTATTTCCAACAGGTACTTAAAGCAGGACCAGATGGATTGGCGAAACCCGCAACCGATATGTTTACTAAAGCGAAGCGATTCTTGGATATTCCTGCGGAGAATATTCTGCATGTCGGTGATCACCTAACCACGGATGTGCATGGTGCAAAGTTGGCTGGTTTTGCAGCCTGTTGGTTTAATGATATGAATAAAAATGTCATTAACCATTCAAAAACACGTACTTTACCTGATATTGAAATCAATAGTTTGCAGCCGTTACTCACACTTTTTTAATTGCTTTCGCATTAATCCATTCTAATCTCATTTTGTGTCTAGAAAAGCAGCGCAAAGCCACGTAAATTATTCTCTATTAAATAAAAATAGTAACGCCACACGTCGTGGTGAAGATAGTGTTACGGCAGTGGTAGGTCCATGCGAGCTTTTTCAAAACTGGTTCACGATGTCAGTCAACTGAATGACTTTTTAGTCACTTTTCCGACTTCCTCAGATAAACAATATTTAGTACAAATATTGTCGACGCAATCGCGCGAAATTACGACCACACTTGCAGACGCCGTTTTGTCGTCGCTGCCGAATGCTCATGTTATGGGGCATAGTACGCGTAATGTAATTCTGGAAGGGGAGATATTTACCTCTGGTTGCCTAGTGAGTGTGATTGAATTTGAGCAAACCACGCTGACTTCTGCGGTACAAACATACTCTTACTCCCCTGACATTGATGGCGGGGAGCTCAAGCGCTCTCTTCTAATGCAGCATAATTCACAGGTGATCCTCAGCTTTGCTGTGCAAATTGAACGACGTGACTATCCCTTGTTTCAAACCTTCGCCAGTGAAGAAGTAGTGATTTCTGGAGGGTTGGCGCAGAGTATTGACGATGGCTGCTGGGTGCTATATCAAAACCGAGTTTACGATAACGCTGTGGTTGCCGTAGCTTTGCACAGTGATACTTTGAAGCTATGGACTGATGCGTATTCGGAGTGGAACCCGATTGGCATGCCACACAAAGTCACTCATGCAAAAGGAACGCGCTTGTATTGTTTAGGTGAGAAGAAAGCGCTGGACGTATACAAGCGTTACTTGGCGGATGGCCATGACGTGACGCTGAGTCAACTGCTCAGCTTTCCTTTGTATCGAGAAAGCTTAGGGCGAAAGGAAGTTTGTACGGTAACGGAGCTACACGCTGATGGCAGTATGAGCTTCGACAGGCCCTGGTGTCTTGGTGACGAAGTGCAATTTTGCTATAACCATCCCTCGTTAACGCTCGAGCAAGTGCGGCATGGTGTGGTTGAGTTAGCCATGCACCAACCTGAAGTCGTGATGATTTTTAACTGCGCGTCACGGTTAGACTTTATTGACAGCAGCGACGAAGTCCAAGCATTCAAAGATATTGCGACGACGTTTGGTAGTTACTGTATGGGGGAGCTGCATGGTGGTATTGGTCAGCCCGAAATTCTTCATCACAGCCTGACGTATTTAGCGATGCGAGAGGGAGACGAAGTGCAAACATTGAACTTGCCTAAGTCGCCCGTTAGCTCCTCTATTTCACCGCTGTTTAGCTTGATTCGAAATGCGATCGGCGATCTCAACCATATGAACGCGCATATGGGATATCAACTCGATCGCCAAACGCGCAAGTTACAAGAAAGCTATCGACGCGACAGTCGCACGGGATTACAAAACCGGGTCGCATTGCAAGAGCGGCTGAGTAACATCGATTTGGATGAGCATTTGTTGACTCTAAAGCTACTTAACTTTAGTCATATCAACGAAAAATACGGCTACCGAGTGGGAGATCAATTACTCAAAGATCTCTCAATGCACTTTACGAATCGACTACGAAAGCGTTTCGGCATGCCAACGGCTTTGCAGCTTTATAGTATTGGGGTTGGTGAATGGGCGTTCATATTTAAAGCTGATCAAAGCAGCGAGACCATCAAACAGCACTTTACGCGTTTTGCTGACGCGGTAGAACAAACTAATTTTGAGCCAATTGGCCTACGTGAAATAGATTATCTTTCTATCTCGCTATGCGGCGGCTTAGTGAGTCGTCGAGATTTTCCATCCGCTTCAGTAGATGAGCTCTTACTCAAAGGCATCGAAGCGAGGCGCTCCGGTGTACGCAGTAATACCCATATCTGTAATGCGAAAGATATTGAAGTCAGTGAGGATGTGCGTAAAGAGCAACTTGGATGGCTAAGTTGCGTCAGTAGAGCCATTCTCAAACAGAATATCATCACTTATAGCCAACCTATTGTGCATGCGGGTAGCCACAAATTGGCAAGCCAAGAATGTTTGGTTCGTATTCTGGAAGCCGATGGAACGGTGATTGCGCCAGGGCGTTTTCTGCCAATTATCTCTGATACGCATCTTTACACTCGACTAAGTCGGCACATGATTCATTCTACGTTGCATTATATGCGAGATAAGCAAGGTGACTTTTCTATAAACTTATCGCCGCAAGATTTGCTCAGTGATAAAACTTTAATGCTTTTAGAGCATGAAATTAGCCAGCTAAATGACCCAAGGCGAATTGGTTTAGAAGTGCTGGAATCTGAGCAGATCAAAGACTACGGCCGAATGATAGAAGTGTGCAGTCATTTTAGAAGCTTAGGGGCGCGTATCATTGTTGATGACTTTGGGTCCGGCTATTCGAATATCGATGAAATCCTGAAGTTGGAGCCAGAAGTCATAAAGCTCGATGGCAGCTTGATTCGTGATATTGATAAAGACTTAAAACAGCGCAAGATCGCTTCCCAGTTGGTGCGTTTGTGCCAGGTGTTTAACGCGGAGACGGTGGCGGAGTTTGTCCACAATCAGGAGGTGTGTACCATTGCACAAGACATGGGGGTGGATTATTTGCAGGGTTACTATCTTGGCGAGCCGACTCGACTGTTTTAATGATGTTTCACGTGAAACTTCTTGTCGTAAAAAACGCAGCGTAGGCTGCGTTTTTTGTTTGGTTCTTCTACTGAGCTTAATGGTTAACGCTTAAGAGCGTGTCCACTCTTTTCAGCTTGGAACAGAGCGAGGTAATGGGCAAAAAAGCGCTGCATTTGTTGTTGGTTGTTTTGTTCTCCAAGTTGCCCGAGCAAATGTGCAGCGACTTCAAACGTACACAAATTACCTTGTTGTTGGTTGCGTCGCAGCTGATATTGTGAGTCCGCCGACGCAGACAATCCCATAGTAGGGATACCTTCTAACCAACGGCTCTTATTGATCATCTTGCGCGCCTCTTGCCAGGTGGCATCTAAAATAATAAACAGCGGAGTTTTGGTTTGTTGCTGGCTTTGGAGTACCACATGTTCGAGTGTGATACTTTCTTCACAGGGGAAGAGCAACACCGGATACCGCGATGGATCAGCTAATAGAGTGAGCAATTCTGCTGGTGGCTGTTTGCGATCCCAGATTACTCGCTCAATGCTGAGTTGGCACTGCTCTAGTAGCTGGCCGGTATTAGTATCACGCTTCAGTTCATTCGGATGCATTAACAGCAGGATGTTGTGCTCACTGTTAAGTTTCGGCATTAGCGAGCACATACAATTGAATTGAAAACCGCAGGTTGGACACGGTTGTGACATTACAGACGAACTCCTTCTCGCACCGGGCTTATCCCATCAGAGAACAGACGCACGCCACTGACTTGGTTCGGCGTTGCCGTTGGCGCCATGCTTGGGTTGAGTGGGTAGCTAACCCCAGTGTATTGCATCACGTGTTGAGCCGCTTTAGCTCCGCCACCGCTGACATTAAAAATCAGATCTCGCCAACCATGAGAGGTTTGTTGGCCGAGCATAATCGGGCTTTGCACTAGTGTAATGCGGCTATTAAATCGCCATTCCTTTTCGTGATGTTCAAATATCAGCAATGTACAGCCTCCGGAACCACACCAATCCAACTGTACCAATAGCTCTTCGTTACCATCGCTGTTGAGGTCGTAAGTTAGCCAACGGTATTGGTTATTGTTGGGGGTGGTTTGATGGATAAAGAAGTAGTTGCGCACCGCGGCATCTACTTTTGAATCAAACTCTGCACTAGAAGGGACGTCAGCACTACCGATGGGGTTGTTGGTGCGTTTTTCGGCTAGTTGCATGATGCCTTCATCACGAACGGTGGCAGGATAAAGGACTAAACCACCATCGGCGATTGGGTATACCAAGTTACCGACTTTTTCTTTGGTCGCTTTGAGCTGATTGCCTTCTCGAGTAAACAGTCGCTCTGACATTAGCCTTTGCTGTTGATGATGCGTCATGACAACTTGAACCTGAGACGGACTTAACTGTTGCCAGTAACCACGCTCGATTAATGGTGCTTGTCCATTGGCGTAACGGTATTTTGTTGTGGCGCTGTGGTCTGGGTTTAAGGTCATTTGTACTTCAAAGCCTTGTGATTGGGTTGAGGTCGCGACATAGGTATTAGCCCAGCCAAGCGTTGCATCGACGTTTGCAGCCATACCACAACCTTGATACGTCTCGCCATCATGTTTTAGTGTTGCTTTCCAGCCATATAAAGAATCGCTCATTGTGTCTGAGCAGAGGTTTTCTGTTAAGCGAAGCTCACCACCTTGCAGTTGATAAGTGCGCTGGCGAGGTTGAAGCTGACTGCTGTTAATCGCTAATTTTGTGGTTTGTTTGCCGATTTGCTGGAATGTTAGTCCATTAGCCTCAAAGCTTGCCGACCAAGAAGGCTCATTACCAAACACGCGAGTTGGTTTGTTTGGTTGCTGACAACGGTTTGGGTTTTCCGTTGTGAGGAAGTTCACTTGTTCCACTACAAAGTTAGCATCGAAATCAGCAGAAAACCCATCGATGCCCGGTGGGTTGAGGTGGCCGATAACCTCGCCATACATAGTCTGGTAAGGCTCGTTATTTAACTGAATTGCTCGTTGCATTTGCTGTGGTGATAGTTGCAACCAATATTGCTTGTCGCTGCCACAAGGCATGATGTATTGGCTCTCGTGACCGACGATCACTTTTCCGCGTAGCATAAAAGTTTGAGGTTGAATGGTTTCAGGCTTATCTAAGGTTGCTGGTGGAGAGGTTGGGTCAGCAGCACCAGATTGTGGCGGCTGTGAACTACATGCTTGCAGAACCAGCAGGGTGGCAAGCGCCACTGGGTTTTTCAAAGCCTTCATGTTATATCTTCCTCATTATTGTTACTCAATCGGCATCGGATGGCATTATGGCATATTGGTTATTTAAAACTGAACCAGATACCTTTTCTATTGACACGCTTCGAACCCAAAAGGTTTCATGTTGGGAGGGAGTTCGTAATTATCAGGCGCGCAATATGATGCGTGACCAAGTGAAGGTGGGCGATTTAGTCCTGATTTACCACTCTTCTTGTAAACATGTTGGCGTGGCAGGTATTGCTAAAGTTGTGAGAGAAGCCTATCCCGATCATTTCCAATTCGATCCCGAAAGCGATTATTACGATCCAAAGTCAGACCCAGACAACCCGCGTTGGATTATGGTGGATGTAGAGTTTGTACGTAAAACGGCGCGAGTGATTCCGTTGTCGGTGATGAAAGCGATGCCAGAACTTGAGAACATGCCGTTGGTGAAACGTGGAAATCGCTTGTCGATTATGCCCGTGACAGAAGAAGAATGGGACGCGATTCTTGGCAAAGAGAAGCTGCCAAGTCAGCGATAAAAGAAAAGGGCTGCGAATGTGCAGCCCTTCATTATTTGGAGTATTGAAGCTTACAGCAAGTGTTCTTGTAGGTAGTGTGCAACCGCATCTTCCGCATTGCTGCCAATCACTTCATTATTTGGTAGAGCTTTCATCACTTTTTCGTGTGATGTACCCATAACTAGCCCTTTACCTGCCATCGACAGCATTTCTACGTCATTCATGCCATCGCCAAATGCTACGCAGTTTTCTAACGTGAGGTCGAGTTTTTTCGCTACCGCTTCAAGAGCATGGCCTTTAGATACGCCAGCGCTCATTACTTCCAAACACCAAGGCGTTGAAAATGCGATGTTCAGCTTATCACCAAACTGCTCACGTAGTTTGTTTTCAAATACGACCAAACGTTCGTGGTCTTCTCCTGGATGCGTGAAGAAAACTTTCGCAATACCGTCAGTTGGGGCGTGGTCTTCATCAAATAAGACGTAAGTGAATTCATCGTGGAAGTCACGTAACGTTTCATCATCCTTGTTCATCAACCAGCTATCATTTTGATACATGTGAATAAGTATTTCTTGATCATGTTTGATCGTGTCGATCACGCCTTGTACCAGTTCCGCAGGGACATTCTCGCTGTACATTAGCTGATCTTCCTGGTCATGCACTCGGGCACCATTCGACGTGATCATATAAGCTGGAATGCCAACTTGGCGACGGATGCTCGCAACGTCTACGTGGTGACGGCCGGTTGCAAAGACAAAGGTATAACCCTTTTCATGCAGCGCTTTTAGCGTCTCTTTTGAGTAAGCACTGAGCTGATGGTTTGGTGCGAGTAACGTGCCATCCAGATCAGAGGCAACGATTTTGGTGATCTCTTTGCAAGGTAGCGATGTGCTCATGAAGTCCTCGTAAACGGTTTGGATAGTGTGGAACAGGTGAATTGCAAACGGAGTACAGCAGACTGACTAGATCGTACTGCTCCGAATGCGGGGGAACTTGGGCTCATAGCACTATGCGGTTAAACACAGTGTCAAAGTAGCCAAGTTCAAGCAGTGTACGCCAAAATGAGGATGAAAAAGAGGGTAAATCGATGTGTAGACATTTCCTCTTTAATCTTAGTCGTGAAATGGTCGCCTAGAGTTCTTATTGTGCTTGTTTGTTTGATGGCGATTTAGGGTCATTCATAAAGCGGAAAATCGCATCGAGCGCTTGATTACGATACTTGTCGGTCTCGAATAAGATTTCATGCTGTGCGCCTTCGATGGAAAGCAGCTCCGCGTGCGGGTTGGTTTTCCGCAATTTATCAATAAAACGCTTTTGCGCGAGGTTGCTAACAATCCGATCGTTTCCGGCTTGGATTAGGATTACTGGTATTTTGACTTGGCGAGTTAATAAAAAGCACTGCTTAGCGGCCATGAGCCCTTGCCAAACCCAGCGAGTGCTTGGCCCACCGACTTGCAGTTCCGGTTTTTCCGTATATAGGTTTCGGAACCATTGGTAGCGGCCGTAACTTTGGCTAAGTGGGTTATCTTCAAAGGGCTTAGGGAAGTAGGCCTGATGTCCTGGTGCATAGCGTGGCAAAGTCGATACCGCTGACATAATTTGTGTGACCGGAATCGCTATTGGTGATAGGTACCATGGCAGGTTAATGCCAAACATGGGCGCACTTAGAATCAAACCAGTAAAAGGGTGTTCTGGGTGAGTTTGCAGGTAACGTGTGGCGATCGCGCCGCCCATAGAGTGCGCGATGATGAAGCATTGTTGATATTCGCTAAGGTCGTGTTTTTTTACGACGATGTCCATATCATCAATATAATCAGTAAAGTCATAGACGTGACCCATATCTGAGTCAGATAATAAACGATCTGATAAACCTTGACCGCGGTGGTCAAAGGAATAGACATCGAAACCTTGGCGGTAGAGATCGTAAAACAGCTCTTGGTATTTCCAGGAAGACTCAATGCGTCCATTTACAATCAGCACGGCTTTTTTATGCTCTGGGTTGGTTAGCTTGCACCAGTAAATGTTCTTTTTCTCAGTCCCTTTAACAAAGCCCTCTTGGCGAGTTTGCCAAAGTGCTGCGATCGGACCACCAATTGCTTGCTCAAATAATGTCTCTTGAGTATAAGTCAAAGGTGAATGGTTAGTCGCCATTAGTTGATTACCTGAAGATACGTTGTTTACGCGATGTATCATCGAAGAATTAGTGAGGAAATGCAATGGATACCCATGTCTGGTTAGCTTATGTAGTAACAGCAATCGTTTTTAGTTTGGCTCCGGGCTCTGGCACGGTGAACTCAATCAGTAATGGTTTGAGTTACGGTACCCGTAAATCACTGGGTGCCATTATTGGCTTACAAATTGGTTTAGTTATCCACATCGCGCTGGTGGGGGCGGGTATTGGTGCGCTTGTCGCGCAGTCAGCAACCGCCTTTTCTGTCATTAAATGGGTTGGTGCCGCTTATCTGGTTTGGTTGGGGATTCAGAAATGGCGCGACACATCAAGCTTAGTCGCAGCTGAAAACCACAACGAGATGTCAGGCACGGCGCTGTTGTACAAGGCAGTGTTAATTAACCTCACCAACCCTAAATCGATTGTTTTTCTGGTGGCGTTGTTCCCGCAGTTTATTGACCCGGCAAAAGACCAAATCACGCAACTGTTGGTGCTTGGCGTCACTACGGTCGTGATTGATGCGTGTGTAATGTTGGGTTACACGAGCTTGGCAGCACAAATGGGACGCTTTATTCGCTCCGATAAAATCATGGGAAAAATAAACAAAGTATTCGGTTCAATGTTCATGGGTTGTGGTGCATTATTAGCAGCTGCAAAGTCATAAGCCATTTATAGGTCCTTCTTTAGCATGAATACAACGTATGTCGCTCGCCAGCCGATCTTTAACCGAAAAAGACAGACGCTGGGTTATGAATTGTTGTTTCGAGACGGGGAGAGTAACGCATACCCTTCACATATTGATTCAAATCGAGCGACATACCGACTGATCGTCGAAAACTTCCTATCACTGGGTACTAACCCAGTGATTGCCTCTTCAAGATGCTTTATTAACTTTCCTCATCAAAGTTTGGTGCGACGTTTGCCGCGCAGTTTGCCGAAAAACAAAATTGTCATCGAAGTGTTGGAAACGTGCCAACCTACGGATGAGCTTCTTGATGCGATTCGTGAGTTTTATCGAGAAGGTTACTTGATCGCTTTGGATGACTTCACCCTAACACCAGAATGGCGCCGTTTTTTGCCATATGTGCATATTGTGAAGCTCGACATTATGGCGATGGGGCTCGAAAAGGCCTGTGAACTTGTCACAACACACCTTGCCAAACGCGTCAAATACCACTTTTTAGCAGAACGTGTTGAAACCGCAGAAGAGTTTGAGCAAGCGAAAGCGGCTGGCTTTAAATTTTTCCAAGGTTATTTTTTTAGCAAGCCACTCGTCTCGCAGACTAAATACGTCAGTCCTGAGCAAGTGTTGGCATTGCAACTGTTTCGTGAAGTTTGTGCTCCTGAGCCTGACTTTACTCGTATCGAGTCCATCATTACGCAAGATGTCGCGTTGTCATATAAATTATTGCGTTTTGTAAATACGCAAGCGCCGAATTTGGCTGTCGAAATCAGCTCTTTTCGTCAGGCATTGATTTATCTTGGCCAGGATAACCTTAAGCAGTTTGTCTCTTTGGTTGTGGCATCGTATATCTCCAGTAACAAGCCTCGAGAGCTGTATCACCTTTCATTGCAACGAGCTCAATTTTGCCAATTGATGTCGCGCTATCAGCCCTTCTCTCACCTCAACGAACAAGGTTTTATGGTTGGTTTGCTGTCGATTCTAGATGCGCTGTTGGATCTTTCGGTGGAATCTTTAGTTAGGCAGTTACCGCTTAGTCATTCAGTACAACAAGCGCTATTACATCGCAAAGGGGTTTATGGTGCACTTATTTCCCTCGAAGAGTGCTACGAGCGTGCCGATTGGTCAGGGGTTGAAAAAATCACGATGCAATTGGGGTTGCCTTTAGAGGAAGTGAAGCTCTCCTTAGGTGAAGCGGTTCGCTGGAGTCAAAGCATCGCGACTGCATAATTTCGTGTCTTATCTTTTATCTCTTTGAATCTCTCTCTTTACAATCAAGCTGTTCGTTAGATGTGAAACTTTTATGACGATGGACGGTTTCCTCTTGACGATATATCTTAATTAAATAAACATATACGCATATCCATATATAGGTATGTTCATTATGCTTCCACATCAGTTTTTTAAGCTGTTATCCGATGAAACACGCGTACGTTGTTTAATGCTCGTGGCCCGTGAAGGTGAAACTTGCGTTGGTGATTTGGCGTTTGCTCTGCAAGAGAGCCAGCCGAAAGTTTCTCGTCATCTTGCTCAGTTACGGTCCAGTGGCATCTTGGTGGATAAACGCCAAGGGCAATGGGTGTATTACGAGTTATCACAGCAATTGCCAGGTTGGATGCGAAAGTTAATTGAAGACTTAGTGGCATCAAACTGTTTGAAGCAGGAATACCAAGACGACATCACACGCTTACACGATAAAAGTCGTGAGGCTTGCTGTTAACAGCGAATAGAGATTCAAGGTAGAAGATTAGAGGGTAAAACTATGACAATTAAAGTAGGAATTAATGGCTTTGGCCGAATTGGTCGCTTAGCGCTGCGAGCGGCATTTGATTGGCCAGAATTGGAGTTTGTGTTAATCAACGATGTCGCAGGTGACGCCGCTACGCTTGGTCACTTATTAGAATTCGATTCAGTGCAAGGTCGTTGGCATCATGGAGTTCAGGTCGAAGGCAGTGAGCTCGTCATCAACGGCAAGCGTGTCGCCACGACTCAACAACGCGATATCGATGCGGTGAACTGGTCTGATTGTGATGTTGTGATTGAAGCGACAGGCGTACATCGCAAAACATCATTCCTAAACAAATACCTAGAGCAAGGCGTGAAACGTGTCGTGGTAAGCGCACCTGTGAAAGAAGAAGGTATCGCGAACATTGTGGTGGGCGTGAACGACCATATTTTCGACCCTGAAAAACATCGTATCGTGACAGCAGCTTCGTGTACGACTAACTGTATCGCACCTGTGGTTAAAGTCATTCATGAGAAATTGGGTATCGAACAATCTTCTTTTACGACCATTCACGACCTGACGAATACGCAAACTATTTTGGATGCGCCACACAAAGATCTACGCCGTGCAAGAGCATGCGGCATGAGCCTTATCCCGACTACGACGGGTAGCGCGAAGGCGATTGTCGAAATTTTCCCAGAATTAAAAGACAAAATTAATGGTCATGCGGTTCGCGTACCTCTAGCAAACGCATCGTTAACAGACATCATTTTTGATGTGAAGCGTGATACCACAGCAGAAGAAGTGAATGCACTGTTAAAAGAAGCATCTGAAGGTGATTTGAAAGGCATCCTTGGCTTCGAAGAGCGTCCTTTAGTTTCTATCGATTATAAAGGCGACCAACGTTCAACCATCGTTGATGCGCAATCAACCATGGTTGTGGGTTCTCGTATGGTTAAGATTTATGCTTGGTACGATAACGAAATGGGTTATGCAACGCGCACAGCAGAGCTGGTTCGTAACGTTGGTTTGGCTTAAAAGGGGGTCACAATGTCTCATCCTACATGGCAATTAGATTTGGACTCCGGTGCTTTAATCTTAACACCGTGCCCAGGAACGAAAGGTGTCGATTTGCATGCGTCGTTAGAACAGTTGAAAGAGCAGGGTGTTCAAGCGGTCGTTACTGCATTAGATGATAGTGAATTAGCTGCGAAGAATGTCTCTGCATTGGGTGAAGCCACTCAGCAACTGGGTATGAAATGGTTCCAGATCGAGATTGAAGACGACTGCGCACCAAATGAAGAATTTGCGACGAAGTGGCAACAAGCCAGTCCGGAACTGCACGCGATTCTTGCTCAAGGTGGCAAAGTTGCGATGCATTGTATGGGTGGTTCGGGGCGCACAGGTTTGTTCGCTGCTCACCTACTCCTAGAAAAGGAATGGCAGTTAGAAGATATCGTGCGAGAAGTGCAGGCATTGCGCCCTGGTGCATTTACAAAACCTGTGCAAGTTGAGTATATCGAACGCGTGGCTCAAGACGCTTGATCAGCTTAAATAGCTTTTGGTTCATTATGATCCAAAAGCTAAATTCGAGCTTCTTCAGGATACGACTGTTTACAAGAAAAGCCATTAATATTAACTAATGCATTGTTTTTAAGGTGTATTTTGCTTTTTATTGATGTTGGGGCATTTTTTGAAAATCACAGCAACACTGTATTGGTCAATGTTGCTGTACAGGTTAGGAAGTATTTAGAACATGATGATCTAAATGCTTCTATCGCTGTACATATGAGGTCAATATGATTTCTCAATTAAGCAAAAGTATTCGTCAGTACATGTTAGTGACGTTTAACTATTGGAACTTTACGGTGACCGATGGCGCACTGCGTATGCTGGTGGTGCTCTATTTTCATGACTTAGGTTATTCCACGTTAGCTATTGCCTCACTGTTTCTTTTCTATGAATTTTTTGGTGTGGTGACAAACCTGGTTGGTGGTTGGTTGGGCGCAAGGTTAGGCCTAAATAAAACCATGAACATTGGTTTAGCGATGCAAGTGTTTGCGTTGCTGATGCTCGCAGTACCAAATGCATGGCTGACCATTCCTTGGGTGATGGCAGCGCAAGCTCTGTCGGGGATTGCCAAAGATCTGAACAAAATGAGTGCTAAGAGCGCGATTAAAACGCTAGTACCAGACGAACAGCAAGGTGCGCTCTACAAATGGGTAGCGATTTTGACTGGCTCGAAGAATGCACTCAAAGGAGCGGGCTTTTTTGTTGGTGGCTTGCTGCTGTCTTGGGTGGGTTTTCAAAACTCGATGTTTATTATGGCGGGTGTACTTACATTAGTGTTTGTTTGCAGCATGATCTGGCTAGAAGCGGACATGGGTAAAGCAAAGAGTAAACCTAAGTTTCGCCAAATATTCTCCAAGTCTGAATCGATAAACATTTTATCCGCAGCACGCATGTTCTTGTTTGGTGCTCGTGATGTGTGGTTTGTCGTTGCTCTGCCTATTTATCTTGGTAGCGTGTTTGGCTGGGATCACTTGTGGGTTGGTAGCTTTCTCGCAGCGTGGGTCATTGCTTATGGGTTTGTGCAAGGCTTTGCGCCGCGTATTACTGGCAAAGCGCAAGGTCGTGTGCCTGATGGTAGTGCAGCATTGGTGTGGGCAGGAATCCTAGCGTTAATTACGGCTGGTATTGCTTATGGTGTGCAAATCGGTTGGCAGCCTGAATTGGTGATTGTGGTAGGTTTGATGATTTTTGGCGCTGTGTTTGCCATTAACTCTTCGCTGCACTCGTACTTGATAGTGAGCTACGCTAAAGGCGATGGCGTCTCGTTGGATGTCGGTTTTTACTACATGGCCAATGCGATGGGACGTTTGATTGGCACGGTATTATCGGGTTGGATCTACCAAGAGGCTGGTCTTGCAGCGTGCTTATGGGTTTCTTTTGCTTTCTTGGCACTGACGACGCTGATTTCAATTAAGTTGCCAAAAGCTGATGTTGCTACTGCGTAACTATCCCCAGTATCGCTATCTGTAGATGGTATAAATGGCTCCAAATCGGAGCCATTTTTGTTTCTTATGCGCCGTTTGCTGTAATCAGATTGTGTCGGTTTGGCATCGAGAGTGAATACTGATGCTTGGTTTTTGGTTCTCGTTAAGTGATTAGAGTGGTGATGAAATCCCCGTTGTAGGTCATTGTTGAGTTAAAAATAAGCAAAAACAGATTGTTAACTATTTCACTGGTTGAGATTTACCCTATGCTATAAACGATAAGCGACTCAAAGTAGGGAAAGGTATGAGAGAAAGGGTTCTGTTTTTTGATTTATTGCGCTGCTTCGCAGCGGTAGCAGTGATCGCCATTCACGTCTTGGCACCGTATCGAAATGAGTTAGGAGTGATTCCATTTGACCAATGGCTGACAGCGGTAGGCGTGAATAGCGTAACCCGCTGGGCAGTGCCAGTTTTTATTTTGATCACCGGAGCGCTAATGCTCAGTGACACTCGACCATTTGACGGTAAGTATTATATCAAAAGGCGTTTGGGCAAAGTTTTAGTTCCATTTCTTATTTGGTCGATGTTTTATGCATACCTTTCAGGTTGGACTTCTCAAGGCTTTGATTTTGAAACCGTAAAAGAGGTATTAAGCAATAGCCCATTCCACGCAACGTATTACCATCTCGGCTTTTTCTATTACTTTATACCACTGTATTTTGTGATTCCGCTGTTTCAATGGATGGTACGCAACGTGGATGACAACGTCTTGTATACCTATCTCGCATTTTGGCTTTTCACCAGCACTCTGTTCTTGTTCAAGATTGATGGCCCTTGGAGTAATCAGATGTGGCTTTATATGGGTTACCTTCCACTGGGGTATGTTTTATTTCAAAAGGTACCTTTGAATCGCTCTATGGTGACCTTATTTGTTGGGCTAGGACTCGTGGCGTTGGCAGTGACTTTTACTATGGTTGTGACAAATAGCTTAGAGGCGGAGAAGTATACGGTTGGGCGCTGGCTCTCTTATAAAACACTGAATGTGATTCTAGCGGCTTCGATGATTTTTATGATCGGGCGTTACTTTGGTGAAGGCTTATCAACAAAAGTACAAAAAGTGGTAAGTGTGATCAGTCAGCACAGCTTGGGGATTTACTTACTTCACCCTATTTTCTTATGGCCGATGAAAGAGTTCGGTTGGTACACAGGACATCCTGCGTGGGTGATTCCAGTCTGGATCGTTCTAAGTGGAGCTGGAGCCTTGGCGATGAGCTATCTCTTTTCTCGTTCTGCCAAGACCCGTTGGTTACTGCCTTAACGTTTGATAGCGAAGTGAAGGAACTTGTTGCCGCGATAGGTCAGTGTTCCCTTATCTCCAGGGTTAAGTGCATGGTAGTAATGCACTCCAATTTGGAATTCACGCTTTGGACCGATAGAACCACGTTGAACGTAAATCCAATACTCTTGATCGTCTTGACCTGGTGGTGCGTTTGGGATGTCTATCGCTTGTTTATCTAGAACCGTTACCTGCGCGCTTTGCTCTGGAGCGTCTTCGCCCACATAGTGCTTACTATAAAAACGGAAAAACACCCACGCGCCCAAGGCAATAAGGGCGAATAGGGCGACAATAAGTGAGATTGGCATATTAACCTCCAATGTTTTATCGGGTCCCATTCTACAGAACTCGCTGACGAAACGATGAGTTGAGGTAACTTATTCATAATCTAATGAAAGGGATATGGAGATTATTCGGCGCACTTCACGATTTATCTTAATGATGCACGATGAAATCGTCGCTTCATCTGCAAGCGAAGTCACTAAAGCTGAACGAAGCGGCTTTCACTTGTTAGGCTATATGAGCTCAAGGGCACAAATTGAAAGTAAAATTGCACTTAACGGCTCGAAAAAGCTCTAAATTTATAGAAGAATAAAAATAATGAACATAGGAAGGGTCTGGTAAGGAGGGTTACGATGTCAGATATTGAAAAAGTAGTCATGCGTACCCGAACGATCGAAAAACTTTTGCGTACTCAGTACCATGCAGAAGGGAAAGGGTTGCACCAACTTATTAATAGTTGTGAAGAACGTTTACCGCATGACGTGATAGCAAAGCTTCGATTCATCGCAACCGTGCGTAACAAAGTGGTGCACGAAGACGATTACAAGCTGGATGATCGTAAAGGCTTTATGGCGGCATGTGATGCTTGTGAAAAAGAGCTGACACCAAGAAGCTCTCGCTTTATTTGGCGTACAGCAATTTTGCTAATGACGTTGATTACGCTGGCCGCTCTTGGTTTCTACTATATGCACTGGGATATTTTGTCTAAGCACATTCAGTAGAGCTATACAGATAAATAAAAAAGGACGCATTTGCGTCCTTTTTTATTTTAAATCATTGGGTTAGTACATCATTGGCAGTGTCATTAAACCCACAACCACTGCAATCATAACCAGCCCTTGTTTTTGAGAAGATGAAATCATAACACTACCCCTTAATCTTTGATGAACTCGATGAATTTAATATAGCACTGTTTTTGGGGTTTGATCAACATATGCTAGTTAATCTTTTCAAAAACCACACTTAACTTGTCTGGTTTTACGTGATTCTGACTAATGAAACTATGTTTTTTGTGCTGTATTTAAAGTGTTCACATTGTTTTATTTCTATTCTTTTTTGTTTTAAGTGTATGATTTTATAATACTAAATGGTTTGTGATGTTGGCTTTGTAATTGTTTTTTGTTTCGAATGGTATGTTGGGTGTTTATTTTGTCTGTATTTCTCAAAAATTGAGAAAATTAAAAAATGTGCTATGAGGTTGCATCGTCAAATCGAAAGCATGGAGTGAGATTTTCTTACCTTATGAGAAAATATGGGCTTCAAAAGTGTTTAGTGATTTTATGGTTTATGAAGTCTGCACTTTTATCTGTTATTGAAATTATGGTTTTATTTATCATTGACTTACTTTTCTTGTCTGATGTTTTTTTTACTGAATTAAGGTCGGTTTTCTTAGTTTTTACCCCTAGTCATCAGTAGTTTATCCTCTCTTAAGGCGCTACCAAGACTATTTTCTATTTTGTGTCTGTTATTTATTCTTGTTGCCTGCATTACATACATCCTGGTGGTTTAATCGTCAGTTTGTGAAATGGCGGCTTACCTGGAGCACTTATCTGTTTTTCAGTTAAATAGTTTTAGAAAGCGTTGGTTATTGTGTCGTGTGATTTGATGGGTTCGGCTGATGAGCAAAGCTTGGCCCCAATGTTTAGTGGCATCATTCTGGCTCATCGGCTTTATTATTACGTAGGCTGAGGGTTACAAAATGTTTCGAATCGCTAGCGAGATCCAACTTTCGTAGATTGTGTCTTTACATCAAAACTGGTCTACCTAGACTAGCGGCGAGTTTAAGTAAAAGGTGTATACTGCATGTGGAGTTGGCTGGCGATAGGGCTATCAGGTGTGTATTCCGTGTTGGGAGCAAAGCAAGCTAACCCGACACAATCCCTCGTGTTTAAAATCTTTACTCTGCTACTTCTTCTTGTGTTGGTGTTAACTCAAGGTGCATCCGCAACATATACCTACTGGATTGCGGGTGGGCTTATTGTGTCTATGGTGGCAGATACGCTGCACTCGTTTAAAACTCGTAAGCTAATCTATTTTACGGCTTATCTGGTTGCCCAGGTATGCTACAGCAAGTCATTTTGGGTGCAGCTTAATGGTGAGATTGTCTGGTGGCTGTTGGCCCTGCTGCTTGCAGCGAGTATCGTGGCGTTCTTTTTGTTGCTGCCTCAACTCGACTCTCTGGTATTCCCTGTTGTGATCATGGGGATGATGCTGGTTCAACTTGCTTGGGCAGCCGGTGAAGTTTGGTTACAAGTGCCGAGTTACGCCAATGCTATCGGCTTTAGCGGAACCTTAGTTCTGATCTATTCGGCGCTGGCATACGCGATACACGGTTATCGAAAACCGATGAAACACGCCTATTTGTGGGTGAGTGGTAGTTACTTTTTTGCTCATGCCCTCATTGTTGCCTCAATCATTTACTAATTTAAGTCAAAGCAGCTCTTGAGGATTTCAGTAAACTGAACGCATTGTTCTTGATAACTGGAGTCAATAATGAGTGAAATCCATGCTCACGAGCTGCTAAACCTACTTAGAGAAACACCAATGGATCGCGAAGCCCTCACACAGCACTTTGGCGCTAGCGTTCGCTTTCACACCTGTAAACTGAATGATCTAGACTTAGATGCATTACTAGCATTTTTGCTCAAGCGCGACAAAATTCGTGAGCTTGAAGGTAAGTTTGTGGTCAATATGGCGCGAGTTTGCAATCACTAAACGGCGGCTAAGATCGAGGGTGAATATGGTGTTTTCGCCCTCAGTCATATACTCATGTTGTCAGTTTGCTATACACTGGCCGCCATTTTTTAGGTGAGGCCAGAATATGGACATTCTTTCTGCAGCGACCATGCTGTTTCTAATCATGGACCCTCTCGGTAACTTGCCGATTGTGTTGTCTATTCTCAAACATATCGATCCCAAGCGTCGTCGTAAGGTATTGATTCGTGAACTACTGTTTGCCTTACTGATCTTGATGCTATTTCTGTTTGCAGGACAAAGCATCTTAAGTTTTTTGCATGTCCAGCCAGAAACGCTCAGCATTTCAGGTGGCATTATTCTCTTCATTATTGCGATTAAGATGATTTTCCCGAGTGCTGGCAGCATTACTGGACTGGCAGCAGGCGAGGAGCCCTTTATTGTTCCGATGGCCATTCCTATGATCGCGGGCCCTTCAGTGATTGCAGCCTTGCTTTTACTGTCTTCGCAACATCCAGAGAAAATGTTGGAAATGTCAGCATCAGTCGTAATTGCGTGGGGCGCAACATTTTTTATACTGATGTTTTATGGCTTCTTTAATCGCTTGTTGGGTGAACGTGGCTTGAAGGCGGTAGAACGCTTAATGGGCTTGTTACTGGTGATGATCTCCACTCAAATGTTCTTGGATGGTGTAAAAAGTTACATTGGGTGACGAACGAAACGCAGAAAAAAAGCCGCTCACAAGAGCGGCTTTTTCGTATCTGAGCGATTACATCATGTGTTTACGACGAATATCGAGTAGGGCAAAAATACCAAAAATCAGGATTGAATATTTTTCCCAACTGCTCATTTTTATTTTGTCGCCAAATGCACCAATGAAGATGGCCATTTGTAAACCGTGCATGATGAACAAAAAAGCGGTCATGATGTATAGCGCAATCGCGGCATTGCCGGGAAAGGGCATAAAAATATTTAGGATTAATACTAACCAAACAAAGGCGATAGCCGCTTTGGCCAGCATAATTAGTGCTTTCATTTAAGTATCCTTTTAAATCGAGGCGTTATGCGGAGGTACGTTCGTACAGACGATAGCTCACTTGGCCTGCTGTTTTTTCTCGATGTAATTGCCAGTTTTCTGGTAAGTCGGCAATATTGAGTTCTTTTTCTGTTTCAATATAAATCATCGCATCTTCCGCGAGCCAGCCATTTTGTTCTAGCAGAGCCACGGTCTCATCCAATAGACCTTTGCGAAACGGTGGGTCAATAAACACCACATGGTGAGCAGAACCCGGTTGCTTCAAAAAACTCAGTGCGTCGGTATTTACCACTTGGATGTTGTTCGCGTTAAGAGAGGCAACATTCTTTTGTAACTGTTGGAAAGCTTGTGGGTTTAGCTCAACCATGGTCACTTGCTCTGCTTGGCGCGAAGCTGACTCAAATCCCAAGCCGCCAGAGCCAGCAAATAAGTCGAGACATTTTGCCTGTGGTACATCTTGAGCTAACCAGTTAAACAGCGTTTCTTTGACGCGATCTGTCGTGGGGCGTAAGCCTTCAGCATCGTGTACAGGAAGTTTTCTGCCTCTCCATAAGCCACTAATAATGCGAACAAAGCCCGTTGTTGGCTTTTTTTGTGATGAGTTTTGCTGGCGACGTCTTACCATAGATTTTTTGACCGCTAATAAAGTGATACTATATCTAATCGCCCAAGCAATGAGCTTGGAGCTTGGATACAGCCCAGAATATTCAAGATGACAGAGTGTAACACTAATAAGATTAGAATTACCTAATCGGAAAGTTTTCAGAACTTTGTCATTAGCCTTTTTTAGACAGATAATAATCTTGTCAAAAAAGAGTCATTAATAGATAAAAGAACAATCTAGGATAGCCCCAGATGACGGAAAAAAAGAAGCGCGGATTACTTTCGTGGCTAGGTTTTGGTGACGAAGAACAAAGCCCAAAACCAAAAACTGAAGAAACAGTAAAAGAAGAAGCAGTGGAAGCGCCTTCTGAAGAGCAGCAAACCGAAGCGGTTGCTGAGCAAGCGGAAGCTACGCCAGAACTTGAAGAAGAAGCGAAACAATCAGAGACTGCCCCAGCAGAAGCAGAAGCAGAAGCAGAAGCAGAAGCAGAAGCAGAAGCAGAAGCAGAAGCAGAGGAGCCAGAAGTCGTATCGGCCGCGCCTCGTGTTCAAGAACAAGAAAAGCCAACAGAAAGCTTTTTTGCTCGTCTTAAACGCAGCCTAAGCCGAACAAAAGCAAATATTGGTGCTGGCTTCTTCGGTCTGTTCAGCGGTAAGAAAATCGATGAAGACTTATTTGAAGAGCTAGAAGAGCAACTGCTTATTGCTGATGTGGGCATGAATACCACAACAAAAATCATCAACAACCTGACAGAAAAAGCCACACGTGGCGATCTGAAAGACGGCGAAGCCCTTTATGGTTTGTTGAAAGAAGAAATGGCTGAGATTCTTTCTAAAGTCGAACAGCCACTAGAAATCGATAGCAACAAAACGCCTTACGTCATCTTGATGGTGGGTGTAAATGGCGTGGGTAAAACCACGACCATCGGTAAGCTAGCGAAGCAGTTCCAAACTCAAGGCAAAAAAGTGATGCTTGCAGCGGGCGATACTTTCCGTGCCGCAGCGGTTGAGCAGCTACAAGTGTGGGGTGAACGTAATAATGTTCCTGTGATTGCTCAACATACTGGCGCAGACAGTGCCTCTGTTATCTATGATGCGATTGAAGCGGCAAAAGCACGTGGTGTGGATGTGGTGATTGCTGATACAGCAGGTCGTCTACAGAACAAAGCGAACCTAATGGAAGAGCTGCGTAAGATTGTACGTGTGATGAAGAAAATTGATGAATCTGCACCACATGAGATCATGCTAACGCTTGACGCAGGTACAGGACAAAATGCCATTAGCCAAGCGAAACTTTTCAGTGATGTTGCCCCTCTAACCGGGATTACTTTGACTAAGCTGGATGGTACAGCCAAGGGCGGCGTAATTTTCGCTATTGCTGATCAGTTCGGTATTCCAATTCGTTACATTGGTGTGGGTGAAGGTATCGAAGACTTGCGTCCATTTGAAACTCAAGAGTTTATTGACGCACTGTTTAGTCGTGAAGAATAAAAAGAGTTAGAGGAAATCAACGGTGATCAAATTTCAGCAAGTAAGCAAAGCTTACCGAGGTGGTCGACAAGCACTGCAAAAAGTCGATTTTCACCTGAGGCGCGGTGAAATGGCGTTTTTAGGCGGACATTCCGGGGCTGGTAAAAGTACCTTGCTGAAATTGATCTGCGCGATAGAGCGACCAACCGATGGCAAAATCCATTTTAATGGCCACGACATCACGCGTATTCCAGGCAAAGACATCCCTTTTTTGCGCCGCAATATTGGGATTGTTTTTCAAGATCATCGCCTATTGATGGATCGCAGTGTGTACGACAATGTCGCTCTGCCAATGCGTATCGAATCGATTTCTGAAAACGAAATCAAACGACGTGTTTCTGCGGCGTTAGATAAAACGGGCTTACTCGATAAAGCTCGTTGTCTACCTAGTCAACTTTCTGGTGGTGAGCAACAGCGCGTCGGTATTGCCCGTGCTGTGGTTAATCGACCAACGTTGCTGGTGGCTGATGAGCCTACGGGTAACCTTGACCCAGAATTATCCAACCGTGTGTTGCGTCTATTCGAAGAATTTAACCGTGCGGGCGTGACAATCTTACTTGCCACGCACGATGTGGGGTTAGTAAACACTCGCCCACAGTATCGTCATTTTGAATTGAATCAAGGCTTCCTAAGTGAGGTAGAAGACTATGGCAGGTAACAAGCACTCCCAAAAGAAGGGGAAAGGCCGTAGTGCCAAGCGTGCGAATACCGATGGTTTTTTCTCTGTCCACGTAAAACAAGCTAAATCCTCTTTTAGCGCCTTATGGCAACGACCACTAGGCAACATTCTGACCCTAGCGGTCATCTCCATGGCACTTGCCATGCCAGCTTGTTTGTATCTATTGGGGAAAAACGTTGCAGGGGCAGCGGAAGATGTCGCTTCTCCTTCACAAGTTAGTGCTTACTTAGTTGAAGGCATGCCGGATGCGCGAGTGATGGTTCTCAAAGATCAAATTGAAACTTGGCCTTTGGTAAAAGAGGTAGAATATATTTCACCGCAACAAGGTCTATCTGATTTAAGCCAATATGCAGGGTTCGACCAAGCTATCAGTCTTTTAAGTGGCTATGCGCTTCCTGGTGTGTTGGTGATTACGCCAGATTCGGAGCTAAAAAGTGATATTCAGTCATTAGCCAAAGACGTTCGAGAGCAACAAGATGTGACCGACGTGAGACTTGACGAAGACTGGCTGGCGCGTCTTGATGCCATCAAAACTCTCGCGAGTATTATTGTCATTACCCTGACAGTGCTGATGCTCGGTGCGGTATTTTTAATCGTTGGCAATACATTGCGATTTAATGTGTTGGCGAATAAAGAAGAGATTCAAACCATGAAACTGATCGGTGCGACGGACAGTTTTATTCTGCGCCCTTACTTGTACACAGGTATGTGGTTTGGCGTGTTAGGTGCCACTATTGCGTGGTTGGTAACGGCTTTAGTGACCATTGTCATGAACAGTGCGGTGGAAGATCTTGCTGCGTTGTACGATAGCCAGTTCCGCCTGATTGGTCTAAGTTGGGATGAATCTTTGTTATTAATCATCATTGGGAGTCTTTTGGGATGTATTGCGGCGCGCTTTTCTGCGCAACGACATTTAAAAGAAATTGAACCAGTTTAAGTGATGGCGGTCTTATTACTTGGATTTCATTAGCACTAGCTAATTTTGAACCCTTGCTTAGACCAAATGTTTATGGATAATTGCTTCCCCTTCTTGAAACTTGTTCATTTTGAGTTCAAGATATCGAAGCTAAATTGCAATGTAATGCTCCAGATCAGAGATTGATGAGGAATTGAATGACAAAAGAAGCGTATCCGATGGCTCTAGTCACGCAAGATAGCCTTGATAGCTATATTCGCTCAGTAAACAGCTACCCAATGCTGACTGCAGACGAAGAGCGTGAGCTGGCAGAACGATTACACTATAAAGGTGAGATTGAGGCTGCAAAAGGTCTAATTCTTTCGCACCTACGATTCGTTGTTCACGTTGCTCGTGGTTACTCTGGCTACGGTTTGCCAATGGCGGATCTTGTGCAAGAGGGTAACATCGGTCTAATGAAAGCCGTTAAGCGTTTTAACCCAGAAGTAGGGGTTCGCTTGGTTTCTTTTGCTGTCCACTGGATCAAAGCAGAGATCCACGAATACGTGCTACGTAACTGGCGTATCGTGAAAATTGCGACCACTAAAGCGCAACGTAAATTGTTCTTCAACCTGCGTAAGTCGAAAAAGCGCTTGGGTTGGTTTAACAACGGTGAAGTGGAAACCGTTGCGCGCGAGTTAGGTGTTGAGCCTTCTGAAGTTCGCGAGATGGAATCACGCTTAGCGGCGGTGGATTCAACCTTTGATATGCCAACTGATGAAGACGACAGTTCAAACGCTTACACAGCGCCGATGCTATACCTAGAAGACAAATCGTCTGATGTGGCCGACAACATTGAAGCCGCCAACTGGGAAATGCACACCAACAATCGCTTGGGTCATGCATTAGCGAGTTTGGATGAGCGTAGTCAGCGCATCGTGCGTTCTCGTTGGTTAGATGATGAGAAAGCAACATTGCAAGACTTAGCTGATGAGTTCGGTGTTTCTGCCGAGCGTATTCGCCAGCTAGAAAAAAATGCAATGAAGAAACTAAAATTGGCCGTGGGTGAATTTTAATTTCCACTGCTAATTGAAAGTAAGATTTTCATAGAAAGCCGAGATCATGTGATCTCGGCTTTTTTATTGTCGATCGAAAATCGATAGCGTTTGCGATCTGGATTTTATGTGCTACCTGTGTATAACTCTGTGAAGTAATTATTTATCAACTGTTCGAAACCCGGACAAAATAAGGGATTCAAGCACTTTTCCATCTGGGGATAGTTATAGATATACACACAGTTAGATCAGGATCATCACTACATATTGTGGATCAAAAGATCCAAATACACTTTATCAACGCAATTCACAGCTTTATCCACAAATGGTTGGAATGTGTACACTTTTGAAAACCCTGATTATCCATGTGTCTAAGTTTGCCGTTGGATAGGTTACAATAGCGGCAGTATACCCAAGCAGCTTCAAATATGGATTTTATGCTGTACCACGGGCGCTGATTAGTACGTTAGGTTCGAGGTTGCTTGGGTATATTAATAAGACAATGAGAAAGTAAATGGATCAGTTTAAGCATATCGATGTACAAGGTGCGCAAGCGCTGCTCGAGCAGGGTGATGCGAAGCTTGTAGATATCCGTGACCCTCAATCGTTTGCCGTTGCGCATGCGGAGTCCGCGTATCATTTAACTAACGATACGATCGTTGCGTTTATGGATGAAGTGGAGTTCGAACAACCTATTCTAGTGATGTGTTACCACGGTATTAGTAGCCAAGGTGCGGCGCAATATTTGGTTAACCAAGGCTTTGAACAGGTGTACAGTGTAGATGGTGGCTTTGAAGCCTGGCATCGAGCAGAACTACCGATAGTGAGAAGTTAATGAAGAGATTGGTAACGTTAAATAATCCACGTATGGCGCAAGCCTTTATTGATTATATGGCCTCTCGCCAAATTGACATCGAAATGATGCCAGAAGGGGATGGGCAATTTGCGCTGTGGCTGACTGATAGCCAGCATGAAATAGAAGCGGAAGCCGAACTTAAGCAGTTCCTTGCTAACCCGTCTGATTCAAAATACAGCGCCGCCTCGTGGGACGTTGCCGATACTCGTAAGAGCACATTTCATTATTCCAGCCCGAGTATCATGAGCATGGTCAAAGCGAAAGCTGGCCCCATGACTTTGCTGATCATGACAGTCTGTATCATCATCTACTTGTTACAAATGTTTGGCTTTGGCAATGGCGTGTTTAAGTTGTTGCACTTCCCGGCTTTTGAGGGGCAACAATGGCAAGTGTGGCGATGGCTAAGTCATGCGTTACTGCACTTTTCAGTAACTCACATCGTGTTTAACTTACTATGGTGGTGGCAGTTGGGTGGCGACATCGAACGTCGTCTCGGTTCCGGTAAGCTATTGCAACTCTTTGTGGTGTCGGCAGCGTTTTCAGGGGCAGGCCAGTTCTATGTTGAAGGGGCTAACTTCGGCGGTTTGTCTGGCGTGGTCTATGCACTGCTTGGTTATTTGTGGATATTGGGTTACCGCTTGCCACATTTAGGCCTTACGCTACCCAAGCCAATCATCGTCTTTATGTTGGTATGGTTAGTTCTTGGTTTTGTGCAGCCATTTATGGCGATTGCAAACACCGCTCACTTAGTTGGGCTACTGTCGGGGATGGCGATTGCGCTGTTTGATTCAGGCAAGATGAAATACCAACAGCAAGCCTAAAGCAGATGAAATGAAAAGACCGCTCAAGAGCGGTCTTTTTTATGTTCAAACGGATTTGGGTTTATTGATAAAGGTATTTTGTAAACAACAAATCGGCAATGATGGTTTTACCTGTTTCAGGCAAAAGCGTTTCGTTGAGGGTCGTCACTAAGGTTTTGCGCAGATCTTCTCGGCCAGACAGGGACTTAATCGTATCTTCTGTTTGCTTACCCAATAATTCAATCACTGCATCGCGAATCAAAGGTTGGTGATGCTCAACAACTGATAAATCTTGTTGACTCATTACCATGATGTCGATGCGCACTTGCACATAACCTAACTTTTTGCCTTTGGTGTAAAAGTTAGTAGTGAGGTCAGGCTCTAGGGTAAAGTATGCCAACTTAGGTCCAGCTTCTTCCGTTTCAGCCCAACTTGGTGCGGCGAATAGTATGGTTAACGCAAAAATAATTTGGGCTATATAACGTTTGTACATATTTCTAACTTTTCTTTCTCTGGATCGCGATATTCGAATCGCTTCAGTCTTGATACAATGGGCCGTCTATAACAAATAACGGAACTTACGGTTACATACATTACTATGGACGGTAAGTTGTTGCTTTATTGTACGCATAAAGCCTCCAATTGAATACTAGTATGAATCAGCCAACATCACTCTATCTTGCTTCTTTATTGGAAGTAGAGTGGCAAAACCCCGAAGAATTCGAATTTCCAAATGAATTTGCCAAGCACTGGCTTGAAGAGCAAGGGTCTTTGTCACGTCGTTTAAAACAGCACTGCCAAGCGTTAACGGTAGAATTGCTACAAAATCAGATCGTCACTGCAGCGACATTAAAACAGGACGAAAGCCAGTTATTGTCCGAACAAGATTGCTTACTGAGAGAGGTAATTTTGTGCGGTGACAATAATAACTGGGTTATTGGGCGGACATTGATTCCTCGCTCAACCTTAGTTGATCAGCAGTATGATTTGGCTCAACAAGGGGATATCCCATTAGGACTAACTGTGTTCAGCGCAGATAACGTTGAGCGGGACTCTTTGCAAATGGGATGGGTAGCCGTACCAGAAGGACGTTTGTTAGCGCGACGCTCAAGGTTGTGGATGAATCACAAACCGATGCTAGTCGCCGAGTTATTCTTATCTAATTCACCAGTTTACGCTAAGGAGACAGTGTAAATGTCCGCAGAAAAAGCCAAAGCATATTGGCAACTGATGCGCATGGATCGCCCGATTGGTTCACTGTTACTGATGTGGCCAACGATTTGGGCGCTAATTATCTCAGCCCAAGGGATGCCAAGTTGGGATGTATTCATCGTATTTGTATTGGGGGTATTCCTAATGCGTAGTGCGGGGTGCGTGATTAATGATTTTGCAGATCGCAAAGTCGACGGCCATGTAAAGCGTACTAAGCAACGTCCACTGCCATCAGGGAAAGTGACAGCAAAAGAAGCGATTGGATTATTTTTGGTTTTGGGTATCAGCTCGTTTTTGTTAGTGCTGACCATGAACCCGCTGACGATTCAGCTATCCTTCGCTGGCATTGTGTTGGCGTTCATCTATCCATTTATGAAGCGTTACACTCATATTCCACAGCTATTTTTAGGCTTGGCTTTTAGCTGGGCGATTCCAATGGCGTGGGCTGCACAAACTGGGGAATTACCATTGATTGTTTGGTTTTTGTTCCTCATTAACGCTTTGTGGACCATTGCGTACGACACTCAATATGCGATGGTAGACCGAGATGATGATCTAAAGATTGGCATTAAATCGACGGCAATTCTGTTTGGTCGTCATGACAAGCTTATTATTGGTGTGTTGCAACTGATTACACTCGCGATGTTGGTTTGGTTAGGGCTGTTCTACCAATTGGGACAAAGTTACTACTGGACCCTTTTGATTGCAGCGTCGTTGTTTGTTTATCAGCAGCACTTAATTCGTCACCGTGAGCGTGAGTTGTGCTTTAAGGCTTTCCTTAACAACAATTATGTTGGCATGGTGATAGCGATAGGGTTACTGGTCGCATTTTGGTAAGCGAAGAAATAGAAAAAGGCATCCGATTGGATGCCTTTTTTCTTATTGGAAGAAGGTAAAACGGTTACGACCGAAGTTGGTGAATACTCTCTTCGATCGTCAGTTTCACTTCTGGATAAAGCAGAGTGAACAGTAGTCGTGCAAATTGCTGCGTTTTCTTCGTGTCACAGTTACCATCGTTATCGAGGTATTTTTGCTGTTTGAGCGTATTGAACATGGCGGTAAACACACCTTTATCGAAGAATTCTGGCGCATTAATACCGTGCAAACGCCCTAGGCGCTGAGCAATATCTTGGCTCTTCTGCTCTAGGTCCGATTTACCCAGCTCAGGGTAAGCAACAAGCAAGTTCATCGCGATAGAGTAGCGTTGCAGCGTTTCAGTTATCGTACGACCTAGCAGAACCAAAGGCTGGTTGTTCGATTGATTGATTTCCAGCTTATCACCATCAAGACTAATCATTTTCTGATCGGCAAATTCATGCAGTGTTTTAACGACCAATTCATCCAACTCGTCTTCTTGGTAACTTAAGAACAGCTCTTTCTTCAAGAATGGGTAGATTTGCGCGACATTCGCTTGAATCTTGGCTACCGAAAGGTTGCGCTGACGAATGAGCATTTGGGCAATTAATGACGGCAGAGCGAACAAGTGAATGATGTTGTTGCGATAGTAAGTCATCAGGATCGATTGGCTACGGTCCAGCGAAATGATGTCACCCATGCTATCGCTTTCAATCACGAACTTATCAAGCGAAATTGCATGATCGACCAACTCCTCAGCACTTTCGATAGGGATAGTGGAGGTGCTTGAGTACGGGTTATTTTTGAGTAGCTTTAAGTAACACTCAATCTGATTGATCAGCGAGTCACGAGAAAGTGCACGTTGACGAGAAGCAAGCAGTGCGGTTGCACACAAGGTCAACGCGTTTGCCGCCGCCGCATCGTTGATGTGCGTCATCATCTTATTAGCAAGGTCGTTCACCACAGGATTCATCCATTGTGGTTTGTTACCACCCATGCTGTCGATGTCTTTCGTCCACTCAGGAGCATGCTCGTTCAAGTACTGGTTGAGCTGAATTGGCTCACCGAAGTTCACATAGCCCAAACCAAAGTTACGCAGTTTACGCAGAGTACGCAGTACAAGCCCTGCGTTTTCTTTCTCTTTGCGTTTGCCACGCAGCTCTTTCGCGTAAGTGCCCACTTCCATTACGTGCTCGTAGCCGATGTAGACCGGCACTAGCGTTACTGGGCGGTTTAAACCACGTAGCATTGCTTGGATGGTCATAGCCAGCATACCCGTTTTCGCTTGCAGTAAGCGACCTGTACGTGAACGACCACCCTCACTGAAGTACTCGACTGAATAGCCTTTGGCAAACAGCTCAGCTAGATACTCACGGAAAATGGTTGAGTACAGTTTGTTGCCTTTAAAACTACGACGAATAAAGAACGCCCCACCACGACGGAAAAGCGGACCGGCCGGGAAGAAGTTCAAGTTAATGCCTGCCGCAATGTGCGGAGGCACCATGCCTTCATGGTATAAAACATAAGACAACAGCAGGTAGTCCATGTGACTACGGTGACACGGAACGTACACAATTTCGTGGCCGTCTTGCGCTAAACGACGCACAGTCGAGGCGTTATTGATGTGCAAACCTTGGTATAGTCTTGTCCATAACCAACTCAGGATGCGGTCGCCGTTTTTCACCAGACTATAGGAGAAGTCGGCAGCGATTTCATCCATGATGTCGTGGGCTTCTTTACGTGCCTTATCAATCGAGATGTTTTTGCTCTTGGCTTCGTCAGCAATCGCCAGTTCAATAGCTGGAGATTTTAGTAAACGAGCAAACAACACTTGGCGTTGTGGCAGGTTTGGGCCTGAAGCAGCCAGTTTCTGGCGTGAGAAGTGGATACGCGCCACGCGAGCCAGTTTGTGCGCAATTGCGCTGTCGGTACCGTGAGAGTCTGCCATATAACGCAGAGATACCACGGGACTAAAGCGAACTAAGCAGTCGCGTCCCGCCGCCATTACTGCTTTGGCTTTTTGCGGACCATTCATCGGTTGAAGGTAAGGCTTTTGGTTCTCTTCTTTACCTGGCTTACGACCCCAAAGCACGGTTGCAGGGATCATTTGAACATCCAACTCACTATCCAGCTTGTGCAGTTCCAGTAAGTCAGTGAACAGAGAAACAGAATCGGTTGGGACATCATTATCGTTGTTCATCACAGTTGGACGCGCAGCGATAAAGACGAAACGGTTCAGCGTTTTGCCATTGATTTCCAGCGGGCTGAGCGGGTCGGGTAGACCAAGGCTCATGGCTTGTTTTTGCAGTGTCAGCAAATCCACGTTCGAGCGGAACGGCAGGGCATATACAATCGGTTTAGTTAGGTCGATGTTCAGATCTTCAATCGGGTTCGACGGGATTGTGGTGCCCTTTACCAGTACCGATAAAGGTAGTTTTAGTAATGAACGTGAAAATGATTGTCCAGAAGACATAAAGTTCACAGCCTCAATAGGTATTCAAACAGGCCTAACCTTATTTCAGTTTCCGCTTTGCATGTCTTCTCTATAAAAAGAGATGAGTACGGCAATAGAAATAAGCCTAGGCGATAAAATTTAAGCGCTGCAAGGATACCAGAAACTGGTCAAACCTTTTAATTTTATTGGCTGTAAATTAGTCGAACCCCTAAGTTATTGCTTTGACTTGATTAACTGAAAAGTCGGTGTTTTAAACGAATAAAGAATGAACTTAATCGGTAAGCTGAAAGCTCTCCACAAATAAATTAAAAAACAACCAATTGGGTTTTCATTTGAGCATTTACTGGATATACTCACAGTTAACTGTATAAAAAGACAGGTGAGACATGAAGCCGTTAACGCCACGCCAACAACAAGTCTTCGATTTGATTAAAAGTAAAATCGATGACACCGGAATGCCACCAACTCGTGCAGAGATTGCGCGTGAGCTTGGCTTCCGCTCTGCGAATGCCGCAGAGGAACACCTAAAAGCGCTTGCTCGTAAGCAAGCAATTGAAATTATTCCAGGCGCTTCTCGTGGGATTCGTATCCTGCTTGAAGACGCAGCCAATGATGAGCAGGGTTTGCCATTGATTGGTCAAGTTGCAGCGGGTGAGCCAATTCTGGCTCAAGAGCACGTAGAGGCGCACTACCAAGTCGATCCTGCGATGTTCAAACCGCAAGCGGATTTCTTACTTCGTGTAAATGGCGAGAGTATGAAAGACATCGGGATTATGGATGGCGATTTGCTCGCGGTGCATAAAACCCAAGACGTGAGAGACGGTCAAGTTGTCGTTGCGCGTGTTGATGATGATGTGACTGTGAAGCGTTTGGAGCGCAAAGGTTCAACCATATTACTGCATGCTGAGAATGAAGAGTTTGCCCCAATTCAAGTGGACTTAACGTCTCAGCACCTTACGATTGAAGGTTTAGCCGTTGGTATTATTCGTAATACCGATTGGATGTAAGTGTATTTAAGCAGCCCAGTTGATCTGGGCTGTTTTGTCTTTTCTCTTTTTCTACTTCCTCCAAAAGCTTGCTCATCATCTTAACCTTGTTTTTTTTGACCAATTTATAAGCTTGATAATGTAATTGATATTCATTATCATCTTTATTAATGTCTATGTTTTCTCTCTGGCGCAGGAAATGCCCATGTCTCAGTCTAAACATCAAGTTCCTAACCATTTATTAAAGCCACTGTTATTGCGTAGCCGTGAAAGCATGGTCGACAATGGCTTGGTGTACGATCCGATAGCTGCTAAAGCGTGTTTGAGCTGTAAGATGGCGCCGGACTGTTTGAGTGGTGATATTGCGCAGAAGCAATTGCTGCACGTGACGCTGACTCAGCTTTGTGACCAGCAGGTTAGTCACTTCTTACAGCAGTATCCCGATGCTTGGATAATCAATGTCGGAGCGGGGCTGGATACCCGCTTTTATCGTTTGGATAATGGACGCTGCCATTGGATAGAGTTGGATGTGACGGAAAATTTGGTATGGCGTCAGCGCTTGTTCCACAAAAATGAACGCTATGAACATCGCTGTGGCAGTGTGGATGAAATGTCGTGGCTAGAGACGTTAGCCATTCCAGAGCAAGCACCAGTACTCATTTTATGTGAAATGGCACTGCTCGATTGCACAGAGCGCCAAGTCGCGAAATTTATTCAAACCTTGGGTCGACATTTTGTTTCTGCTGAACTGTGTATGGTGCTGGCAGGAGATTTAACGGAAACCAAGTGGGGGCAAAAGCTTGGCTCTGATCGTTATGCTCATGGCTTTGAAGCGCCTGCAGCACAGATATTGCAATGGTTACCATGGGCACAATGGGTGAAAGCTTTCTCGCCATTCGATAGATTCTGTTCTCGTTGGAAAGCTTGGCAGCGTTGGCTTAATAAGATTCCAATGTTGAAGCATCGCCTCACGCCAGTCCTCGTTCACATCAAGTGGTAATTGGCTAGTCGTTAAGCGCTCAGGTACACTCGTCGATCTTACTGATGAGGTGCCTGTGACAAATTCAATCTTCTCTCCTTTATCTAACCCAAAAGTTCATCGCCAAGTCTTAGCTTTAGCGATACCTATGGTGCTGTCGAATATTACTGTTCCATTGCTCGGTTTGGTCGATGCTGCGGTGATTGGTCATCTAGACCACGCTTGGTATTTGGGTGGTGTTGCGTTGGGCAGCACCATGATCAGCGTGACGTTTTGGCTGCTTGGTTTTTTGCGTATGTCGACTACTGGGTTGGCGGCGCAGTCCTATGGGGGTGAAGACCGAAAGCAACTTGCCTTGGTGTTTATGCAAGGCTCACTTATGGCGCTGCTGTTTGCGTTAGTCTTCCTTATTGCCCATACCCCGATAGCTGATTTGATCTTTGGCTGGAGTGACGCCAGCGCAGAGGTAAAACACTACGGCATGCAATATTTCTCTATCCGTGTGTGGAGTGCCCCCGCAGCCCTAATGAATTTTGTGTTGTTGGGGTGGCTGCTCGGAACGCAAAATTCCAAAGCACCAATGTGGATGGTGATCATCACCAATGTCACCAACATCGCTCTCGATTTGTTATTTGTGATGGGCTTAGGTTGGAAAGTTGAAGGTGCTGCGCTTGCATCCGTGATTGCTGATTACTCAGGCATGGCGTTTGGTTTGGTCTGCGTGTGGAAGACATGGCAAGCACGTCAGTTGCCGTCACCCAAGCAATTACTTGCTGACACTCAGCATGGGTTAGGGCGCTTCGTGAAATTGAATCGCGATATTTTCTTGCGCTCTTTGTGTCTGCAAGCGGCTTTTAGCTTTATGACGTTCCAAGGTGCGAGCTTTGGTGATGAGGTTGTCGCTGCAAATGCGGTTCTGATGAGCTTCCTGATGATTATCTCGTATGGCATGGATGGCTTTGCTTACGCAATCGAGGCCATGGTCGGGAAGGCGATTGGTGCCAAAGATAGGCAACAATTGAGTGCATCGCTTGTCGGCACTTTCTTTTGGAGTTTGGTTATTTGCTTAGGACTGACCGCGCTCTTTGGTTTGGCGGGATCGCAGTTGATCGCCATGATCACTTCAATTGAGGTGGTACAACAGCAAGCAGCGGTGTATCTACCTTGGCTGGTGGTGATGCCACTTGCGTCGATGTGGTGCTTTCTATTGGATGGCATTTTTGTCGGTGCAACCAAAGGCAAAGACATGCGCAATAGTATGTTTGTCGCGACCAGCAGTTTCTTCGTTGTCTTTTACTTATTCGCCGAGTGGGAAAATCACGCGCTGTGGTTTGCAATGATGAGCTTTATGTTGATGCGGGGTATTGGTTTAGGGGTTATCTTTCTCTACCAATGGCACAAGGATACCTTCCTAACACAATGTTGATATAAAAACAGCAGGTCCAAGCCTGCTGTTTTTCTGTCTGCTATCAAGAAGCATAGATTAGAACAAGCGGTTCAAACCATTCAACGCAGCGACACGATACGCTTCGGCCATTGTTGGATAGTTGAAGGTGGTATTGACGAAATACTCGATGGTATTCGCTGAGCCTTTTTGCTCCATAATGGCTTGACCGATGTGGATAATTTCCGCAGCACGTTCGCCAAAGCAGTGAATCCCTAAAATTTCTTTGGTTTCACGATGGAACAATATCTTCAAGCTGCCGATGTCTTTCCCTGCGATCTGTGCACGAGCTAGATGCTTGAACGAAGAGCGTCCTACTTCATACGGTACTTTCGCAGCTGTTAGCTCTTGCTCGGTTTTACCCACAGAGCTAATCTCTGGGATGGTGTAGATACCCGTTGGAATATCATCAATCAGGTAGTTTTCTGCCTGACCTTTCGTAATGGCTTGTGCGACAAATCGCCCTTGGTCATAAGCGGCGCTTGCAAGGCTAGGGTAACCGATGACATCGCCTACAGCGTAAATGTGTTCGATATCGGTTTGGTAGTTACGGTTTACTTTTAGTTGTCCGCGAGAGTCCGCTTCCAGACCCACTGCACCCAAATTCAACTTATCGGTGTTACCTGTTCGACCATTCGCATACAACAAGCAGTCTGCCTTCATCTTCTTGCCAGATTGTAGGTGAATAATCACGCCATCTTCTGTGCCTTCGATTTTTTCATAGGTCTCATCATTACGAATTACTACACCGCTGTTCCAGAAGTGGTAAGACAGCGCATCTGACACTTCGTTATCCAAAAACTCCAACAAGCGGTCGCGGGTATTGATAAGGTCGGTTTTCACTCCAAGGCCGCGGAAGATAGAAGCGTATTCACAACCGATAACGCCCGCACCGTAAATGATGATATGGCGAGGGTCGTGTTTCAGGCTCAAAATGGAATCACTGTCGTAGATGCGCTCATGCAAGAAATCTACGTCGTTAGGCTGATACGGGCGAGAACCCGTCGCGATGACAAACTTATCCGCAGAATAGATTTCTTCTGTACCGTCGCTTTGCATCACTGCAATTGAGTAGTTATCGATAAATCGCGCGGTTCCGAACAAAAGTGTGCATGAGTTACGGTCATAAAAGCCCTGACGAAGTCGAGTTTGCTTATCAATGACCGATTTAGCATGACCTAAAATGTCAGAAAATGTTGCATGAACGCTGGTGTTGTTTCGACAAAATAGCGGGTTGCTATTAAATTCGATGATGCGGCTAACGGCATGACGCAGTGCTTTTGATGGAATGGTACCCCAGTGAGTACAACCGCCGCCGACACTGCTTTCTTTCTCGACAATGGCAACATTCAGTCCCGCTTTGGTTAATCCCATTGCAGCCCCTTCTCCGCCAGGGCCACTACCGATTACGATCACGTCATAGTGATTAACATGCGCCATGATGCCTTCCTTGTTATATTTGCTTAACATTGCTTTAGCGCGATTTTAACTCATTTACTCTATTGGTACACGTAATGCCTGTTAGAGAGTGGAAGTGATCACGCAGAATCGACCAAAAGGGTGATTTGGTATGTTGTATGTCTATAAATTGCATCGAGAGCATTGCAATTAGATGCATGCCAATAGTAACGTTCTCGGCGCTCAGAGCGAGCGAAGCAACATATCTTTCTCCGTAGGAGCAAATTGCGTTATATTGAGGCTCTTGTACCCTACAGAAAAAGAGCAAGTTAAGAATGAAATCGATGGGAATCCGCGCACAGCAAAAAGAGAAGACACGTCGATCATTGATCGATGCGGCATTTAGTCAGTTAAGTGCGGATCGCAGCTTTTCCAGCCTTAGCTTGCGAGAAGTCGCCCGAGAGGCAGGGATTGCACCGACTTCTTTTTACCGTCACTTCAAAGATATGGATGAGCTAGGCTTAACCATGGTCGATGAAGGCGGTTTGCTACTACGTCAACTGATGCGTCAGGCGCGTCAACGTATTGTGAAAGAAGGTAGCGTAATTCGTACCTCGGTCGAAACCTTTATGGAATTCATTGAAAGTAGTCCGAACGTTTTTCGTTTGTTGTTGCGTGAGCGCTCCGGCACTTCTGCTGAATTTCGTACCGCTGTTGCTCGAGAAATCCAGCATTTTGCGGCAGAATTAACCGAGTATTTAATGAGCACCGGCGTGACCAGAGAAGAGGCGTATACTCAAGCAGAAGCGTCTGTGACTTTGGTTTTCAGTTCGGGGGCTGAAGCTTTAGATTTAGATCGACGTGAGCGCGATGAACTCGCCGAGCGATTGATCATGCAATTGCGAATGATAGCCAAAGGGGCCTATTGGTATCGCAAAGAACGTGAACGTAACCGATTAAAAGGCGGGATAGAATAATGTCGAATGGAAATAAATCTGAAAAGAAAACGCTGATTTTGGCACTGGTTGCAGGTATGTGTGGTGATGCTTTGTTGTCATGGTTGACCATGAGTGAAGTGTCTTTTTCAATCTTCCCATTGATTGCACTCGTACTGGCTGTACAAGCTCTTTACCAAGAGTACCTAAATAATCCGGTATCAGAAGATATCCCATTAGTTGGCTTGGCGTGCTTCTTCGTAGGTGCGTTTGGTCACTCTGCGTTTATTAAAGCGCAATACCCAGAAGCAGGCTCAAACTTCTTTGCGATCATGGTTTCAATGATCTTACTCGCATGGATTGGTAAGAAGCTAGGTTTTGTCAGTAAGAAGACTTCTGCGGAATAAGCAAACGAATCAAATAAAAAAAGCGAGCCATTGAGCTCGCTTTTTTTGTATTTGATGTGCCGTCCTAAATAAGGTTGACACTTTCCACCCCAAAATTGGAGAGTGTTATGAAATCAACAACTAAAAGAACTCAGCGCGATTACTCCCTCGCTTTTAAACTCACT